>DASSFS010000013.1:0-17085 GCA_035694165.1 Solirubrobacterales bacterium | reverse complement strand
CCCCCCCCCCCCCCCCCCCCCACGCCTCTCGCCACCTGCTTCGCGAAAGCGATGATGGTCATCATGGGATTGACGCCGACTGACGTGGGGAAGAGCGAACCGTCGGCTACATAGAGGTCTTTGGTGCCGTGGACCGATCCGTCAGGTGCACAGGCGCCCTCGCGCGGATCGGCGGCGATGCGGGCCGTGCCCATTGGGTGGAAGGCCTCGAGCCGCAACTCCGCTGGCTTGAAGGTGGTCGCTTCGAAACCGGCCAGATCGGCCGGGCGGAGGACGCCGACGCGGGCGATGTTGGGGTAGACCTCGGTGGCCCCGGCGGCGAAATGGACCTCGGCGGCGCGGGCGATGCCGAAGGCGAGCTTGTCGGCGTCCTCACGGGTCAGCTTGTAGGTGGCGCGCAGGGAGCCCTCGGCGCCGAGGCCGACCCGGCCGGAGGAGCTGTCGCAGAGGTGGACGCCGATCGAGCCGACATTGCCGAAGTCCAGCATCGCTTCCTGGTGGGAGCGACCGGCGCCGAGCAGCCAGGCACCGCCGAAAGCGAGTGGGGTGAACGTCGCCTCGAGCAGGATCCCGGTGTGCTCCCATTGGTCGACGTAGAAGCTCTGCATCACGCCCTCCCAACCACGCACTTCCTCGCCGTAGCGGGCCCCGACCCAGCAGGCGGGGTGGATGTGGAGGTTGCGGCCGACCTGGTGATTCCCGAGGCCCGAGCGCTGCAGCAGCTCCGGGGTACCGAGGGCGCCACCGGCAGCGATCACGGCGCGGCGGGCGCGGACGGTGAAACGCCGCTGCCGGTGGCCGGTCCCGGCGCTCGTCGAGCCGACAACCCCGGTGGCGCGCCCGTTCTCGACCAGGACGCGCTCGACCTGGACGCCTGCCCGGATCCGCGCCCCGGCGGCAACCGCACGCGGCAGGTAGCTGACGTGCATGCCCTGCTTGGCGTCGATCTCGCAACCGAAGGGGCAGGAGCTGCACTGCACGCAGCTGCCGGCGTTGCGGTGGATCGGCGCGCCGCTGGCTCCGATCGCGGCCGCTCCCTCCATTGCCAGCTGGCCGTTGCGGCCCATCCGCTCTGGATCGAGCTGGGTCACGCGCAGCATCTCCTCGGCCTCGGCGTAGTCGGCGTCGAGATCCATCGCCCAGGAGACGCCGTAGCGCTGCTTCCAGTTCTCCAGCACCGCATCGGGGGCACGGAAGCAGGTGCCGGAGTTGATCACCGTGGTGCCGCCGAGGACCTTGGCGACGGGGACGGGGATCGGCGGCCGTCCTTCGGCGATCGTCAGGCCGCCGTCGCGGTAGAGGTTCGCGATCGCCTCCAGGTGGTCGCTCGGGTAGTTGTCACGGTTGTAGTGCTGGCCCGCCTCGAGCACGATCACGTCCAGGCCGGCCTCGGCCAGCTCCGTGGCGGCAACGGCGCCGCCGGCACCGGAGCCGACGATGACCACGTCGCATTCCTCACCCTCGCCCTGTGGCTCGGTGTCGCCGAGCGATCCGGCCGGCTCGGGCAGGGAGCCGTCGGCGAGCCCGCAGCCGATCTCGAAGCCGATCCGCTCCTGCACCTCGGGCGTCACCGCGTAGCCAAGGGTCGAGAAGAGCTTGGCCATCAGCAGCAGGTCGTGGTGGAAGGGGATGCGCGAGCGCTCCAGCCGCAGCAGGAAGTCCTCGCGGGCCTCGGGGTCGAGGCGACTGAAGCGCCAGGGGAAGGGCAGCCACTCGAAGGCGCGCAGGCCAAGCTTGAGGCGGGTCAGCACCCGCGGCGAGACGGAGCTGAGGAAGTTGGCGACCGGGCCGGAGACGTCGACGTCGCGCTCGGCTCTGGGCAGGCCGTCGATGCCCGGTGCCATCGCCGCGCAGATCGCGCTCAGGGTGCGTTGCTCAGCGGCTGAAAGCCCTGGCGGGCGCTGTCAACCGGGGTCGACGGGACGCCCGATACGCCCGGCCAGAACCCAGAGCCAGAGCGCGAGCAGCGCCAGGAAGCCGTCGACGAGGAAGTTGAGCAGGTAGATGAAGACCTGGTCCTGGATCAGGAAGAAGGCGAGCGAGCCCAGTGAGGAGGCGGTCTTGCCGGCGGCGAGGACGAGCAGCAGGGCGCGATAGCGGACGACGTCGGTCTGGGCCAGCAGGCAGATGCCGGTGATGACCACCATGTAGGCGAAGGCGAGCGCCAGCCACAGGTACTCCTGGGTGTGGGGTGCGCGGGTGTCGTTGCCAAACCATTCACCGACGTCGGAGATGACGTCGAGGACGCCGCTGGGCACGGCGATGAAGAGGATGCCGACAACCGCAAAGCTGGCGGCGAGCAGGCGCAGGTTGGCCACGACGAAGCGCTCTGCCCTCGGTCCCTGCATGGTCGAGACAATAACTGGCTGGGCAGCCAGTTGCCCGCTGCCTAGAATGGCCGCCGATGATCGACCGCGACCAAGTACTGCACGTGGCGAGACTCTCTCGCCTTCGTCTCACAGATGATGAGGTCGAGACGATGGTGGGGGAGTTGTCGGGGATCCTTGAGCACGTCGACCGGATCGGCAAGCTCGATTTGGAGGGCGTTGAGCCGACCTCGCACGTGGTTGCACTGGAGAACGTCTTGCGGGCGGATCAGCCCTGGGATTGCCTGCCCCGAGAGGTCGCGCTGGCATCGGCCCCCGACCCCGTCGACGGCGCCTTTCGCGTTCCCTCGCCGCAGGCCAGCGCTTGATGTCCGAGTTGCTCGAGCTCAGCGTCGCCGGGGCGGCGGCGAAGATCGCGGCGGGGGAGATCTCCGCTGCGGAGTACTTCGAGGCCTGGCGAGAGGCCGCGGCCGGCGACAAGCTCAATGCCTACCTCTGGCAGATCGAGGACGGCAACGGCTACGAGGTGCAGGACGGGCCGCTTAAAGGCATCCCGGTCGCGGTCAAGGACATCTTTTGCACCGAGGGGTCGCCGACCACTGCCGGCTCACGGATCCTCGAGGACTACCGGCCGCCTTACACCGCGACCGCGGTGCGCAAGCTCGACGCCGCCGGCGCTCGGGTGCTGGGCAAGACGAACATGGATGAGTTTGCGATGGGGTCCTCGAATGAGAACTCCGCCTATGGGCCGGTGCTCAACCCGTGGGACCACGGCCGGGTGCCGGGAGGATCCTCCGGGGGCTCCGCTGCCGCCGTCGCCGGCGGTCTCGCCCCCTGCGCGATCGGCACCGACACCGGCGGATCGATCCGCCAGCCCGCCTCGCTCTGCGGCATCGTCGGCCTGAAGCCGACCTACGGCGCGATCTCGCGCTACGGGATGATCGCTTTTGCCTCCTCGCTGGATCAGTGCGGGCCGTTGACCCGCGACGTCACCGACGCGGCCCTGTTGCTGGCCGCGCTGCAGGGGCAGGACCCCCTCGACTCGACCTCGGTCGGGATCGAGGCCGGGATCGTGGCGCCGACCCGCGCCGACCTGAAGGGGCTGCGCTTCGGCGTTCCCGCCGAGCTGGCCCACGACAGCCTCGAGGCAGGCGTGCGCGAGGTCTTCGAGGCAACCCTGGCGCGGATCGAGAGCCTCGGCGGCGAGATCGCCGAGGTCGGGCTGCCCAGCGCCGAGCACGGGATCTCGGCCTACTACGTGATTGCCCCGGCCGAGGCCTCTTCGAACCTGGCCCGCTACGACGGGGTCCGCTACGGGCTGCGCTCCGAGAACGCCGGCGACCTGCTGGAGATGTACGAGAACACCCGCGCCGAGGGGTTCGGGCCGGAGGTGAAGCGGCGGATCATGCTCGGTACCTACGCGCTCTCCTCCGGCTACTACGACGCCTACTACGGCCAGGCGCAGAAAGTCCGCACCCGAATCGCCGAGGACTTCGACACCGCTTTCTCGGCCGTCGACTTCGTCGTCACCCCGACCTCGCCCTCGGTTGCCTTCGGGCTCGGCGAGAAGACCGACGACCCGCTCTCGATGTACCTCAATGACTTCTTCACCGTGCCGATGAGCCTGGCCGGGATTCCGGCGATTTCGATCCCCACCGGCCTCGCCGAACCCGCCGGCGGCGGGCCGGAGCTGCCGGTCGGCTTCCAGATCGCCGCCCCGGCCTTCGCGGAGCAGAAGCTGCTGGAGGCGGCCTACGCGCTCGAGCAGGGGGTCGGCTTCGACGCGCGTCCAGGGGGCGGGGATGGCTGAGCTGGAGGCGGTGATCGGGCTGGAGATCCACGTCCAGCTGGCGACCAAGACGAAGATGTTCTGTGGCTGCGAGCTCTCCTTCGGCGACGAGCCCAACGTTCACACCTGCCCGATCTGTCTCGCCCATCCCGGCGTCTTGCCGGTGCCGAACGAGCAGGCGATTCGCTACGCGCTGCAGATCGCCGCGGCGCTGGAGTGCGAAGTCGCGCCGCGCTCGATCTTCCACCGCAAGAACTACTTCTATCCCGACAATCCGAAGGCCTACCAGATCAGCCAGTACGACATCCCGCTCGCCAGCAACGGCAAGCTCGGCGAGATTCGCATCCACCGCGCTCACCTTGAGGAGGACGCGGCGAAGATGATCCACGTCGGCGAGTCGGGCCGGATCCACGGCTCCGGCGCCTCCCTGGTCGATTTCAACCGCGGCGGCACCCCGCTGGTCGAGATCGTCACCGAGCCCGACCTGCGTAGCGCCGCCGAAGCCGCCGAGTGGGCGCGCCTACTGCGTGAGACCGTGCGCCAGCTCGGCGTCTCCGACGTCAACATGGAGGAGGGGAGCCTGCGGATCGACGCCAACGTCTCGGTCCGCCCACAGGGCTCCGAGGAGCTGGGGACGAAGACCGAGCTGAAGAACATGAACAGCTTTCGCTTCGTCCAGCGGGGCGTCGAAGCGGAGCTGGAGCGCCAGCGGGCGCTGATCGAGGCGGGGGGGACGGTCGAACAGGAGACCCTGCACTTCGACCCCGTCAGCGGCAGCCTCACCTCGCTGCGATCGAAGGAGGAAGCGCACGACTATCGCTACTTCCCCGAGCCCGACCTGGTGCCGCTGGCGCCGACCGAGGAGATGCTGCGCGAAGCGCGCGAGGCGTTGCCGGAGCTGCCGGCGGCGCGGATCGAGCGCTACCAGTCCGAGCTCGGCCTGGCCGCCGACGTTGCCGCTGGTCTCGCTGCCGATCCCGACACCGCGGCCTACTTCGAGCAGACTGCAGCCGAGGCCGGCGAGATCGAGCCGAAGGTGATCGCCAACTGGGTCACCGGCGAGCTGGCGGCGGCGCTGCGACAGGCGGACGAGGAGGTCGCGGCGGCGGACTCGAAGGTCGAGCCACAGGCGCTGGCGACGTTGGTCGCGATGGTCCAGGAGAAGAAGATCTCCCACGGCAGCGGCAAGACGGTTCTCGCCGCACTGGTCGCCGAGGGCGGTGACCCGGCCGTGATCGTCGAGCGCGAGGGCCTGGCCCAAATGTCCGACAGCGGCGAGCTGGAGGCGATCGTCGCCGCCGCGGTCGAGGCCAACCCCGAAGCCGCCGAGCAGATCCGAGCCGGCAACGGTAAGGCGATCGGCGCGATCGTCGGCGCCGTGATGAAGGAGACCAAAGGCCGCGCCGACGGCGGCGAGGTCAATCGTTTGATCCAGCAGCAGTTGGCGCAGTAGACACGAAGCCACCGTCGTGATCGGGCCAGATGACGCCGATTCCCTGGCTTGCGGCGAGATCCAGGAGGTCCGGACGCGGTTTCTCTGGCACCAGGATTAGTCGTGTCTTCGGCCGTTTTTTCATCAGTCGGGTGTAGTCCAGCAACTGGCCGATCGCCATCCGAAGGGCCGGCCGGCTGACGCTGCTCTTTGCCTCGACGATTGCGTTGTCCGTCTCGTCGAAGAGGTCACAGCGAATAGCGGATGCCTCGCCCTCTGCATGCATTTCAAGGCTGCAGACCGCATGTCCCGCAGCAACCAGCCAATCCTCAAGTTCCTTGACCAGCTTCTGCTCTCGTCGCGTTGCTTGGTAGGGCTTGGGGTTGACCGAGAACTTCTCTTTCGTCAAATGCCGCTCGACCGAGACTTTTTTCACCCAAGCGGGGGAATCGCGGAGATCCACCTCGGCATCTGGAAGTGGGACAGTTCCGCGGACTCGGCGCAGCACGAAAACAATGACCTTTCGGTCCTCGCCACCGCCACTGGGTGGAGCATCGGCGTCGTAGTGACCGAGGTAGCGGAACTCCCCGAGGTAGAGGGCAGTGCCCTTGCTGACCTTGAAGACGTGCAGCGCTCGTCCCTCCACCTTGTGGTCACGGATCGCCCGGTTGCCCTGCTTCATCTCTTGGTCGCCGAAGCGCCCTTCGCCGGTGTAGTGCAGGGTCCCGTCGCCGTGCTTGCCGTCGTAGATGTACCCGTTCGCCGCGCCCCGCTGCTTGTCCATGAAGAGGAAGACATTGGGCGAGCGGCGCGAAGGACTAATCCCACCTTGTTCGCGGCCGCCGTACCGTTTGTGCAGGGCCTTACGTTTGATCGACCCGCCAGGTTTAACCGTTATTGCCACGGCCGAGGACCTTATGTCAGGCCCGAGGGGCTCGTGACTAGTAGCACTTTGTAACAACGTGTTACAAGCTTGCTAGTGTCGGGGCATGGCCTGGAATGTCGTCATCGCCGGAGGTGGATTTGGGGGTGCGATGGCGGCGCGGGAGCTGGAGAAGGTGATGCCGCGGCAGTCGGCCCACTTGGTACTCGCCAACGAGACCAATTTCATGCTCTACACGCCGTTCCTGCCGGAGGCGGCCGCTGGCACCTTGGAGCCGCGGCATGTGGTGACGCCGCTGCGCGACATCCTCAAGCGCACCTATCTGCGACTGGGCTCGATCGTCGGCCACGATCCCGAGGCGAAGACAGTCCAGCTGCAGGCCAAATACGGCGAAGTCGAGACGCTGCCCTACGACCAGCTGTTGCTCTCGTTGGGTTCGGTCTCGCGGACGTTGCCGGTGCCGGGCCTGTCCGAGCACGCGATCGGGTTCAAGGGGCTTGCCGACGCGATCTGGCTCCGCAACCACGTCGTCGAGACGCTGGAGGAAGCAAACGCGAGCGAAGACCCGGCGCGGCGCGACAAGCTCCTCACCTACGTCTTCGTCGGCGGCGGCTACGCCGGCCTCGAGGCGCTGGCGGAGCTGCAGGACTTCGCCGCCGACGCGATGGAGAGCTACCCGCGGGCCCGGCTGCACGGAATGCGCTGGGTCCTGGTCGAGGCGACCGGCCGGGTGCTGCCGGAGATCGACCAGGGACTGGCCGACTACGCCCTGCGAGAGCTGCGGGGGCGCGGCATCGATATCCGCCTCGAAACCACCCTGGAGGAGGTCGGGCCGGAGAGCGCCCGTCTCTCGAGCGGCGAGACCCTGCCGACCGAGACCGTGGTCTGGACCGCCGGCGTCGCTCCGCAGCCGATTCTGCGCCAGCTCGAGTTGCCGCTCGACGAGCGTGGCCGCGTGCCCGTGGACGAGTACCTGAAGGTGCGAGGGATGGATTCGGTCTGGGCGATCGGCGATTGCGCCGCTGCGCCCGACCCTCGCGGCGGAACCACGCCGCCGACGGCGCAGCACGCGGTGCGCCAGGGCCCGGTGGTCGGCCGCAACATCGCCGCGGAGCTTGGGATCGGCTCGGCGCAGCCGTTCGAGTACCGCGGCAAAGCTTCGTTCGTCAACCTCGGCCGCTATAAGGCGGTGGGCCGGATCGGCGACCGCACCTTCCGCGGCTTCCCGGCCTGGTGGATGGCCCGGTCCTACCACCTGAGTCAGATCCCAGGCACCGCCCGCAAGGTCCGCGCGGCGCTCGACTGGACCGCCAGTCTGCCCTTCAAACGCGACATCTCAGAGCTCGGGTCGATCGGCCACCCGAAACGACTGGATTAATCGACGGCGACGAGGAGGGTGGCTTTCATCCCCTTTTCCTCGTGTTCGGGAAGGCTGCACCAGAGTCGGTAGCTGCCCACCGCGAGGTCGAAGCGGGCGGTCCGGTGCTCTAGCGGGCCGGCTTCGGGAACCTCCAGTGGCGGTTCCTCGCTGCCCTCGAGCTGGAGTTGGAGGTTGTGCGGATCCTCCCCCTGGTTGTTGAGCTCGACGATCGCTTCGCCCGGCGGCAGGCTGGGCCGCGAAAGGGTGAAGCTGAACTCCATCGCTTTGACGCTGAGCCGCGCCGGGCCGGGGTCTGGCTCCGTCTCTGGAGGGGGTGCTGGGAGGACAGGTGGCGTGGGCGAGGGCGCGACGCCGGGAGCGGACGCGAGCGGGTTGCAGCTCCACCAGCGCTTGATCCGGACCACGCGGCGCACCTTCCCGTCTCGCTTGATCCGCTTCACGATTCGCTTCGAGTGGCGTTGCCAGCTGCATTCAGCGGCTGCGGCCGAGGTGCTGCCGGCAATCGATCCCGGTCCGGGCGAAAGAGCGAGGCTGGATGCCAGCACCAGGCCGAGGGCGGCCGCGAGCGAGCGGGTCACGCTTTCACCAGCGCTGGCCGGGCAAAGCCGGAGGCGCCGGGGATGATCGGGCCGGCGTCGTGGCCGAGCCATTGCTCCAGCAACGAGCAGTACATCCCGCGGAAGTCGCTGGTCGCGCGCAGGTTTTCCTGGGCGTCGAGTTTTTCCAGGCCGGGGAACTCGCCGACCATCTCGCCTTTCGCTTTGGAGCCGATCACGAAGGCGCAGCCGGCGGCGCCGTGGTCGGTGCCGGCCGACCCGTTCTCCTCTGGCCGGCGGCCGAACTCGCTCCACATCTCCACCATGACCCGGTTGTCGAGGCTGCGGGCCTCGAGGTCGCGCTGGAAAGCGAGCAGCGCCTCGCAGGTCTCGCGCAGGTTGCGGTCGAGGTCGCCGGCCTGGTCGGCGTGGGTGTCGTAACCGCCCGGAGCCCGCACCGTCACCACCCGCATCGGCAGCCCGGCGGCAATGAACGCCGCCAGCCCGGCCAGCTTGTGGGCGAAGTAAGTGTCTGGGTAGGTGACGAGACTGGTGAACTCGCCAATTCCGCCCAGGTCCTGACGCAGCTTGTCGGTCTGCGCCGTCGCCCGGCGGACCTGGGTCAGGCCGGGAGAGTCGGAGGGCAGCGAGCCGAAACGGGCGAAGCTGCGGTACATCTCGTCCCTGATCGGATCGCTGACAGCCGACCAGAGGTCGTAGCCGTCGACGCTGTCGATTGCCGCCACGGGGCGGTTGGCGGTGGCGATCATCGGCGAGAGCGAGCCGTCCATGGAGAGCCCCTGGAGAGGATTCTCATCGTCGCCGACCGAGTCGATGTAGCGGCCGAGCCAGCCGGTGCGGTAGCCGACAGCCAGCTCGCCGACCTCGTAGAAGTGGCGCGAGGTGAAGTGCGACTGATCTGGGTGGTCGTAGCCGATCGCCGGAAAGGCGCTGACCTTGCCCTCCGCGTGGAGGGTCGCCAGGCTCTCCGCGGCCGGGTGCCAGCGCAGGCCCGGGTCCTCGGAGAAGGCCGTGCCAGCTTCCGGGGACAGGGCGAGATTGGGTCGCAGCTGCGCGTAGCGGGCGTCGCCGACCGGGGCCAGGACGCTGAGCGAGTCGATGCCGCCGTCGAGGAAGACCGAGACCAGGACCTTGTCGGTTGGGGCCGCATGGGCGATGCCAGCCTCGAAGGCGGAGAGCGGGATCTTCGAGGCGCCATAGACGGCGAGCGCGAGACCGGCGCTGCGCGAGAGGAAGGTCCGGCGCGAGAGGCCAGTGCCGGCGGGCACCGGCATGCCGGGCTCGATCGCCGGCAGGCCCCGGCCGGCCTCGGCGGCGGCCGAGCGCAGCAGTTGCGAGCGGGTGTAGTTGTCGCAGCAGTTGTGGCTCATTGCAGGACCGTGTCGGGGCAGATGCCGATCAGCTGCAGCAGGGCGTTCTGGCGCATCGCCCGGTAGGGGCCGCGCTGCCACGTGGCGAGGATCTGGTTCTCCGCGCGCTGGGCGAACTCGAGCAGCTCCGAGCGGTGCTCTCCGCGTAGCGCCGGCGAGCCCCACGAGGCAAGCGCCCGGTTCAGCGCCTCTTCGGGGCTCTCGGTGGTGCTGTAGGAGCCGTTCCAGGCGTCGACGGAGATCTCGTCGAGGGCATAGTGGACGAGATTCCAGCGAGCGCGCATGCGCGAGGTGTCGAGCCAGCGGCTGTCGTCCCAGCCGGAGACGTTCGGGGGGCGGAAGAGGACCTGGCCGGCGGGGTCGCAGAGCCAGATCCAGGCCTCGGTGTCGATCGGGCGGCCGAGCGCCCGCAGCATGCCGGCGAGCTGGACGACCGGCGGCTTCACCATCGGCGGGCCCTGGTAGATCTCGGGGCTCATCAGGATCGCCTCCAAGACCGGCCGGATCGCCCAACCGCTGCCGCGGTAGGTCTCGATCAGGCTGTCGCGGACCGCGTCGGCGGGCGGCTGCGGGATGAAGTAGCTCCAAAGCTTGTCGACGAAGAAGGAGGGGTGGAGGGGGTGCTCGACGCAGAGCCGGCAGGCGTCTTCCCAACTCCAGTTGCCACTGCGTCCGAACACCGTCTTGGTCCCGGTGTCGTGGCGTTTGCCGTCGAAGCGGAAGTTGTAGTTGCCCTGCTCGGCCGACCAGTCGTTGCGCCAACCGGTCAGCGACCGCGCCTGTTCGCGGATGTCGTTCTCGGAGTAAGCGCCGCGGTCGGCCCCGAGGCTGAACAGCTCCATCATCTCCCGCGCGTAGTTCTCGTTCGGCGCCGACTTGCGGTTTTCGTTGCCGTTCAGCCACTGCAGCATCGCCGGGTCGATCGTCACCGCCTTGAACAGGTCGAGGAACGAGCCGAAGCAGGCGGAGCGGAAGAGGTTGGACTGGTCGATCGTCTGCTGCTGCTTGGAGACGCCTTCGATCGACGTCGCGAACCAGTCGTGGAAGACGAGCGCCATCCGCTCGACCAGCGGCTGGCTGGTTCGAATCATGCGGTCGAGCCACCAGAGGTGGTCGTGCCCCCAGGCATCAGCCGGCGCAATCGGGTCACCGTCGTCGTCGACGGGAGAGGGACCGTTGAGGCTGGCGGCGCCGCTGGGGCGAGTCAGCGACTGGACGGCACCGACCAGGCCCAGCGAGGCCAGCTGCTCGGCCTGTCCGGGCAGGGCGCCAACGCCCGCCCGGTTGAGCAGTCGGGTTGCCTGCTCGGTGCCGAACGGCCCTTGGTAGGCGCCAGCTGGCCGGACTTCTCCGAGCGGCGGCGCTGGCGCTGCCTGCACCGCGGCCGCCGGTCTTTTCCCGGGACCGCGGAAATGTCCACGGCGCGGTTTGTGGCGATGGCGGACGATATAGCCCTGGACTCGCCAACCACCCTGTCCATCGGGAACCCAGCGGAAGTGCTTGTCCTTCCAGACGTGACGGCGCCGGCGTTTATGCCGTTTCGGTTTTGCCGCGCTCGCTGTCGCCCTGGGAATGGCCATGCGTGGACGGCCCGCCAGGGGCCTTCCAACAGTTTTCGACCCTTGTCCAATCGGCTTGAGGTCTGAATGGCCGCCTGGACGGACGATCCAGCGCCGTACTAGTCCACGCCTGGATGCCGCACAGCCGCCGGATCCGGCAGATACAGGTCCGTCCCGCAACGGGGGCAGACCTGCACATAGAGCTTCAACTCCTTGTGGCAGTTGGGGCACTGCCGTTCTGGTTCGTTCTTCTCCACTCGGTAGAGCACGACCGCGATCAGACCGAGCAGCGGGACGACGGCGCCAATCACGAACCAGATCCAAAACGAGGTGCCCTTGCCCCTGGCGATAAAGCCAGTGGCGAGACCGAAGAAGAAGGCGATGACGAGGTACTCCACCAGGTCATTCTTGCGCTTCTGCGAGCCGGTCTCCGCCTGTCCCGTCGCTAGCGCAGCCAGGTCCTGACGATCGCATTGGCGAAGCCGACCCCGTAGCGGAAGACAGCCGGCTTCTTGGAGTGGCCGTGTAGGCGTTGTTCGACCGTGATCGGGATCTCTTTGGCGGGGATGCCGCGCTTGATCGCCTCGATCATGAACTCGGAAGTGTGGAATTGCTCCTGGCGCAGCACCAGCTGGGGCAGGACGGTGGTGCGGACGGCGCGGTAGCCGTTGGAGCAGTCGGTCACGTGGGTGCGGGTGATCAAGGAGACGAGGCGGTTGAAGAAGACGATGCCGAGCTCGCGGGCGAAATGGTTGCGGTCGGCGTGGCCGAGGACGCGGGAACCGTGGGCGACGTCGACTTCGCCGTCGAGCACCGGTTTGACCAGGCGCTCCATCTCCGACGGCAGGTGCTGGCCGTCGGCGTCGAGGGTGACGACGATCTCGGCCCCGGATTCGACCATCAGCCGGTAGCCGGTGCGCAGGGCCGCGCCACCGCCGCGGTTGGTGACGTGGCGGGCAACCGCGGCGCCGTGCCCAGCGGCGACGTCGCCGGTGCCGTCACGGGAGCCGTCGTCGACGACCAGAACCTCCGTTGCGACCCCGCAGACCTGCGACGGCATCTGCTCGAGGACGTGGCCGATGTTTTCCGCCTCGTTGTAGGCGGGGATCAGGATCGCGACTTTGTCGCGGAAGCGCTCCGGCAGGTCAGCCTGGCGGAACTCCTCCCAGGCCAGTCCCTCCAGCGCCGCCGAGAGCTGGCGGGAGTTGCGCGCGGCCTGCGAGAGCGCGCGCAGGCTGAGCAGGAAGAGGATGAAGATGGCGAAGACAGCGAGGCCGAGGATGCGGCCGCCGTTGCCTTTTTCGAAGGAGAAGGCAGAGAGCAGCCCGTCGACTATTTCGGTGCCGGAGACCACAAGCAGCCCGAGGCCGGTGGCAAGCAGGATCAGGACGTCGACGTTGCGGAGCGTGCGGCGGCGGACGACGGCGTAGGCGATCAGGCCGATCGCGAAGATCAGCCCGGCGCTGCGCAGCGCCGTCAGTTCGGAGGGGAAGATGCCTGCTCTGGGGACCATTCGCGGCCAGAGGATATGGCCGCGACCCCCCGCGACAGGGTCAGGGCGGCAAGAGGAAAGACGAGCGTCATCAGCACCTCGTTGCGCCGGGGTGCCGCCAGGGAGGCCGCGCCGATCGCGGTGACGATCAGGATCGGGGTCGCCAGCGCGACCAGCTCCCACCAGTATCGGCGCAGCCCCAAGAGGACGAAACCGGCCAGCCCGAGCGCCACGATCAGGATCTGCACCGCCCGGCCGAGGCCGCTGCTCATCGCTTCGCCGACGCCGCTGCTCCACATCCGGCCGACCTTGCGGGCGGTCATTCCGAGATAGCCGAGCGGGTCTTCGCCGAAGTACTTGGAGAAGTTTTCTTTGCCGATCTTGCCGAGGGCGGAATCGCGCGGCAGGTCGGGGTAGCGGTCGGCGACGCGGTCGAACAGTGGCGTCGGGTCGATCTTCTCCAGCGCCGCCGAGTGCGGGTCGAGGTCGCGCCCCTGGTAGCGCTCGACCAGGATCGCCTTGACCTTCTGGTATTCGCCGTCGGCGGGCAGGAAGGTGCCGACGTAGAGCGCCTTGCCGCTGCCGGTGGAGATCGGCACCACGCGTCCGAGCACGTCGACGTTGCGAATCGTCCAGGGGACGATCGGCAGCAGCAGTGCCGCGAGGAACACCGCGGCGCTGGCCGCTCCCGGCTTCCAGCCCCGAGCCGCGCGCTCCGTTCGTCGCTTGTCGCCCACAGGGATACAAGCGACGAACGGAGCCGTCGTAGCGGCCCGAATTCCGGCCAGGACGACGAAGACGACGCCGACGAACAGGTACTCGGGCCGGAACATCGCCGTCAGCCCGAACAGCAGCCCCGGCAGCAACCAGGCGCGTAAGCGCTCCTGTTCACTGGCCCAGAGGAAGGCGAGGACGGCTGCGGGGAGGGTCAGGATGGCCGGCGGCTCACTCATCAACTCGCCGGTGGAGTGGATGAAGGGGGGGTAGACCGCGACCCCGAAGGCGGCGAGCAGGCCGACGACCGAACCCGCATGTGGCATCCGCCAATCGGCCGCCCCGCCGAGTCGCCTCCCGAGCAGGAAGACGACGAGGATCGCCGCCACGCCGAGCAGCGCCTCGACGATCCGCGCGGTCCCTTCGCGGGCGCCACCGGTCGCGTAGAAACTGGCGGCGTAGAGGAGCGGCGCCCCTGGCGACCAATCGCTGGAGTCGCGGAATTCCGGGCCGCCGAAGCTCCCTTCCTCGTAAAGGGCCTTGGCCAGCGCGTAGTAGGCGCGGGAGTCGTCGGCCGGGTACTCGACCGGGTTCACCACCACGTAGGCGCGGGCGCCGAGGCCGATCGCGGCGATCGCCGCCAGCAGGATCAGGGTCGTTTTCCCATAGCGCTGCGGCAGCGCGCGGATGCGGTCGGCGACGGCGGTCAAGGCCGGCTCAGGCTATCCCGGGCGCAGGGTGCCGAGCCCCCGCGGCGAAACCTGCCCGGCAGAGTGCAAACCCCAACCTAGGAGAACCCCGATGCCCCGAACCCTTCTTGCCGTCGCCTCGGCCCTCGCCTGCGCGATGCTCGTCCTCGCCGCCGGCGCCAGCGCCAAGACGCCGGCCAAGACCTGCACCGCAAGCTCTCCCAACGTGATCGGCCACACCATCACCGGCACGCTCACCTCGAGCAACGTCGACCCTGTGCAAGCGCGCTTCGCGACCTGCGCCCAGGCGAAGAAGGTGATGGAGAAAACGACCGAACTGCGGGTCGAGGAGCCGCGGTCGACCAAGGCCTTCTACTGCCTGCCCACCGTCAAGTCCACCGCTCCCGACGTCGTCAGCTACAAGTGCACCTTCAAAGGCGCGGACACCGCGACCTTCATCAAGTTGGTCTTCCAGGTCAAGTACGACCAGGACTAGCTCGGTCCCAGAGCCAGGTCGCGGCGACTCCAGCGAGCGCCGCGACCAATGGCAGCATCACCAGCACGCGTCGCGGCGACGCGACCAGGATGGCGCTGAGCGCGGTGATGCCGAGGAACACCGTGGCGAGGACGAGCACCTCCCAACGGCGGCGCCAGACGAGCACGCACAGTCCCGCCAGGCCGAACGCGACCAGGGCCCAGTGGAAGACCTCCCATCCGGGCTCGCGCATCACGTCGCGGGGCCCGTGAGACCAGATCCGGCTGACCTTGGCAGCGAGGAAGCCGGCGAATTCGAATGGCTCTTCGGAGACGTCGTCCCAGAGCTGTTCGCGGCCCATGCGGGAGAGCGCCTGGTCGGTTTCGAGATCGGGGTAGCGGCTGGCCGCGAGCCGGTCGAGGATCTGCTCGAGGCGAAGCTGCTGTGCGGCCTTCGGCGCGAATAGTTCGGGATGCCGTTCGACCACCTCGGCGCCGACCTTTTCCGGGTCGCCGTCGGAGGGCAGGTAGGTACCGGCGAACAGCACCTGGCCGCCGCCGGTCGAGATCGGCACGAAGCGGTCGAGGGCGACCGCGTTGCGGATCGTCCAGGGGGCGACGATAAGGACGACGCCGGCGAGGAGGACGACGGCCTGCGCGAGGGAGCGCCGCCAGTCGGTACGAGCGCGGCGGGCGAAGACGATCAGCGCCAGGAGGAAGGCGATGCCGAGGTACTCGGGACGGACCAGTGCCGTCGCGCCGAGCAAGGCTCCCGGCAGTAGCCAGTCCACCCAGCCCGCGTCCCGATCGCTCGCCCAGAACATGGCGAGCACCCCGCCCGACAGCAAAGTCGCCGCCAGCGGCTCGCTCATCAGCATGCCCTGGTACTCGATCAACGCCGGGTAGATCGCCACCGCGGCGGCGCCGATCAGGCCTGCCGCCGGGCCCGAGAGGCGCCTCCCGATCAGGTAGGTGAAGAGGACCGCGAGGGAGCCGATCAGGGCGAGGATCACGCGCACCAGGCGCTCGTGGACGCCGCCGCTGATCTTGTGGATGCCGGCCGCAAGCAGCGGCAGGCCGGGGGAGTAGTTGCTCGAGGGTTGGGTCGCCGCTGGGCCGACGGTGAAGCCGTTCCCTGCGTCGAGGTTGGCGGCGATTGCCGCGTAGGCGGTGGCGTCGTAGACCGGTGCGCGGCCATCCCAGGCTTCGCCAACCCGCAGACCAAGCCCCAGCAGGAGGATCGCGACGAGGGCAGCGAGGCCGATGCGGCCTCCGTTTCGCGCCGCCAATCCACTTTCCATCGGGCGGATTCAACTAAGCTGCCGCGTCCTATGCGAATCCTCATCCTCGGGGGCGACGGCTACCTGGGTTGGCCAACGGCCCTTCGGTTCTCGGCCCGCGGGCACGAGGTCTCCGTCGTCGACGACTTCTCCCGCCGCCGCTGGCACGACGAAGCCGGCACCGGCTCGCTGACGCCGATCGGCGATCTCGACGCGCGCATCGCCGCCTGGCGCGAGCTCGGTGGCGAGGAGATCCGCAGCTTCATCGGCTCGGTTCAGGACGGCGACTTCCTCGACGGGGTCGTCGCCGAGACCCGCCCCGAGGCGGTCGTCCACTACGGCCAGCAGGCCTCCGCGCCCTACTCGATGGCCTCGCGCGAGAAGGCGGTCGAGACCCAGTACGCGAACGTGATCGGCAATCTCAACTTGCTCTTCGCGATTCGCGACCACGTCCCCGAGTGCCACCTGGTCAAGCTCGGGACGATGGGCGAGTACGGCCAGCCCGACATCGATATCGAGGAGGGCTACATCGAGATCGAGCACAAGGGCCGCAAGGACACCCTGCCGTACCCGAAGCTGCCGGCCTCGCTCTACCACTGCTCGAAGGTCCACGACTCGACCAACATCCACTTCGCCTGCCGCACCTGGGGCCTGCGCGCGACCGACCTCAACCAGGGTGTCGTCTATGGCATCGACACCGAGGAGAGCGCCCGCGACGAGCGCTTGATCACCCGCTTCGACTACGACGAGATCTTCGGCACCGTGCTCAACCGCTTCTGCCTGCAGGCGGTGATCGGCCACCCGCTGACCGTCTATGGCGCCGGCACTCAGACCCGCGGCTTCCTCAATATCCGCGACACCCTCGCCTGCGTCGAGCTGGCCGTCGCCAATCCCGCCGACGGCGGCGAGTTCCGCGTCTTCAACCAGTTCACCGAGCAGTTCTCGGTCCTGGAGCTGGCCGGGCTGGTCAAGCAGGCCGGCGAGCACCTCGGATACGCGGTCGAGATCCAGCACTACGAGAACCCCCGCGTCGAGAAGGAAGAGCACTACTACAACGCGGTCCACACCAAGCTGCTCGACCTCGGCCTGGAGCCGACCCTGCTGGGCGAGGAGCTGGTCGAGTCGATGATCCACATCA
>DASSFS010000012.1:0-4469 GCA_035694165.1 Solirubrobacterales bacterium | reverse complement strand
GGCCGATATGTTGCCCCTGGCTCAACTTTTCGGCCCGTCGGACCCGGAACGACGGTGAACTCGGCGCCGCTGGCGTCGAAGCTGACGTCGCGGGCGCTGTAGTCGGCGCCGGCGCCTTCGGCGGAGAAGGTGACGCACTCGAATTCCTCGGCCAGGCGGCGACCATAGGGATCGTCGACATTGACGATCGCCGTCCCCGGCTCGGCCTCGAACAGGCGCCGCTTGGCGAGGAAATAGTCCTCCATGTCGGCGTGAAAGTCGAGATGGTCCTGGGTCAGGTTGGTGAACAGCGCCACCTCGAAGTGGATCGCGTCGGCGCGGTGCAGCGCCAACGCGTGCGAGGAGACCTCCATCGCGCAGGCGCGGTCGCCGGCGTCCAGCATCCGCCGGAACGTGGCCTGCAGGTCGATCGCCTCCGGCGTCGTCCGCTCGACCTCCTCCTCGGCCCCACCGACGATCTGCTTCACGGTCCCCAGCAACCCGCAGGAAACCCCCGCCGCCTCGAGGATCGCCCGAATCAAGAACGCGGTGGTCGTCTTCCCGTTCGTCCCGGTTACCCCCAGGATCCGAAGCTCGCCCGTCGGGTCCTTATAGAACTGGGCCGCCAGCGGCGCCATCGCCGCCCGCGCATCCGCCACCTCGACCTGCGGCACGTCCAGCCGCAGCTCCCGCTCGACCACGAGGGCGGCGGCGCCAGCCTCCACCACCTGGGCAGCGAAGTCATGCCCATCCACCTTCTCCCCGGGGACGCAGAAGAACAGCGTCCCCGGCCCAGCTTTTCGGCTGTCGTAGGCGAGATCGGCTATCTCCACCGCCGGATCACCCACAATCCGGGCGCCCGCAGCCGCGCCAGCAAGCTCGTCCAGCCTCATCTCATCCCGATTCTAGGTCGGAGGTCGGGTGCCCCACGCCTATTCCGGGGCAAGGCCGAGGTACGGAAGCGCGAATTCCGCGATCGATCCGAACGCCGGCGCGGCGACCGAACCGCCGTAGTAGTCGCCCTGCGGCTCGTCGACGATCACCGCGGCCAGGAACCGCGGGTCGCTCGCCGGCGCGAAGCCGATGAAGGAGGCGACGAACTTGGTCTTCGAGTAGGTGCCGTTTTCCGCCACCTCGGCGGTTCCGGTCTTCCCAGCCAGGGTGTAGCCGGGGACGCTGACCTCGGAGGCGGTTCCGCCAGGCGCCAGCACCCCCTCGAGCATTTCCCGAACCTGCGCCGCAACCTCAGGCCTAAGCACCCGTTTGCCCTTCGGCTCCGGCACCTCTTCATCACCGATCCGCTCGATCAGCTGCGGCTGTTCGAGCACGCCGCCGTTGGCGATTGCCGCGTAGCCGGCCATCATCTGCATCGGCGTCACCGAGATTCCCTGGCCGAGCGGCAGGTTGCCCATCGTCGAACCCGAGTACTCGTCGAGCGGCAGCAGGATCCCCTGTTCCTCGTTCGGGTACTGGACCCCAGTCGGGCGACCGAAGCCGAAGCGGTGGATCCAGTTGTCGAAGTGTTCCGCGCCGAGCTCAGCGCCAATCGTGACCGCGCCGACGTTCGAAGAGTGGGCGAGGATCGTCGCCACGCTCATCGTTTCGGTCGGGCGCGGGTGCGACTCCTCGATCGTCCGGTCGGCGACCTGGATCGTCGGTTCGAGCGTGAATTCCGACGCCGGCGTGACCAGTTTCTCCTGCAGCGCGGCAGCAACCGTGAACGCCTTGAAGGTCGACCCCGGCTCGTAGTTGAACCCGGTCGCCTTGTTGACCAGATCGTCGTTACTGGCGCTGGAGAGGTCGTTGGGATCGACCGGCGGCCAGTTGGCCATCGCCAAGATCTCCGAGCTGTGCGGATCCATCACGATCGCGGTCGCGCCTTTCGGCGCGTACGTTTCACCGATTCCAGCCAGAACCTGCTCGGCCTTCTCCTGAATCATCGGGTCGAGCGTCAGCTGGATGTCTTCGCCATCCTCGGCTTCCTTCACGGTTTCCAGCCTGATCGGCTCGCCGAGCGCGTCCTTGACGATGCTGCGCTCGCCGTCGCTGCCGCTGAGGACGTCTTCCTCGCCCAACTCGAGCCCAGTAAGGCCCTGGTTTTCAGAGCCGACGGCGCCGACCACCTGCCCCGCCATTTCCCCCTGCGGATAGGTGCGGCGGCTGTCGGGCAGCTGACCGATCCCTTCCAGCTCCAGCCGTTCGATCCGGCCCGCCTGTTCGAGGCTGACTTTCTGGGCGATGTAGGAGAAGCCGGAGTCGGCGGTGAGTCTTTCCAGCACGTCGACCTTGTCGAGGTCGAGGATCGAAGCGAGTTTTTCCGCTGCTTTCGGCGGGTTCTTCACCTGGTAGGGCGTAGCGAAGATCGTCGCCGCGTCCTCGGAGGCGGCGAGCTCGTTGCCGCGCCGGTCGAGCAGGCTGCCGCGCAGCCCCGGCACCGTCACGGTCTCGGTCTGCTGATAGATCGCCTGCGAGGCGAGAGCTCCGCCCTGCACACCCTGGAGCCAGAAGGCACGACCGACGATGACCAGGAAGCAGAGGAGGAAACCAGCGAAGAGGAGTCCGATCCGGCGCTCGATCAAGCGCATCCGCGCCCCGTCCTACCCGGCGCCGGCAGCCGCCGCGAGGCGCTGCGCCGCGGTGGCGACGTCATCGGGGCCGGCGTCGCTGAAATGAATCTCGTTGCTGGGCGGCATCGCCAGCCCGAGCGCGCCGGCCGCGTTGCGCATGGCGCCGGTTCCGTAGAGCCGGGCGTCGCGACCGCGCAGGATCGAGTTCTCCTGATCCAGCGCGGTGATCCCGGCGTCGATCTCGCCAGAGGAAGCGGCGAAGCTGAGCGTGATCACGTTGAGGGTGACGATCCCGGCCAGCAGCACACCGAGGACCGCGATCCAGGCGCGACCGCGGGTCATCCGCACGACCAGGCCGGAGTCGGGGAGCTGGCCGACGGCGACCGCGGTGCGGCCGGCGAGCGGAATCAGCTGACCGCCGACCGCTCGTTTCGTCTTCGGTTTGGCCCGGCGCGGAGCGCGGACGGGAGCTTTGCGCGCGGGGGCGGGCCTTGCGACGGCGCTGCCCCTCGGCTTCGGCCGCGTGCGCGGCCGGCGAGCCGGGGCGGCCCTTTTCTGCGGCGCGGGACGCGCCGGCGCGGCTTTTCTCCGCGGCGGCGTCGTCCGCGAAGGGGCGGGAGCAGGAGCGGTCTTGCGGGCGGGAGCGGCGACGGCCATCAGCCGGTCTCCCCCAGCGGCGTCGCCTCGGCGATCTTCAGCGCGACCCGCAGATGGGCCGAGCGCGAGCGCGGGTTGGCTTCGACCTCGGCCGGACCTGGCGAGACCGCGCGGCGGGTCAGCAGTTCGGCCTCCGGCTCGTGGCCGCAGACGCAGACGGGAAGCTCTGGTGGGCAGACGCAACCGCGCGCCTTCTCGACCAGGAACTGCTTCACCGGTCGATCCTCGAGCGAGTGGAAGGCGATCGCGCCGAAACGGCCGCCGACCGCGAGCATCTCCCAGGCCAGCGGCAGCGCCTCGTTCAGCGAGTCGAGCTCGCCGTTGACGGCGATCCGGATCGCCTGGAAGCTGCGCTTGGCCGGGTGACCGCCGCCGAACTGGGCCGCAGTCGGCATCCCGGCTTTGATCGCAGAGACCAGTTCGGAAGTGGTGCGAAGTGGGCGGCGGCGGACGATCTCGCGGGCGATGCCGCCGGCGTAGCGCTCCTCGCCGAAACGGCGCAGGACCTGGGCGATCCGCGACTCCGGCCATTCGTTGACGAGGTCGGCGGCGTCGAACTGCTGGCGCGTGTCCATCCGCATATCGAGCGGCGCGTCATAGGAATAGGAGAAGCCCCGCTCCCAGGCGTCGACCTGCATTGAGGACATTCCGAGGTCTACATAAACCATGTCTGGCCGTATGCCTTCGCCGTGCAGGGTGCGCAGACCTTCCGCGAAGTCGGTGCCGACGAAGCGGGTCCGGCAGGGCACCTCGACCGCGAACTCGGCGAAACGAGCCGCGGCGGCGGGGTCGCGGTCGATCGCGATCAGGGTTCCGTCGCCGCCGAGCTCGGCCGCGATCCGCCGCGCATGGCCGCCGGCGCCGAAGGTGCAGTCGACCGCGATCTGCCCAGGCCCGGGGGCCAGGAGCGAGGTCAGGTCCTGCGCGAGGACGGGATCGTGTTCGACAGGCATCAGCTCAACAATGGCATCGCCCATGCTCCACTCGCGGATACCAGAATTCGACGCTCGCTGCGCATGGGCTCGCATCTGACTCGGAGGCGCCATCACTCGCCCGTCCCCGCCAGGCCCTCGGCGATCTCGGCGGCGGAGGTGTCGAGCTCCTCCTCCTGCTTCGCCCAGTCGTCGGCGTTCCAGATCTCCAGGTACTCGCCGGCGCCGATCACGACGCAGGGACCGTCGAGCTTGCCGTGCTCGATCAGCGGTTTCGGGATCCGGATCCGCCCCGCCGAGTCGAGCGTCTCGTCGAAGGACCCGCCGTGGAAGC
>DASSFS010000011.1:0-8868 GCA_035694165.1 Solirubrobacterales bacterium | reverse complement strand
ACATCGTAGGGAAGGAGCCTCAATTCGCCCGCTCTGGCCCTAAACTGGGCCCCTCTGATGAGTCGCCTGAACCACCCCGTCTACCGCAACCGGATGCTGCAGATGGCGGCCGACGCGGTGCTCGTCACCCTCGCCTACTTCCTCGCCTTCCAGCTGCGCTTCCTCGACGAACCGCACGGCTGGCCCGAGCGCTATCAGACCCTCTTCATCCAGTCGGTCGGATTCGTCGTCGTCGGCAAGCTGATCGTCTTCTACGCCTGCGGCCTCTACCAGAAGTGGTGGCGCTACATCAGCGGCCGCGATTTCCTCCTGATCTTCCGCGCCGTCGCTCTCGCCAGCGCGATCCTGGTCGTCTTCTTCGCCGTCGCCAAGCCCTTCGCCCACACGCTGCCGCGGGCGGTCGAGGTGACCGACTTCGTGCTGACGATGATGCTGATCGCCGGCGCCCGCCTGGCGGTGCGGCTGATCGTCGAGCGCCCCTCGCGCGGCTCGCGCCTGCCCAGGCACGAGGTGCTGGTCGTCGGCGCCGGCTCCGGCGGCCAGATGGTCGTGCGCGAGCTGCAGCTCAACCCCAACCTCGGCGCCACCGCGATCGGCTTCCTCGACGACGACCCGCGCAAGCGCGGGATGCGGATGCTGGGACTGAAGGTGCTGGGCTCGACCAAGGAGATCGTCAAGATCCTCGACGAGACCGAGCCCGACGAGGTCGTGATCGCGATCCCCTCGGCGCCGGGGCAGTTGCGCGGCCAGGTCGTCTCCGCCTGCCGCGAGCGCGAGATCCGCGTCCGCACCCTGCCGACCGTGTTCGAGCTCCTGCGCGGCGGCGTCCAGCTCAACAAACAGCTGCGCGAGGTGCGGGTCGAGGACGTGCTCGGCCGCGACCCGATCGTGCGTGAGCTCGACCGCGTCGGCGCCTACCTGCGTGACCGCATCGTCCTCGTCACCGGCGCCGGCGGCTCGATCGGCTCCGAGCTCTGCCGCCAGATCGCCCAGGTCAAACCGCGGCTGCTGGTGATGCTCGACCACGCCGAGGACAACCTCTTCGAGATCGACCGCGAGATGGTCGAGCTGCGCCACTTCACCAACGTCGAGTCGGTGCTGGCCGATTGCAAGGAGCCGCACCGGATGCTGGAGGTGATGCAGCGCTTCAAGCCCAGCGTCGTCTTCCACGCCGCCGCTTATAAGCACGTGCCGCTGATGGAGGCTAACCCGCTGGAGGCCGTCCGCAACAACGCGATCGCAACCCGGGTCACGGCCGAGACCGCCGCCGCCTCCAAGGTCGAGCGCTTCGTCCTGATCTCGACCGACAAGGCGGTCAACCCGCAGACGGTGATGGGCGCCTCGAAGGCGATGGCCGAGTGGATCGTCGAGACCGCCGGCCGCAACCACCCCGAGACCCGCTTCGCCTCGGTCCGCTTCGGCAACGTCCTCGCTTCCTCCGGCAGCGTGGTGCCGATCTTCCGCAACCAGATCGAGCGCGGCGGCCCGGTCACCGTCACCCACCCGGAGATGACGCGCTATTTCATGACCATCCCGGAGGCGGTGCAGTTGGTGATCCGCGCCGGCGACATCGGCGCCGGCAAGGGCGAGGTCTTCGTCCTCGACATGGGCGAACCGGTGAAGATCCTCGACCTCGCCCACAACATGATCCGCCTCGCCGGTTACGAGCCCGAGCAGGACATCGTGGTCGAGTTCACGCAGCCGCGGCCGGGCGAGAAGCTGCACGAGGACCTGTTCGGAGCGGCCGAGACGGTGCAGCCGACGGCGGCCAAGCGGATCAACCGGGCGGTCCGCCAGACGCCCCTCGACTCCGCCTGGGTCGACTCCACCCTGACCTCGCTGGAACACCTGGTGATGGCCGGCGACGAGGCCAATCTGGCCGAGCGGGTGGTCGAGCTGATCGCCTCCCCGGGTGGCGACGCGGCGGCAGTCTTCCCCGGCGAATAACCTCTCGCAGCTTGCTAAAGGTGATTGAACAGATCGGCGCCTTCGCTGGCTTGGCGTCGTTTATCGGGCTCGCGATCCTCGCTCTGCTCTCGTTTACGCACGGGCGGGACATCAGGCGCCTGCGCGACTGGGCTGGGTCGGCTCCCGAGCGCGACTCCGAGCGCAAGGAGACGACCTCGGCGGTCGCCGCGCAGCGAGCCGAGGAGCTGCGCCAGCTGGAGGAGGCCCGAACCGCCGAACAGGAGGCGATCAACCAGCGCGAGGTGCGGCGGCAGCGACGCGACGAAGGGCTGCCCGAACTGACCAGGGGCGAGCGCCTGCGCGAGCGCACCTCCGGGTTCGGTGAGCGTCTGGCCGACCCGCGCTTCCTGGCGGCGATCTTCGTCGTCCTCGTGGTCGTCGTCGGGGGTGCCGCCTACCTGTTGCTGAGCGGCTCCGACGACAGCGGCGGCGGCAAGAACGGCAAACAGGTCGCGGCGAAGATCAAGCCGAGCGAAATCGAAGTGACCGTGCTCAACGGCACCTCCACCGCCGGCCTCGCCGCCGTCTACGGCGACAAAGTCGAGGGCAAGGGCTTCGGGCTCGGCGCCGTCTCCAACACCAGCCAGCCCTTTGAAGCCAGCGTCGTCATGTTCGAACGCGGCCACAAACCGGAAGCCACGAAGGTCGCGAAGCAGCTGCAGATCTCAGACCTCGAACTGATGAGTCCCGAAGTCAAAACCGCCTCGGCGGGGGCGAACGTAGCGGTGGTGGTCGGCGAGGACAATGCCGAAGCCGCGGGTTAGTTCCGCCGCTCTGGTCTTCGCGCTTCTCGTCCTGGCAACGGTGGCCGCCTTCGGCTGGGCGCAGCGGCTGAAGCGCGACCCGCTGGTGCTCGACCGCGTCACCTTCGTGGGGGTGCCGCGCATCCATCCCAAAGCGCCGCCGGTGCTCAGCTTCACCCCGAACGGCGACTGCCGCTACGACCACGTCCGGATCCGCTTTCGCGTCACCCAGTCCGACGACGCTACCGTGCAGGTGGTCAAGCCCGGTGGGATGGTCGTCCTCACCCTCGCCCGCGACCGCTTCCTCAAGCGCTACACCTTCTCCACCTTCTACTGGGACGGCCGCCAGCGCAACGATGGCATCGCCGCGCCGGGCCGCTACAAGCTGCGCGTCAAGCTGCTCGGCCAGGAGCGAACCCTGGTCCCGCCCGGCAGCATCCGCCTGCACCGAGCGCCGCTGGAGCCGAGGGGCGATTGTGAGCGGGGGAGGCAGTCGCCTTGAGCGACTTCCTGGCGGGCGCTGGCCTCCTTGTCGTGGCCGGCGCCAGCGCCGCCGCGATCCTGCTGCCGGCGGGGCGACCGCGCTCGCTGGCGATGGTCGTCGCGATCGGGCTCTTCCCGATCCTGATCCTCGGCGATCAGTGGCACACGAACCAGATCGTCGACCTGCGCAACGACGAGGCGCGGATCGTCGCCCTGCTGGGGATCGCGATCGTCGCCGTCGGCGGTCTCACCTACCTCTTCCGCCGCTGGCCGATCCTGCTGCCGCTGGCGATTGTCGCCACGCTCCCCTTCCGGGTGCCCCTGCATGCCGGCGGCGACACCGCCAACCTGCTGGTGCCGCTCTACCTGGTGATCGCCGCCGGAGTCCTCGCCACCCTGCTGCGGGACTGGTCGACCCCTCGCGTCACCCAGCCGGCGCGGGCGATGGCCTGGCTGCTGGCCGCCGCCGTGGTCCTCTACGCGCTGCAGACGCTCTACTCGGAGGACTTCTCGAAGGGGCTGCAGAACGTCTGCTTCTTCTTCGTGCCCTTCACCGTCGCCTACCGGCTGCTGCGCGAGGTCGAGTGGGACCGCAGGCTGCTGGTCCTGCTGCTCTGCGTGGTGGGCGTCGAGGCCACCGCCTTCGTCCTGATCGGCTCGGTCGAGTACCTGACCAGGAGCCTGTTCTGGAACGACCAGGTGATTAGGTCGAACGAATTCCACACCTACTTCCGGGTCAACTCGGTCTTCTGGGATCCGAACGTCTACGGGCGCTATCTGGCGCTGGTGATCGTGGTCGCGACGGCGGCGCTGCTGTGGGTGCGTGACCGCCGCGATTTCGCCCTGCTCACGGTGCTGGTCGGCGTGCTCTGGCTGGGCCTGGCCCAGACCTTCTCCCAGTCCAGCTACATCGCGCTCCTCGCCGGCCTGGCGGTGCTTGCGGCGCTGCGCTGGAGCTGGAAGTGGACGCTGGCGGCGGTGGCGGTCGGGATCGTCGCGGCAGCACTGGCAATCGTCTTCGTCGGCGGCTCCGGGAACAAGCTGACCTGGGACCGCCTCAACATCGACTTCAGCGGCCGCGGCAACCTGGTCGAGGGCGGCCTCGACCTCTTCGCCGAACGCCCCATCTGGGGCTACGGCTCCGGCTCCTTCCAAGCCGCCTACCGAGACCACCGCGCGAACAAAGACGTCCCCGTCTCCATCTCCCACACCGAGCCCGTAACCGTCGCGGCAGAGCAGGGCCTCCTGGGCCTCGCCATCTACATCGCCCTCATCGTGGTGGCCCTGTGGACGATGACTTCCGGAATACGGGGCCCCCCGGTGGGCGGTGCCGAGGGGGAGTCCGAGAACGGAGCCAGTTTGCCCCGCCCGCATGACTCCACCTCGGCGCCGCTCGCAGCGCGAGCCGCAGTCCTCGCCGCCTTCGTCGCCCTGCTGGTCCACACCATGGCCTACGCCGGCTTCTTCGAGGACCCGATCACCTGGGTCCTGCTGGCGATTGGCGCCTCGCTGGCGCACGCCCCCGCGGTCCGCGACCCCGCGTAGGCTCCTCGCGTGTCGGGATACCTGCGCCGCCTGGCGACGACCGGTGCCGCCTACACCGCGGCCAGCATCCTCTCGAAGGTCATCGCGGTCGCCCTGCTGCCGCTCTACACGCGCTACCTGACCCCCACCGACTACGGCGCCGCCGAGGTGATGTTCTCGGCCGTGGTCGCGATCAGCATCGTCGTCCGCTTCGGCCTGATCGAGGCGCTGCTGCGCTTCTATTACAAGGACGACGAGGATCCCGAGCGGGTCGTTGCCAGCAGCTTCGCCGGACTCTTCTGGTTCGCGACGCTCGGCGCTCTGATCGCCCTCCCGTTCGCGACGCCGATCTCCGAAGCGCTGCTCGACCGACCCGCCACGGATCTCGCCCGGATCTCGATCGGCGGCCTCTGGGTGCTGACGATGTTCGAGTTCATGCTCACCCTGTTCCGGCTCGAGGAGCGGGCGCGGGCCTACTTCGTGACCACGATCGTCAACGTGCTGGTGACGATCGGCCTCACGGTCGTCCTGGTCGTCGGCCTTGACGAGGGCGCCCGCGGCCTGCTGATCGGCAGCTACGCCAGCGGCGCCGTCTTCGTCCTGGGCCTGATCGTCGTCCAGCGACACCACCTCTCGCTCTTCTTCGACCGCGCGCTGCTGCGGCGCTTGCTGCGCTTCGGGCTGCCGACGATGCCGGCCGAGGTCTCGCTCTACCTGCTCAATTTCGTCGACCGGATCATCATCGTCCGCACCGTCGGCCTCTTCGAGGCCGGCCTCTACTCGCTGGCGGTCAAGTTCGCCCAGGGGGTCAACGTCCTCGTCCGCGGCTTCCAGCTCGCCTGGCCGCCGCTCGCGTACTCGATCCGCGACGACGGCGAGGCCCGCCGCGCCTACGCCACCGTCGTCACCCTCTTCGTCGCCGCTTGCGCCTTCGTCGTCACCGGGATCTGGCTGTTCGCCCGCTGGATCGTCCGTGCCCTGGCCGCGCCGGAATTCTTCGACTCCTACGAAGCGGTCGGCCTGATCGCCGCCGCGGTGACCCTCTACGCCCTCTACCTGGTGCTCGTCGTGATCCTCGGCCGCACCGGCCGCACCGAGTTCAACCTGCCGGCCGCCCTTGCAGCCCTCGCCGTCAACGTCGTCCTCAACCTGCTCCTGGTCCCGTCGCTGGAGATCGTCGGCGCCGGCATCGCCCTCGTCGCCTCCTACCTGGTCGTGCTGGTGCTGATGTACGGCTTCACCCAACGCCTCTTCCCGGTGCCGTACCAGTGGGGCCGCTTGGCACGGGTCGTTCTCGCGGCTGCGGTGCTGGTCGGAGCGGGAGAGCTGCTGATGCCCACGTCCGGCCTCACCGGCTTCCTCGGCCGCGCCGCTCTGCTCGCCGCCTATCCACTCGCGTTGCTCACTAGTGGCTTCTTCACCCCTGGAGAGCGGGCCTGGCTCTCCCGCTTACGCCATCCGGGTGAACTTGCAACAGAGTTCCGCCGCATTCGCACCGAGCCCACCGTTGTTGATGGACGCGTTTCGGAGGTTTACGAGGCCGAGCGCATGAACGAGGACTCGCGCCTGTAAGTCGGTCCCGGTAGGGGTGGAACGTCTTGTACTTTTTCCGCGCCACGGCCGGTGGACAGCCGCCAACTGCCTTCGGAAAAAGTTAAGTGGAACCCCTACCGGGACCGACTCCCCCAGCCCGATCCCGGATGCTTTTGCCGCGGCTCGGGAACAGCGCCTGGCGGGCATGTGCCCGGTAGACCCCAGCGGGCTGGTTGGGGATGACGGCGGCGGCGAGCGCGCGCAGGGCGTAGGACCAGGCGGTGAGGAGGCGGACGACCATGGCCGCTGCGCGGCTGTGGTGCTTTCGCATGTAGAGGTCGCGGTTGCGGTGGAATTCGACGATCCGCGGTAGTCCCTTGGCGAGGTCGGTCGAGAGCTGATCGTGATGGACGGCCTCGGCGCCGGGGACGAAGAGCGAGTGCCAGCCGGCGTCGGCGAGGCGCTTGGCGAAGTCGCACTCGTCGTAGTAGACGAAGAACTCGGGGTCCATGTAGCCGACCGCCGCCGCCGCCTCGCGCCGCACCATCAGCGCGCTCGACTGCGCCCAGTCCACTCGCCGCGTCGCCGTCCCCTTGCTCTGCACGGTCAGCCAGCGGTGCAGGAACAGCGCCCCGGCCGCCGCCGTCCCGACTCCTGGGAAGCGCCAGGCGCAGGGCACCGGCTCGCCCTCGGCGTTCAGCAGTTGCGGACCAGCCGCCGCCGCCTTCGGGTCAGCGTCGAGCGCCGCGACCAGCGCTGCCGCCGCACCCGGGCGCAGCTCGGAGTCCTCGTTCAGCAGCAGGTAGTAGCGGCCGCTCGCTTCGCGCATCAGGGTCGAGTCGTTCTCCGCCTTGCCGGTGCGCCGCTCCAGCGCGATCAACCGAATCTCGCCGCCCAGCGCCCGCACCGCCTCGGCCGAGCCGTCCTTGGAGGCGTTGTCGAGGACCAGCACCTCGCGCTCGACCCCGGCCGGGTGCGTGCGCTCGATCGCGGCCAGGCAGGCGAGCAGGAACTCGCGGCCGTTCGTGTTCACAACGCAGTAAGAGAGCGTGGGCAAGGGCCTATTCCGGTAGGGATTCCACTTAACTTTTTCCGAAGACAGCTTGCGACTGTCCGCGGGCGGCACCGCGGAAAAAGTACAAGACGTTCCATCCCTACCGGAATAGGCCCCAGCACGTAGCCATGAAAGTTCAGTTGGTCGACCCATCGGCGTTCACGCCGCCCTACGATCGGGCGCTCGCCGCGGCGCTCGCCCGCGGCGGCGCTGAGGTCGAGCTGATTACCACCCGCTTCCTCTACGGGGCGGTGCCACCGGCCGAGGGCTACCGGGTCGACGAGCGTTTCTACCGCCGCAGCGCCGCGCGCGGACTCGAAGCCTCTGCCCGCTTGCCGTTCAAGGCGGCCGAGCACCTGCCGGACATGCTGCGCTTCCGCCGCGACGGCGATGCCGACGTCCTCCATTTCCAATGGCTGACGATCCCCGCCCTCGACCGCCACCTGCTGCCGAAGCTGCGACCGCGGGTGATGACGGCGCACTACATCCTGCCGCCGCGACCAAGCCGCCGCCAGGTCGCAAGCGCCCGCCATGTCTTCGACAGCATGGACGCTGTCGTCGCTCACTCTGAGCACAGCGCCACCCGCCTCCGCGACGAGGTCGGGCTCGACCCGGCCAAGGTCCGGGTCATCCCCCACGGCGCCTTCGACTACCTGACCCAACTGCCGGAGGAGAAGCCGCTGCCGCCGGAGCTGGCTGGCGCTGAAGGCCCGGTGATCCTCTGCTTCGGGCTGCTGCGTCCATACAAGGGGATCGAGAATCTGTTGGAGGCTTTCCGGCAGGTCGAGGGCGCCGAGCTCTGGATCGTCGGCAACCCGCGCATGGACGTCGCGCCCCTGCACGAGCTCGCCGCCCAGGCCGGTGGCGGCGTCCGCTTCCTCACCCGCTTCGTCGAGGACGCCGAGATCCCGGCGATCTTCCGCCGTGCCGACCTGCTCGCCCTCCCCTACCTCGACGCCGAGCATTCCGGCGTCCTCTACACCGGCCTAGCTTTCGGCAAGCCGCTGGTGCTGAGCGCGGTCGGCGGCTTTCCCGAGGTCGCCGCGACGGGAGCGGCGCGCCTGGTCCCCCCAGGGGACACCCCTGCCCTCGCTGCCGCGCTCTCAGAGCTGGTCGGCGATGAGGCCGCCCGGGCCGAGCTCGCCGCCGCCGCCGCCCGCGCCGCCGCGGGCCCCTTCTCCTGGGACGAGGCCGCCCGCCTCACCCTCGACCTCTACCGCGAGCTGCTCGGGGCCCGCCGGTGATCGTCGTCGAGCTCCTCTTCTGGCTCTGCGCCGGCCTGATCGTCTACACCCACGCCGGCTACCCGCTGGTCCTCTACCTCCTCACCAGCGGCCGACGGGCCGATAAGTTGCGCCAGGGTCAACTTATCGGCCCGTCGGCGGGCGGTTTCGATGAGCTGCCGACCGTGTCGCTGATCGTGCCGGCCTACGACGAGGAGGAGGTGATCGCGGACAAGGTCGTCAACGCGCTCGCGCTCGAGTACCCACGCGAGCGGCTGCAAATCATCGTCGCCTCCGACGGCTCCGCCGACGCCACCGTCGAGCGCGCCCGGGCGGCCGG
>DASSFS010000010.1:0-32211 GCA_035694165.1 Solirubrobacterales bacterium | reverse complement strand
TCGGGCTGCGCAACCTCGGCGCTTTCGCCACCCATGATCGCGTGGCGCGCCCCCGGGACGCCGAACTCGTAGGGACCGCCGACGACCCGCGGAATCTCGTCGAAGTTGAAGATCGGCGGCGGCGAGGAAACCTGCCACTCGATCGTCTTCGCCCGCCACGGGTTGGCGACCGCGCGCGGCCCGTAGCGCCAGCTGACGACCATGTTGTAGAGGAAGACCAGCTGGGCGGCGCCGAGCAGGAAGGCGCAAACGCTGATCAGCAGGTTCCACTCGCCGAACTGGGTCGCGTAATCGGCAACGCGTCGCGGCATCCCGTCCATGCCGACCCAGTGCATCGGGATGAAGGTGCCCCAGGTTCCGACCAGGGTGCCCCAGAAGTGGACGCGGCCGAGTTTCTCGTCGTACATGCGCCCGGTCATCTTCGGGAACCAGTGATAGATCCCGGCGAAGATCGTGAAGACGGAGCCGCCGAAGAGGACGAAATGGATGTGGGCGACGATGAAGTAGGTGTCGGAGACGTGGATGTCGATCGGCACCATGCCCAGCATGACGCCGCTGATGCCGCCGATCGTGAAGGTGACGATGAAAGCGAGCGCAAACAACATCGCCGTCGAATAGGTGTGGATCTTGCCGAAATAGAGCGTGCCCAACCAGGAGAAGATCTTGATTCCGGTCGGCACCGCGATCAGCAGGGTGGTGATCATCATCGGCACCCGCAGCCAGCTGAACATGCCGGCGACGAACATGTGATGGGCCCAGACCGAGTAGCTGAGCACGACGATCCCGATCAGCGCCAGGGCCATCAATCGGTAGCCGAAGATCGGCTTGCGGGCGTGGGTCGAGATGACCTCGCTGATGATCCCGAAGCCGGGCAACATCATGATGTAGACGGCTGGGTGCGAGTAGAACCAGAAGATGTGCTGGTAGCTGATGACGTCGCCGCCGGCCGCGAAGTCGAAGAAGTTGGTGTGCAGGACGCGGTCGAAGAGGACCATGAACTGGACGCCGGCGATGAAAGGCGTCGCGGCGACGACCAGAAGCGAGGTCGAGAGGTTGGCCCAGACCAGCAGCGGCATCCGCCAGAAGGTCATTCCGGGCGCACGCATGGTGATGATCGTGACTAAGAAGTTGAGCGCGGTCGCGATCGAGGAGGCGCCCGCGAACTGGACCCCGAGGTTGAAGAACGACTGCCCTAACGGCGCCCCCGTGGAGAGCGGCGCGTAGCCGGTCCAGCCGGCGTCGAAAGCACCGCCCGGGGCGAGGAAGCTGCCGATGAAGAGCAGCCCGGCGAGCGGCAGCATCCAGAAGCTGAGCGCATTGAGGCGCGGGAAGGCCATGTCCGGGGCGCCGATCATCAGCGGCAGCACGTAGTTGGCGATCCCGGCGAAGACGGGGATGACGAAGACGAAGATCATCAGCACCGCGTGGGTGGAGAAGAGGCTGTTGTAGGTGGCGGCGTCGACGATCTGGGTGCCGGGCTGGGCCAGCTCGGCCCGGATCAGCATCGCCATCAGGCCGCCGATGAAGAAGAAGAAGAAGGTGGTGACGATGTACTGGATGCCGATCACCTTGTGATCGGTGTTGAAGCGGAAGTAGTCCTTCCAGCTGGTGGCGCCGTGCTGGGAGTGGTCCTCGGGGATCGTCGGTGCGCCGATCGCCCAGCGCAGCCAGTAGTCGAAGCAGCCGAAGCCGGCGAGGAAGCCCAGCGGAGCGAGGATCAGCGGCACGATCAGATGCGGGTAGCCGGTCTGTTCGGTCTGGTAGAGCGGCAGGTCGGAGATTGCCCGCAGGGCGATGACCAGGCCGAAGCCAAAGGCGCCGGCCGCGATGGCGCCAAGCGCGCCTCGAATCCATCCTGGTCGCTTGATCGCAGCCGTCATCGGTTCCCCTCCATTATGCCCCGCCCGTCCCCACGGCGGCAGGGTCGCTCTCGTCGTCGTTGGTGACGGCTTCCAGCAAAGGCGCCGGCGCTTTCTGATCCAGGCCCGCGACCCATTTCTGGAAGTCCGACGGCGACTCGACCACGACTTTGGCCCGCATCGCCGCGTGGCCGAATCCGCACAGCTCGGTGCAGATCAACTGGTAGGTGCCGACCTTGTCCGGGGTGACGATCGCGGTCGTCGTGATCCCGGGCACGTTGTCTTTCTTGATCCGCCACTCGGGGACCCAGAAGGAGTGGATCACGTCCAGGGCGTGCATCTTGAAGTGGACCTGGCGGTTGACCGGCACGTGCAGCTCGCCCTCGTTCCAGGCGTAGTCCTTGCCCGGGTAGGCGAAGCTCCAGGCGAACTGCTGGGAGAAGACCGAGACGGTGAGCGGGTTCTTGGCCGGCTCTTCGATGTCGTCGAGCACCTTCCAGCTGTAGCCGCCGGCGAAGAGGACGATGATCGTCGGGATCAGCGTCCAGGCGACCTCGAGCCGGGTGTTGCCGTGGATCGGCTCGCCGTCTGATTCATCGCCGGGCTTGGCTTTGAATTTCCACAGCGCGTAGAAGAGCATCACGATCACCAGCGAGAAGACGAAGGCGGAGAGGACGATCATCACGGTGAGGAGATCGTCGATCTTCGGCGCCGCCGTGGACGCCTGCTGGCCGTCCCAGTTGATCGGGACCATCACCGCACAGATCGCAGCGGTGAGCGCGACCGTGGCGGCGAGCATCTTCACTATTGGGAGGCGGCCGTACATGAGGCGGCGGGCATTCTATTGAAGCTGCGGCGGGAGGTTTTCCGCCCCAGGTGACGCAAGCCACTAGCTAGGCGGGACGGGGCAGATCCTCAAGTTCTGCAGCCGCCGCCGCGAGCACCCCGCGGGCGACTCCCTCCCAGCTCCAGAGCCGGCCGACGGTCTCGATCAGCGCCTCGCGGGCTCCCTCGCGCTCCTCCGGCGACAGCGCCAGCCAGCCCTCGAGCCGGTCAGCGAGAGCCTCGACCGCACCGGGCTCGATTGCGAAGGAGGTCAGCCGACCGACGTCTTCCGGCAGCGAGCTGGCGAGTTGGCGAGAGACCTCGAGCATCCCCGAGTGGCCAGCCGAGACCGGCAGCGCGCCGGTGGCCACAGCCTCGACCGCGACCATCCCGAACGCCTCCGGGAAGGTGCTCGGCATCACCAGCGCCTCGCTCCGCGCCATCAGCATTGCGACCTCGTCGTGCTCCAGCCGGCCGATGAACTCGACCGATCCGGCCATGCTGCGGGCGGCCTCGGCGTAGCCCGTGGGTGGATCGGCGAGGAAGGCCGAGAGAATTCGCAACGGCTTCTCCTCCCCACCCTCCAGGGCCCAGCCACGGCCGGCGATCTCCCGCGCCTCGTCGAGGTCGCCGCGTTCGAGCGCGGCGAGCAGCCGCCGCAGGCCCTCCTCGTACTCGCCGTAGCCGGCGAGCTGGAGGCGGACTCCGGGATGAGCCGCCCGCACCAGCGGCCAAGCGGCCAGAAGCAGGTCCACCCCCTTGGAGACGATCAGCTTGCCGACGAAGACGACCAGGGGTTGGCGAGAGCCGGCTTCAGGGGATCCTGCGGGCGAGGTTTTCGTTCTCGGACCCCCTGAACCCGGCTCCAACGGGCGGAACTCCTCTACATCGACACCAGGGGGTCCCAAGCGGGTCTTTTCTTTGAGCTGAGGGAGGTCCGGGAGAGCGGCCCAGAGGGACTCCCCCGTGTGACCGGAGCCGACGAGGACGCCCGACGCTGCCTCCATCCCTTCGTAGGCATAGGGAAGGAAGCGCGGATGCGGTTTGACCGTGTACTCCAGCGCCGAGCCGTGGATCTTGGCCGCAAAGGGGGCGACGTCGGCACGAGCGAGGATCGCCGGGCCCATCACCAGGTGGTTGGCGAGGGCGGCGTCGATCCCCCCCGTGGCCGCCGCCACCTCGCGGACGGCGCTGACGTTGGCCTCGATGTAGCGGTCGAGCTCAGCCTCGGTCAGCTCCGGGAATGCCTTCACCTCGAAGCCCTCGTAGGGGTCTTTGACGTAGACCGGCAGGAGGCCGTGGATGTCGGGGTTGTGGATCTGGACCCCCTCGATCCGCACCTCGCGGTCCTGGCAGAGGAGATGGACCTCATGGCCCAGCCGCGCCAGCGCCCGGGCCAGGTTGACGTTGTAGATGTTGCTGCCGGTGCCGCGCAGCATGTAGCCGTGAAAGACGAGAACACGCATCGGTGCCGCCCAAGCTATTAGTGTTCCCGGCCGTGAACTCGAAGCAGCTCTACAGGATGCGCGCCCCGGCCTCCGGCCGCGAGGCCCTCGCCCACGCCGAGCCTGGCCAGATCTACGTCGATCGTGAGACGGGCGAGGAGATGGAGCCGGTCGCGATGGTGCTGCCGCTGGCCCCCTCCGTCTCGTCCCTCCCCCGTGCCCCAGAGAACCTCCGCTCCTGCCGCCGCTGCGACCAGCTGATCGGCCTCGACGTCAGCGACTGCCCGTACTGCGGGCTTCGCCAAGAAGCGCTCTAGCGAGCGCTGCCTTCGTTTCGCTCTCTACGTCCCTGAGCGGATCGCCTCAAGCCGGGGGCGAGCACGAATGCCAGAGCGATCGCCGCAACACCGAGAGCAATCAGATAGATGGTTCCGGAATCAGGGCCAATCTGTTCCGCCGCAACCGCCGAAACCAAGCAGATGACTGCCCAGGTCATCGGATCTTCTCGGACAATACATTTCATTTGCTGGAGGCTACCTGAACCAGAAGGGCGACGCAGTACAAGACGCTCCCGACGCAGAAGCCTGAGAGCGCGCCCCACTTGATCGCGCGCTCCCGCTTCTCCTGTGTGGCCAGCGAGTAGGCAACCCCTCGCATGCCTCCGACCCTGACCGAGCCTGGCGCACGCGTGGTGCGTCAAAAGTCAAGCGCGCATCACGAAGGAAGGACGAACTACGGTTTTTTGACCAGCGTCGCGGTGTAGAGCAACCGCGCGTTGGAGTAGTAGCAGCCGTAGGTCTTGGTTTTGCCGACGCCCTGCTGGGGGTGGCCGCCCTGGATGTCTTCCTTGGAGGCGCAGTGCTCGGGGAGGCGGCTGCCGCGCCAGGTGTTGTCGGCGTCGACGTTGAAGGCGAACATCGGCGCCCAGGTGGGAATCGTCAGCGCCACGACTTGGCCTTTGAGCACGGTCAGGGGGTGCTCGAGGGCAAAGATCGGGGTGGTGCCGAAGTAGGGGTTGAGAATCTCCAGAGGGCTCTGCCGCACCAGCGTGTATTTGGGCGGTTTCGAGTCTTCGATCGGGCGCAGGACGCCGATTCGCGCCTGTGAGGGGCGGCCGAGGAATTCGTCGAAGAAGCCAACCTCGTTAGAGGTGGTCGGCGTTTCCACGGTCGACGGCTTGGCCAGGGTGATCGACCAGGCGACGATCTTGCCTTCGAACGGCGCCTCATAGGGGCGGGCCACTCCACCGGCGATCGCCTGGAAGCCGGTCACATGGCCCTCGACCCGACAGGGCGTGATCTCGACCCCGTTGACGATTTTCCCCGGGCAGGAGGCTGGTGGGGTTTCCGCGGTCTGGCCGAGGACCAAAACGCGCAGCGGCGCCGAGTCGGCCTGGCCGGGGGCAACGACCGCGATCAGGGCGGCAAGCAGACAGGCGGCGCCGGCGAGGATCGCCCAGGCGCGGCCGCTGCTGCTTGTCTTCTCGGTCACAGGCATGAATTCACGCAAACACGGGGGGATGACCCCGGTTGCGCCCGGATTCTGCCTTCCGGAGCGGGGAAATGCGGCGGCGCGGTGCTGCTTGCAGGATCCCGGCCAAGCAAGGGCGGTAGGGTTGCCAGCGCCAGATGGAGGCTTCAAACCGTGCAAACGACTTCATTCCCGCCGGTCTCGCCTCTCTGGGGATCGAGGCCGACGAGATTGAGCTGGCCGTAATGGGCGCCGCCCACGAACTGTTCTGGCCGGCGATCCTCGATCTCTTCGAGCTCGACACCAGCGGCGTCAAGCCCGAGCGCGCCCCCGACCTCTCCCAGCCCCCGGCGCTGTGAGCACGATCGACCTGACCCTGCGCGGCCAGGCGGCAGCGATCGCGGCCGGCGAGGCCGATCCGGCCGAGTTGCTGGAACAGGCGCTGGGGCGGATCGAGGAGCGCAATCCGGCGATCAACGCCGTCGTCGAGACCTTCCCCGACCGTTCCCGGCAGATGCTCGAGGGGGCGCCGCGCGGACCGCTGTACGGGGTTCCCGTGGTGATCAAGGACGAGTGGCCGCTGCCCTGGCGAGCGCAGCGCTTCGGCGCCGCCGAAATGATGACCCCCTCCGCCCCGGGCGAGTCCGGTCCCTACCGCGCCCTGCGCGATGCGGGCGCGACGATCGTCGGCGTCGCCAACATGCACGAGCTGGGCGCCAGCAGCACCGGCAACATGTCGGTCTACGGGCCCGCCCACAACCCTTGGCAGGTCGAGCGCTGCCCCGGCGGCTCCTCGAGCGGACCCGCCGCCGCGGTCGCCGCCCGTCTCGTCGCCGGCGCGGTCGGCGCCGACGGGATCGGATCGATCCGCTTCCCCGCGGCCTACTGCGGCCTGACCGGGCTGAAGCCGACCTTCGGGCGCGGGGCAATGGAGGGTCACCACATGGCCGACATCTCGACCACGATCGTCTCCGGCCCGCTCTGCGCCGACGCCGCCGATTCCCGCCTCCTGGCGGCGACGCTGTTCGGTGAGAGCCTCACCGCTGGCGAGGCTCGGGGCCTGCGGATCGGAGTCGTCGGCGACAACGTCTCCGAGGACGTCGCCCCCGAGGTGCGCGCGGCTTGCGAGGAGGCGATCGAGGTGTTGCGCGCCGAGACCGACGGCGAGGTGCGGGAGATCGAGCTGGCCGACATCGAGCCGGCGGCGCTGGCGACGGTGCTGATCGCCAACACGGAGAGCCTCGGCAACCTCAGCCCAAGCCGACTCGCCAAGCTCGACCCCGAGCTGAGCCCGATCGCCCGCGGCTTCGTCAAGTACCGGATGCTGCTGCCGGCGGCCGCCAGCGTGAAGGCGCAGCAGGTGCGCACGCTGATGCGCCACCGACTCCTCGCCGCCTTCGCCGACGTCGACGTGATCGCCTGGCCGACGGTGCCAGCGGTGGCGCCACCGCTGGCGGCGCCGCTGGTCGAGCTGCCCTCAGGCACGCTCACCGCCGACCAGGCCAACGTGCGCGGTGCCGGGCTCGCCAACCTGACCGGGATACCCGCGGTCAGCGTCCCGGTCGGTTTCTCCGAAGGCCTGCCGATCGCGCTGCAGCTGCAGGCTGCCTGGGGCGGTGACGAGCTGCTGCTGGATGCCGCCGAGGCGCTGGAGCGTGCCAACGACCGCCGCTGGGTCGACTCGCTGCCACCGCTGGCGCAGCAGGCCGAGACCACGGAGGCCTAGCGTGCCGGCGGCGATCCTCGTCGAGGGGCTGGAGCGCGCCTTCGAGGAGGTGCTGGCCGTACAGGGAATCGACATCGCCGTCGAGGAGGGCGAAATCTACGGGTTCCTCGGCCCCAACGGCGCCGGCAAGACGACGACCGTGAGGATGCTGACGACGCTGCTGCTGCCGACCGGCGGCAGCGCCACCGTCGCCGGCCACGACGTGATCAAGGAGGCGCGGGCGGTGCGCTCCTCGATCGGCGTCGCCCTGCAGGAAGCGGCGTTGGACCCGTTGATGACCGGTCGCGAGCTGATCCGGCTGCAGGCGACGCTGCAGGGCCTCCCCACCGCGGAGGGCAGGCGGCGCGCCGACGACCTGCTGGAGCGGGTCGACCTGGTTGCCGCCGCCGATCGCCGCGTCGGGACCTACTCGGGCGGCATGCAACGGCGGCTCGACCTCGCGGCCGCTCTCGTCCACGAGCCCCGCGTCCTCTTCCTCGACGAGCCCACGACCGGGCTCGACCCGGTCAGCCGCAAAACGATCTGGGAGGAGGTGCGGACGCTGAACGAGGAGGGCACCACCGTCTTCCTCACCACCCAGTACCTCGAGGAGGCCGACCAGCTGGCCGACAACGTCGGGATCATCGACAGCGGCCGGATCGTCGCCGAAGGGACGCCGGACTCGCTCAAAGCGGAAATCGGCAACCCCCACATCCAGCTGCAGCTTGCGGCGGGCTCGATCACCGAGGCGGAGTCGACCCTGGCGCCGCTCGGCAAGCTGCTGCCGCCGAAGGACGCCCGCACGGTGTTGGTCGAGGTCGAGCACGGCGCCGCCGACATCCCCCGCGTCGTCCGCGCGCTCGACGAGGCCGGGATCGCGGTCGAGGCGCTGGAGCTGGTCAAACCGACGCTCGACGACGTCTTCGTCGCCAAGACCGGCTACCACCTCGAGGAGGAGAGCGAGGAGAACGCCGAGGAGGCGCCCGTCGAGGCATGAGTGCCCTGGCGACCAACGCGCGGGTGGTGCGAGCGCTGGGGATGCGGTCGATCCGCCAGACCTTCCGCCGACCGCAGCTGATCGCCCCGATCATCGTCTTCCCCACCCTGCTGCTGGCGATCCAGACCGGCGGCGCCGGCGGCGCGGTCGAACTGCCTGGCTTCCCCCCGGTCCAGAGCTTCCTCCAGTTCATGCTGGCCGGGGCGATGATGCAGTCGCTGATGCTGGCCGGCAACAGCGGCGGAATCGCCCTCGCGGTCGACATCGAGATGGGTTTCACCGATCGCCTCTTCTCGGCCCCGATCCCGCGCTTCGCGATCGTCCTCGGGCGGCTGGCGGGGACGGCAGCGCTGGGACTGTTCGCGGCGCTCTGGTTCCTGGCGATCGGGCTGATCTTCGGAGCTGAGATCGAGAGCGGCCTCCCCGGGGCGCTGCTGGCGATCGTCCTCGTCACCGCCGCGGCGATGGCGGTCGGCGGGATCGGCGCCGCGATCGCCCTGCGGACCGGCAGCGCCAGCGTCGTCCAGGGCCTCTTCCCGCTGGTGCTGGTGGTCCTCTTCCTCTCCTCCGCCTTCTTCCCCGTCGATTTGATGATCGAGCCGGCGAAGACGATCGCCGAATACAACCCGCTCAGCCTCGTCGTCGAAGGGATCCGCGAGCCGATGATCTCCGGAATCGACCTCGCCGACACCCTCTACGCGGTGCTGGCGATTCTCGGCATCATCGCCTTCGGCTTGATCCTCAGCGCCCGGGCGCTGCGCCACCGACTGAAGGTGGGCTAGTGGAAGCGACGCTTACGGTCCCCGCCTGGCGCGCCAACCTGGCGACGATCGGGGCGCTGATGGCTCGGGCCAAGAATGAGCTGCTGCGGGTGCCGGGCGCGGCGATCCCGGGGGTGCTGGCGCCGACGATCTTCTTCCTCGGCCTCAACGGCGTCTTCGGCGCCCTGACCCAGCTCAACGGGTTCACCACCGGCACCTACGAGAGCTTCATCGTCCCGATCAGCATGCTGCAGGGAGCTGGCTTCACGGGGGCTGCCGCCGGCGTCAACCTGGCCCGTGACATCGAGCAGGGCTGGCTTGACCGGCTGCTGGTCTCCCCCGCCCCCCGCTGGGTTTTGCTGGTGGGGACCGTGCTCGCGGCCAGCGCCCGGGCGCTGATCCCGGCCACCTTCGTGCTGACGATCGCGCTCGCGCTCGGCGCCGGCTGGCCCGGGGTCGACGGCCTGCTCGTCACCTACTTCATGGTCGCCGCGATGGCCGCCGTAGCCGCCTGCTGGGGATCGTTCCTGGCCCTACGTTTCAAGAGCCAGTCCGCGGCGCCACTGATGCAGGCGGGGATGATGGGCTTGATCCTGCTGACTCCCGCCTACGCGCCGCTGGCGCTCCTGCAGGGCTGGCTGCAGGACGTGGCGGACGTCAACCCGGTCACCGAGGTGGTCGAAGCAGCGCGCCAGGGTTTCGTCGGAACGGTCACCTGGGCAGACACCTGGCCCGGCCTGCTGGCCCTGGCCGGCCTCCTCGCCGTCCTCGGCTCCCTCGCCCTACGCGAAATGCGCCGCACCGGCAAGTGACTCCCCGCCGACGGGCCGAAAAGTTGAGCCAGGCTCAACATATCGGCCCATCGGCGGTGGAGTTGGCGGAGCGGGTGCTGCGTGATGGGTGGGTTGAGGGGGAGCGGGAGGGGATGCGATACGCGTATACGCGGCCGAGTCCGGGGCGGTATCCGTGGCAGTGGTACTGGGACTCCTGCTTCGCGGCGATCGTCTGGCGGCGCTTCGAGCCGGCGCGGGCGCGGGCCGAGCTGGAGAGCCTGCTGGCAGCCCAGCGGCCCGACGGATTCATCGGCCACACGATCTTCTGGGACCGGCCGGTCTCGCTCCCCCGCCTCGCCTTCTACAACGTCGCCTCGCGCAGCGCCTTCCAAACCGAGACGATCCAGCCGCCGCTGCTGGCCTGGGCCTGGCGCACCGCCGTCGGCGACCCGGCGGCGGAGCCGCGGATCGGCCTCCACATGGACTGGCTCGCCGCCAACCGCGACCTCGAGGGCGACGGCCTGCTCTGGATCCTGCAGCCGGACGAGTCGGGTCTCGACGCCTCGCCGAAGTTCGAACCGGTCTGGGGCTGGCGCTCGAACGGGCGGATCGGCTTTCCGCTGCTGGTGCGGCGCAACCGCAAGCTCGGGTTCGACGCACGGCGCCTGCGCGAGCACGGTCGCCCGCTCCTCTGTGAGACCCTGGTCAACACGATGTGGTCGCTCTCGCTGCAGGCGCTGGGGCGACCTTCGGCGACCCCGGCCCTGGTCGAGCGGCTCTGGGACGAGCGCCGTGGCCTCTTCGTCGACGAGGCGCAGCCGGGAACGATCAGGCCGGGACCGGTCACCTGGGCCTCGCTGGCGCCGCTGGCGCTGCCCGATCTGCCGGAGGAGATTGGACGGCGGCTGGTCGAGGAGCACCTCCTCGACGAGCGCGAGTTCCTGGCGCCGGTGGCGCCGCCCTCGGTGGCGGTCTCGGAGCCGAGCTATGAACCCGACGGCGGTCGCGGCCCAATCCGCCGCTACTGGCGCGGCCCGACCTGGGTCAACTCGGCCTGGATGGTCTGGCTGGGGATGCGCCGCCTCGGCTACGAGGCAGAGGCCCAACGCCTCGCCGACGGGCTCATAGCCACGGTCGAGCGCGAAGGCCTGCGCGAGTACTACGACCCCCGCACCGGCAAAGGCCTCGGCGCCAAAGACTTCGCCTGGTCAGCCCTGATCGCGGAGCTGGCGAGCCCGGATGAGGCTGCGAGGGCGAGCTATTTGTAGCGGTAAGTAATTCGGCCGCGATCGAGGTCGTACGGCGAAAGCTCGATCTTGACGCGGTCGCCGGGCAGGATGCGGATGTAGTGGCGGCGCATCTTGCCGGAGATGTGGCCGAGCACGTCGTGGCCGTTGTCCAGTTTGACCCGGAACATCGTGTTGGGGAGAGCCTCGGTGATCTCCCCCTCCATTTCGATCTTTTCCTCTTTAGCCATGCGGCGGGCAGCGTACCTGACCCAGCGCTCCTGGCGCGACGCTAGGTGTCGTCGCTGGTCCAACTCAGCCAGTTGCGGGCGTGCTCCAGGGCCGCTCCCCGATCGGAGATCTCACCCGCGTACTGCGCGGCCTCGAGCTCGGCCAACAGCTCTCCGAGGCGCGGTCCCTGCTCGATTCCGAGTTCGCGGGCGAGCTCGTCGCCACGCAGCAACGGTGCCGGCGGGCCGTCGCGGCGCCAGTCGAGGGCGGCGGCGATCATCTGCCGGGCGAGGGCGAGGTGCGCCTCGACCATCTCCGGGCTGGCCAGCGGCCCAGCGCCGCGGGCCGAGAGCCGGTCGGCAACCGTGAGCAGGGTGACGTCGGCGGCCACCGGTTCGGTCGCGCGCAGGTACTCGTGGACGCGCCGCGGTGGCAGCGGCGCCTCGGGGATGAGGAACCCGAGCCGGAGGTGATGCAGCGTCAGGCCTTGCAGGTGCTGGGTGAGGCGGCGACTGGCGCGGAGCCGATTGCAGATCGTGGCGATGATCTCGGCGCCGACGATGTCGTGGCCGCGGAAGCCGATGAAGCCGTTGTGCTCGGCCCGGGTGGCGGGCTTGCCGATGTCGTGGAAGAGGGCGCCGAAGCGCAGCGCCGTGCCGCGGCTGATCTCGTCCGCAAGCGGTTCCGCCAGCAGCTCGGCGACCTCGGCAGCGCGATCGCCCGCGAAGCGGTTGAGGTCCGCCTCGACCTCCAGCGTGTGCTCCAGCACCGCCAGGGTGTGGCCGTGAACGTCGAGGTGGTGGTTGGGGCCCTGCTCGACGCCGCGGAGGTTCTCCAGCTCCGGCAGGACCACCGCGGTCAGCTCCAGCTCGTCGAGCAAGGCGAGGCCGCGGAGGGGCTCCGGCCCGCCGAGCAGCTGGCGCAGCTCGGTCAGCTGCCGCTCCCCCGCGGGATCGCCAGCCTTGGGGGCGGCAGCACGAGCCAGAGCGACCGTGCCGGGGTCGATCTCCAGGCTCAGCTCGGCGGCCAGGCGCGCGGCCCGCAGCAGGCGCAGCGTGTCGGAGCTGAAGCTCTGCTCCCCTACCGCTCGCAGGACCCCGCGCTCGAGGTCGGCGAGGCCGCCGAAGGGATCGAGGGGCTCGCCACCGGCAAGCGGCACGGCGACGGCGCCGATCGTGAAGTCACGCTCGGCGAGGTCGGCGTCGATCCCGTCGCCACGCAGCGCGGTTGCGTCGATCTGCCAGCCCTGATCCGGGGAGACGATCCGCCAGGTCCCGAACTCGGCGGAGAGCTCGAAGGCGTGCTCGGCCAGCTCCGCGGCAATCGCTCGCGCGGCCAGGCCCGGATCGCCGCCGACGGCGAGGTCAAGATCGGTTACTTCGCGCCCGAGCGCCGCGTCGCGGACCGCGCCGCCGACGATCCAGGCGTCCTCAGCATCCGCGAGAGCGCGCCGGGCGGCGACCACCAGCGGCGAGGCGCCGAGACGCTCGGTCAGGCTCATGCCGCGCGCCGCGGCACCCGGGCCGAGATCCCGCAGGTGACCTCGTAGTTGATCGTCCCGAGCCGGGCGGCAACCTCCTCGACCAGGATCGCGTCGTCCCCCTGGGCACCGATCAGGACCGCCTCGTCCCCGGGCTCGACCTCGGTCTCGGGTCCGAGATCGACCGTGATGTTGTCCATCGAGACCGTCCCGACCAGCGGTTTGCGACGACCGCCGACGAGGACCTCGGCGTTGTTGGTGAGGCCGCGGCGAACCCCGTCGCCGTAGCCGAGCGGGATGACGCCGACGCAGGTCTCCTCTGGGGCGCGCCAGCGCTGTCCATAGCCAGCGCTGGCGCCAGCCGTGAAGCGCTTGACGTCGGCGACGTAGGAACGCAGTGAGAGCGCCGGCACCAGGCCACGCTCTGCCGGGTCGCCCTGGAAGGGGTCGAGGCCGTAAATGGCAACCCCGCAGCGGGCCATGTCGAAGTGGGAACGGGGGTCGCGGAAGACCGCAGCGCTGTTTGCTGCGTGGGCGATCGCCGACGGGAACTCTGCCTTGACCCCAGCCGCGACGGTCTCGAAGTTGGCGAGCTGCTCTTCGAAGAAATCCGAGCCAGGTTCGTCGGCGGTGGCGAAATGGGTCCAGATCCCCGCCAGTTTCAGGTGGGGATCGTCTTCGCAGGAGCGGGCCAAGGCCAGGACCTGCTCCGGGTCGGGATTGCCGAGCCGGCCCATGCCGCTGTCGTACTTGACGTGAACACGGGCGGGCCGACCCTGAGCGCGGGCGCGGGCAGCCAGCAGCTCCCGGGAATCCTCGCGCCAGAGCGCCACCTCGGAACCGGCCGAGAGGACGATGTCGACGTCCTCTGCGGTCAGCGCTCCCATCGTCAACAGGGGGATGTGCTGGAAGCGGCGCCCGACCTGTTCGGCCTCGGTCGCGGTCGCTACGGCGAGCCGCGTCGCCCCGCCGGCGAGAGCCGCGGCGGCGCAGCCGTCGGCGCCGTGTCCGTAGCCGTCGGCCTTGACGACGGCGCAGAGCTCGGCGCCGTCGCGCAGCTCGGCCTTGAGCCGGACGCAGTTGGCGCGGACGGCGTCGAAATCGATCCGGGCGACCGCCCGCTCCATCGGCTTACTCGTCGTCGACCAGCGCGGCGAGGGCGTCAGCCCTCGTGACCATGCCCGCCAGGCGCCCGTCGGCGTCGACCACAGGTAGATGGTTGTGGTGCGTGTCGGCGATCTTCTTCGCGACCCGGTCAGCGGCCTCGTAGTCGTGCACGACAACGGGGTCGGGCGTCATCAGCTCTGAGACTTTGGTGGCGAAGGCCTTGTCGAGGCGCTCCTCGAAGCCCTTCATCGAGCCGACGAAGACGATCCCGCCCATGATGTTGAGGTAGTGCGGCAGATGCAGGTCGGACTCCTCGTCGCTGAGGATCAGGTCCGACTCGCTGACAATCCCGTCGACGTGGCGGTCCTCGTCGACGACCGCGACCGCGCCCATATCCGTCTTCGAGAGCAGGTCGATCGCCTTGCGCGCGTCCTCATCAGGTGAGACGCTCGGCACATCGGCATTCATGATGTCGGCGGCGGTCTTCATGCCGGCGAGATTATTCGACGGGCTCGTCGGGGCGCAGACCGATCGGGATCGAGTCGATCACGTCGGTGGCAATTACCGACTCGGCAGTGCCGATACGGGCGGCGGCGTTACGGCCGGCGCGGGCGTGGGCGACAACCGCGGCGCAGGCGGCGGCGAACGGCTCCAGCCCTCGCGCCAGCAGAGCCGCGACCATTCCCGAGAGGACATCACCGCTGCCCGCCGTGGCCAGGGCCGGGGCGGATATCGCATTGACCGCGACACGCTCGCCATCGCTGACGATCGTGTCGTCCCCCTTCAGCACAACCACCGCCCCGGTCTCGCGGGCGGCTTCGCGAACCGAGGCAAGCCGGTGGGCGGCGACCTCCGAGGACTCGCGGTCGAGCAGCCGCCCGAGCTCGCCGGCGTGCGGCGTCAACACGGTGGCGGCTTCGCGGGCGGTGATCGGAACGAGGTGTCCGGCGAACGCGTTGAGCCCGTCGGCGTCGATCACCAATGGCGCCTCGATCGCCCCCACCACCTCCCGCGCCAGTTCGACCGAGCCGGGATCCCGGCCCATCCCAGGCCCGAGCACTCCGGCCGCTGCCCGATCGAAGGTGCGCAGGACCGCCTTTGCCGAGGCCGGGGCCAGGCAACCATCGCCGCCCGGGCAGCCGACCGACATCACCTCCGCCTGGCCGGCTTCGAAGACCGGCTCGAGCTCGGCCGGGACCGCGACCGTGGCGTAGCCGGCGCCGGCCCTGATCGCGGCGGTCGAGGACATCCGCACGGCTCCGGTCAGCCCCCGCGAGCCGCCGGCGATCGCCACCTGCCCCGAGCTGAACTTGGTTGAGCGCGAACCGCGGCGCGGCGCCAAGGCGAGGACGGCCGGATCGATGATTCCCCCGCTGGGGCGGCTCGGCGCCCCGCTGGGGATGCCGATCGGCACCACCTGCAGCTCGCCCGTGTGCCACTTGCCCGGCGCGATCCGCTGGCCCAGCTTGGCGGCGTGGAAGCTCACGGTCAGATCGGCCTCGACCGCCGCTCCCTCGATCTCGCCGCTGGAAGCGTCGACCCCGGAAGCGATGTCGCAGGCGACGACGGGGGCGCCGGACCGATTGATCGCGTCGATCGCAGCGGCGGCGGGTTCCCTTGGCGCGCCCGAGAACCCGGTCCCAAAGATCGCGTCGACGACGGCGCCGGACCCGGCCAGCCAGGCGTCGAGATCGGCCGGCACATCGTCGGACCAGAGATCGACGACTTCGACCTCGAACCCGGTCCGGCGCAGATGCCCGGCGGCGACATGCCCGTCTCCCCCGTTGTTGCCCTTGCCGCAGAGGATCCGCACGGGGCCCTGTGGCGAGAGCCTGGCGATCGCCTCGGCCAAGGCCGTCCCAGCGGCCTCCATCAGCTGCTCCGATGGCACCCCTTGCTCCTCGATCGCCCACGAGTCGATCGCCCGAATCCCCTCAGCGTCGTAAAGCGGGGTCAGCCAGGACTCCATCCTGACCAGCCTAACTGGGGCGCTACTTGCCGATCCCGGCAATCAGCTTGGCGGTCGCCAGGTCCCCCGAGGAGCCGGTGCCGATCGCCACGTAGTCGATCTTGCGCAGGTAGGGCTTGGCTTCCAGGAAATCTTCCTTGTCGTCCGCGGGAATCAGCGCCGAGGCGAGCTTCAGCGCGGCGGGGCCGTCGACGAAGCCGCTGATCGGCGTGCCGCCGAGGGCGCTCACAGCTTCCTTGTAGGTCGGGTTGTCGGCCAGGGTCTCCCCTCCGCCGCTCGCCAGAGCCTGGCGCGCGGCAGGCAGGCCGTAGGCGATCGCGATCCGCTCATCCTGGGCGGCAACCACCAGCGGCTTGGGCCCGAGATCGTCGCTGCGAACCGAGAAGCCGCTGGCCTCGCCGGAGATCGCGGTGACCCCCGGGGTGCCGCTGGCGCGGAGCAGGAAGCCGATGTTGGAGACGGTGTTCGTAGCTTCCTTCGAGCCCTTCATCGTCAGCACCGCGGCGCCAGCAAGGCTGCTTTCGCTGCTGCCTTCGGCGAAAACGCCGAGGTCGCCGATCGAGGCGACGATCTTGTCGACGTCGATTCCGGCTTCCTTCAGCGTGCTCTTGAATCTCCGCGGCGGGATCTCGCCCGGAATGCCGTTGGCGTCGATCTGGTCGAGCGCTTCGTCGAAGCGGGCACCGAAGTCGGCCGCGGCGACGGCTGCGACGGAGTCGGCGGGCAGCGAGCCGAGCAGGCTGGAGGCGTCGCCGCTGGGCGGATTCTCGCCGGCGAGGTCGCTGCTGAGCTCGATCTCGATCTGGTCGGAGCCGGGAATCAGGCTGGCGACAGCGGTCGCTTCGGCCGGATCGATGCCGGCGCTGTCGAGGAACTGCTTCGCTTCGGGATCGATCGATCCGCCGGACTGGTCGATCAGCGCCCCGACATCGACGAAGACGTCGGCGAAGCTGCCCTCCGCCGCGGCGTCGACGGTGCTCGCGAAGTTGTCGGCGTCGGCCAGCGATTCGCCGCCCGTGGCATCGACGGCGTCCTTGAAGGTCCGCTCGTCTTCGGCGAAGACCAGCAGGCCCTCGACGATGCCGATCGTCATTCCGTCGTCGCGTTCGACCTTGTAGTCGATGTCTTCGTAGGAGCCATCCCGGGCCGGCCCGTCGCTGGACTTGGCCTGGTCATCGATGAAGGCCTGGGTCGCGCCGACGTCGGTCGTCTGCACCGCCACTCCGTAGCCGCTGAAGTCATCGCCGTCGTAGCGCTCGAAGAAGAGACCGGCTTTTTCGCCGATCCAGGGCGACACTTCTTTCTCGTAATCGAACGGTTCACCGGAGTCGTTCGCCGACTCTTCGAGTTCGGAGGCGATGAAATCACCGAGGTCATCGACGCCGGCGATGCTCTGGGCCAGCGCTTCGACGTTCGACTTCAGCTCGCCTTCGGGCTGCACCGCCGCTTCGATGTAGAGCGGCGATTTCGGCGGCGCGGCGCTGGCCGGATCGGTGCCGCCGCTGTCGCCGCCGGCACTGGCACCGCAGCCGGCGATGGCCAGGGCAGCGGTCAGGGCGAGGGCCGGGGGGACGAGGCGGACCTTCATGCGGGGCGATCCTAACGGTGCTGCTACTCGACCGTGACGGTCTTGGCCAAATTGCGGGGCTGGTCGACGTTGAGGCCCCGCGCGCGGGCGATGTCGTAGGCGAGCAGCTGCAGCGGCAGGATCGCGACGATCGGCTGCAGGATCCAGTCGGTGCGCGCCACCTCGACGGTCTCATCCGCGACTTCGGAGGCGCGATCGCCGCCGGCGGTGGCGATCGCGATCGTCTGGGCGCCGCGGGCGCGAACCTCCTCGACGTTGGAGAGCACCTTCTCCAGCACCGGGCTGTCGGTGGCGACGCATACGACCGGGGTCGACTCGTCGAGCAGGGCGATCGGGCCGTGCTTCATCTCCCCCGCCGCGTAAGCGTCGGTGGGGATGTAGGAGACCTCCTTCAGCTTCAGCGCCCCCTCGAGGCAGACCGGAAGGCCGATGTGGCGCCCGAGGTAGAGGAAGAAGTCCTGGTTGCTGTGCGCGGCGGAGACGGCCGCTACCGGCCCCTCGACCGCCGTCAGGGTCTCCTCGATCTTCGACGGCAGCGCCTTCAGCTCCGCCACCAGCTCCGTGATCCTCTCGGCGGGCAGCGTCCCGCGCAGCTCGGCCAGGCGCAGGCCGAGCAGGTACATCGCCGCGACCTGGGCGACGAAGGTCTTGGTCGCCGCGACGCTGATCTCGAGCCCGGCGCGGGTGTAGAGCACAGCGTCGGCTTCGCGCGTCACCTGGCTGCCCATGATGTTGGTGACCGCGAGCACGGTTGCGCCCGCCTCGCGCGCCAGCCGCATCGCCGCCAGCGTGTCCGCCGTCTCCCCCGACTGGGTCATCCCGATCACCAGGTCGCCAGGGCCGACCACCGGGTTGCGGTAGCGGTACTCGGAAGCGATGTCCATCTCCACCGGCACCCGCGCCCACTCCTCGATTGCGTAGCGGCCGATCAGGCCCGCGTGGTAGGAGGTACCGCAGGCGACGATCACGATCCGGGACGCTCCGCGGAGGAACTCGTCGGAGAGGGCGACGTCGGAGAGGTCAACCCCGTCGTCGCCGGGCAGACGGTCGGCGATCGTCTCGGCGACGGCGTCGGCCTGTTCGTGGATCTCCTTCAGCATGAAGGTCTCATACCCGCCCTTTTCGGCTGCATCCGCGTCCCAGGTCACCTCTTCGGGCGAGCGATCGATCGGCGTGCCCGCGGTGTCGGTGATCCGCACCTCGCCGGCTTCGATTTCGACGATCTCGCCGTTTTCGATCGGCATCGCGGTGCGAGTGTCGGCGAGGAAGGCGGGGATCGCCGAGGCGAGGAAGGTCTCCCCCTCGCCGATGCCGGCGACCAGCGGGCACTCCTTGCGAGCGCCGATCAGGCGCCGGGGCTCGTCGGCGTGCATGGCGACGAAGGCGTAGTGGCCGCGCAGCTCAGCGTAAGCGGCGCGAACGGCGGCGGCGAGGTCACCGTCGTAGTGGGCGGCGATCAGGTGCGCCACCACCTCGGCATCGGTCTCCGAGGTGAACTCCTCGCCTTCGGCCTGCAGGCGCTTGCGCAGCCCGGCGTGGTTCTCGACGATCCCGTTGAGGACGATGTGGACCTTGCCGGAACCGTCGTCGTGCGGGTGGGCGTTCGCCTCGGTGACCCGGCCGTGGGTGGCCCAGCGGGTGTGGGCGATTCCGGTGTGGGAAGGCGGCAGGGCGCCGGCGCCGTTGGCGGCGCGCTCGTCGACGGCGGCACGCAGGTTGGCGAGGTTGCCGACAGCGTGGACGCTCTCGACGCCACCGTCCTCGATCAGCGACAGCCCAGCGGAGTCATAGCCGCGGTATTCGAGTTTTTCCAAACCCGAGAGCAGCAGCTCCTCGCACGGGCGACCGCCCACATATCCGACTATTCCGCACATGAAGGCGAGTAAGCGTAGAGGGCCGGCCCGCTCAGGCCAGCTCTTGGCGCACGATCGCGACCAGCCGATTGCAAACTGCCTCGGCCTCTTCGTCGCTCGGCGCCTCGACCATCACCCGCACCAGCGGCTCGGTTCCGGAGGGCCGCAGGAGGACCCGGCCGCGGCCGTCCAGCGCGGCGCTCTCTGCCTCGACTGCCTCCCAGACAGCGCCGGCGCCCTCAATCGCCTCGCGGTCGGCGACCTCGACGTTGACCAGGACCTGAGGCAGCTTCTCCATCGGCACGGCGTCGGCCAGCGCTGCCCCGTCCAGCTCCTGCATCGTCATCAGCGCCGCGGCGATGCCGTCGCCGGTTGCGACGAAGTCGGAGGCGATGATGTGACCCGACTGCTCGCCGCCCAGCGACCAGCCGCGGCGCTGCATCTCATCCAGCACGTAGCGGTCGCCAACCTGGGTCACGGCAACCTCGATCCCCGCCTCCTCCATTGCTCGGTGGAAGCCGAAGTTGGTCATCACGGTGACGACCACGCCGCCGTTGAGCTCGCCGCGGGCGGCCCGGCCACGCGCCGCGAGCGCGATCAGCTCGTCGCCGTCGTGGACGCGGCCGCTGCCGTCAACGGCCAGCATCCGGTCGCCGTCGCCGTCGAAGGCGAAGCCGATCTCGGCCTCTGAGTTGGCGACTCGCTCGGCCAGCGGCTTCAGGTGGGTGGAGCCGCAGTCAGCGTTGATGTTGCGCCCGTCCGGCTCGACCCCGATCAGGTCGACCTCGGCGCCGAGCCGTTCGAAGATCGCCGGACCGGCGCGGTGGGTGGCGCCGTTGGCGCAATCGAGGACGACGCGGCGACCGGAGAGGTCGAGCGGAAAAGCCGCCTGCAGCTCGCGCAGGTAGTCGTCGAGGCCGCCGTTCAGCTCGCGCACGCGGCCCGGCTCTGTCGCGGCTGGCGGTCGGTCGAGCAGCGACTCGATCCGCGCCTCGAGCTCGTCACCGAGCTTCGTCCCCTGGCCGGAGAAGAACTTGATGCCGTTGTCCTGGTAGGGGTTGTGGGAGGCGGAAACGACCGCGGCGAGGTCGAGCCCGAGCCGCTTGACGAGGATCGCCGCGGCGGGGGTCGGCAGCACGCCGCCGAGCAGGGCGTCGCCGCCTGCCGCGGCAACGCCCGCCGCCAGAGCGGCCTCCAGCATCGGTCCCGACTCGCGGGTGTCGCGAACGATCAGAACCTGCGGCCGCGACGCCTCCAGTGAGGCGGTGGTGACCCTGCCGAGGGCCGTGGCCAGCTCGGCGGTAAGGAACGTCCCAGCCTCTCCTCGGACCCCATCGGTTCCGAAGAGCTTGCGCTCGGCGCTCACCAAGCCCCCGTCAGCGCTTGCTGAACTGAGGCTTCTTGCGAGCCTTCTTGAGGCCTGCCTTGCGACGCTCCTTGACCCGCGCGTCGCGAGTCAGGAAGCCGCGCCGCTTGAGATCGCCCCGCAACTCCGGGTCGATCTCGGTCAGCGCCCTGGCGATGCCGTGGCGGACCGCGCCGGCCTGGCCGCTGATGCCGCCGCCGTGGACGCGGACGCGGACATCGACGTTGCCCTCATAGCCGGAAACCGCGAGCGGCTGGACCGCCATCGTCTGGTGCAGCGGACGGGGGAAGAACTCCTCGATGCTGCGCTTGTTGATTTCGATCTTGCCGTCGCCTGGAAGCAGGGTGACGCGGGCGATCGAGCTCTTGCGTTTGCCGGTGGCGAGGTAGCGAGCGCCGCTCTCCATCTTCGCCGGCGCCCGGCTGGCGGGCTCCTCGACGCTGGCCAGCTCGGCCTCACGGCGGGCTTTCTCCTCTTCCTCGGCCTCCAGCCGAGCCCGCTCTTCCGCGCTCAGCTCCCGAGTCTCCGCATCAACCGCAATCGGCTCCAGGTCAGCGCCGGGAATCACATCTTTTTTCTTCTCAGCTTTCGGCTCCTCAGCCGGCGCCTCCTCGGCGACCTCAGCAGGGGCCTCCTCGGCTACAGGCTCCTCAGCGGCAGCAGGCTCCTCGGCAACCGCCTCGGACTCCGCATCCTCAGACGCCTGCTCCTCTGCAGGCGACTCGGCCTCTACCTCAGGCGACTCGGCCACCGGCTCCTCAAGCGCCTCATCCGCGGGTGGCGTGGGGGTGGGCTCGTCGCCCGCAGCTTGCGAGGACGACGAGTCCTCCCCCGCGACAGGACCCGCGGGTGCCGCGTCAGAACCCTCGGTCGTCTCGTCGTCGCGCGTGGTCTCGTCGTCTGCCATCAGTTCGTCTCCATCGGTTTGGGCTGCTGCGCCGCATGCGGGTGATCCGGCCCGGCGTACACCTTCAGCTTGGTTAGTTGCTGGCGGGCGAGGCGGTTGCGCGGGAGCATGCCCTTGACCGCCTTGCGGATCACTTCCTCGGGACGGCGCTCGAGCATCTCGGCGAGCGTCCGCGACTTGATCCCACCGGGGTAGCCACTGTGGCGCCAGTAGGTCTTCTGCTCCATCTTGTTGCCGGTCACGCGGATCTTCTCGGCGTTGACGACGACGATGAAATCGCCGGTGTCGACGTGCGGCGTGTACTCCGGCTTGCGCTTGCCGCGCAGGGCGTCGGCGATCTGCGTCGCCAGTCGACCCAGGGTCTTGCCCTCGGCATCGACGACGTACCAGTCTCGCTGGCGGTTGGCGGGAGTAGCGACAAAGGTCTTCATCGTGCAAAAACCGCGCGGTCAATCTCCACGCGGCCGGGGGATCATAGCCACCTTGGCGCTTATACTGCCGCGCCAGCAATGCCGAATCCCGTTCGGGCGTCCGAACGGGAGCGGAGGAACCGAAGAGACCAAAGCAGGTCTCCGGGGCGAATCGGACGAATCCGTCCGTAGCGCATCTCTTTCAGCGCGAGCCCGACAGCTAACTCCGTAGGCGGACGAAAGAGAGGGTTGGCGGTGCGCGACAACCGAATGTCCCGGCCCGGTTTGGCGGGGCGGATTTGCACAATCGCAGCCATTGCCCTGCTGACCGTTGGCGTCAGCAACGCCTGGGCGTCGATGGGCGGAGCCCCCACGCCAAGCGCCAGCCCGCCCCCGCCCGGTAGCCCAACCGGTACGCCTAACAGCGCCCCCAGCGCCGGCACCCTGACCCTTGTCGCCGGCGAAACGAAGCCGCGCAAGTCCTTCTACTTCGGCATTCGCTATCCCCGGCTCAGCTACACGATCGGCAGCAGTCAGGCCCAGAACGACCTGCGGATCGACGTCGTCAACGTCGCCGGCGAAGTCGTCAAGACCTTCTACCGCGACGACGTCGCCCCGAACGTCGCCAACGGTCTGCGCTGGGACGGCACCACGAACGAAGGCCGCCCAGCCCGCAACGGCCGCTACAGCTTCCGGATCGGCCCCCAGGCCGTGGAAGCCCCGGCCGCCCGCCGCGCGACCCAGTCGACCGCGCTCACCCTCAGCTTCGCCCTCTACGGCTACGCCTTCCCGATCCTCGGCCTCCACGACTTTGGCGATGCCGGCGGCCGCTTCGGCTCCGCCCGTTCCGGTCATACCCACCAGGGCCAGGACGTGATGGCCGAATGCGGCATCCCCCTCGTCGCCGCCCGGGGCGGCACGGTGCAGTACTCCGAGTACGAGGCGAACGCCGGCAACTACGTCGTCATCGACGGCAAGGGCACCCCCAACGACTTCATGTACGCGCACCTGGCCGAACCCTCGCCGCTGCAGGCCGGCGACACCGTCCGCACCGGCCAACCAATCGGCATCGTCGGCGACACCGGCGACGCCACCGCCTGCCACCTCCACTTCGAGATTTGGGGCCCACCAGGCTGGTACGAGGGCGGCTCGCCCTTCGACCCCCTTCCCTACCTCGAAAAGTGGGACGCCTACTCCTGATTCGCTAGGACGGGAGGGGGTCGGGTATCCCTCCTCACTCGGTACCTCGTCGGCCGGGCGCTTCAGGGGCTGACGCCCCGGTCCGCTGCTCTCCTCCTCCGCAAAACGTTCGGAGGGATACCCGACCCCCTCCCGAGCCCAACGGTCAGTTCGCGCAGCGTTCGCAGTGGCCGCGGAGGACGACGTCGTGTTCGGTGACGTTGAAGCTGATCGACTCGGAGAGCTGGCCGATGACTTGCTCTAGGGTCGAATCCTCGAAGGGGACCATGCGGCCGCAGTCGCGGCAGATCGCGTGGTGGTGATGGTGGCCGTCGGGGTCGATCCGCTCGTAGCCGGCGGTACCGCGGCTGACCTCGATTCGCTGCACCAGCCCGAGCTCCTCGAGTTGCTCCAGCGCCCGGTAGACGCTGGCCCGGCCGACCGGTGGCTTGCGGCGGCGCAACTCGTCGTCGAGGTCCAGAGCCGTCACCGCGCAGTCGTGGCCAGCAAGTGCCTCGACCACCGCGGTGCGAGCGCCGCCGCGGCGGTGGCCCGCTGCCTGCAGCGTCTTCATCGCGTGCTCGGCCCAGCTGCTGTCGGTGTGCGTTGCCATCTCAGCCGATCGTAGCCCCCGCCAGCGGCCGCTTCGTCGAGCCCCCTCGCAACTGTCCCAAGGCCAGCGCGACGAGGTAGAAGGCGACGATGGCCAAGGCAACCGAGGCGCCACCAGCGGTGCCGGCGTAGTAGGAGAGATAGAGGCCGGCGATGCCAGCGAGGACGGCGATGGCCGCGGCCAGGGCGATCATCGGCACGATCCTCTTGGTCAACTCGCGGGCAGCGGCGGCGGGACCGACGAAGACGGCGACGACGAGCAGGTTTCCCAGTCCCTGAACCGCAACCACGATCGCGGCCGCCAGCAGGACCAGTAGAGCCAGGTCGACGATCGTCGGCGAGATGCCGAGCGCCCGAGCCGAGCCACGGTCAAATCCGGTCGCCAGAAGCCGCCCGTGCAGCAGGGGGAGGGCCACCGCGACGACCGCGCACAGAGCTGCCGCCGAGGCCAGGTCGACGTCGGTTGGTCCGAGGATGTCGCCGAACAGCAACGTCTCGACCCCGGGCGGCGAGTCCGGGGAGAGCGCCAAGAGGACGCCGAGCCCGAACATCGTGGTGACGACCACGGCGACGCCGGTGTCCCGGCTCACCCCCGGCAGCCGCGAAGCAAGGGCGATTGCCAACGCCGCCAGCACGATCGCCGGCGCCGCCCCGAGCAGCAGGGGGATGCCCACGATCGCGCCAACGACCAAGCCGGGGAAGACCGAGTGGGCGAGCGACTCGGCGGCGTAGGAGAGCTCGTAGAGAACGACCCAGCAGCCCAGCGCGCCGCCGGCGAGGCCGAGCAGGACGATCTCCGCGAGCGCCCGGCGCATGAACTCTTCCTGGAGTGGCTCGAACATCTCAGTGGTGGTGGTGATGATGGGGCGGCAGGATCGCCCGGCCGCCGCCGGGGATCTCGACGATGGCACCACCGTAGGTGGCTTCGAGCACACCGCGGTCGAGCGTCGTCTGCGGCGGTCCGACGGCGATCTGGCGGCGGTTGACGCAAAGGACCGAGTCCCAACGGCGGGCCTGCTCGAGATCGTGAGTGGCGATGACGACGCCGTGTCCTTCGCCCGCCAATGCCGCGATCAATGCTTCGAGCCGCTCGGTCGCCGGCTGGTCGAGGCCGGTGAAGGGCTCATCCATCAGCAGCACCCGTGCATCCTGGACCAGGGCGCGCGCGATCAGCACTCGCTGGCGCTGACCGCCGGAAAGCTCGCCGAACGTCTCCCCCGCGAGCGTCTCCAGGCCGACCCGGGCCAGAGCCTGGCGAGCCGTATCCCGGTCGGCGCGCCCTGGACGGCGCCACCAAGGCAGCCTCGAGAGCGCCCCCATCGTCGCCACTTCCAGCGCCGAGACGGGATAGTCGAGCCGCGAGCGCTCGGTTTGGGGCACCGATCCGCAGGAGACGTTGACCCGCAGCGTGCCCGCGAGCGGCTGCAGCTCGCCGAGGACCGCCCGCAGGATCGTCGTCTTGTCGCCGCCGTTGGGACCCAGCAGCGCCAGGCGCTGACCCGCCTCCAGCCTGAAAGCGACGTCTGAGACGGCGGCCGTGGGCCCGCCGTAGCCGACCGCCAGCCCAGTGGCCTCGATCAGGGGCTGAGCTGACATCCGCGCGCACCCCCCGTGAGGCCGCGAACGATCGAATTGGCGTTGGCCGCCTCCATACCGAGGTAGGTGGCGCCGTCGGAATCTTCCGGCCCGAGGGTGTCGCCGTAGAGCGTGTAATCCGCCGTGGCCCCGGTCTGGTCGGCGATCGCGTCGGCCACCTTGGCGCTCAGCGAGCTCTCAGGGAAGATCGCCTCGACCCCTTCGCGTTCGATCAGGTCGGTCAATTCGCTGAGGTCCTTGGCCGAGGGCTGCGCCTGCGTCGTCTGCGAGGGGATCACCGCCCCGACAATCCCGATCCCGTAGCGCTCCGCGAAGTAGCCGAAAGCGTCGTGGTCGGTGACCAGCTTGCGCCTCGCCGGCGCGACGGAGTCAATGCAGCGGGCAATCCCGGCGTCGAGACTGCGCAGCCTCGCCTGGTAAGCGTCTGCATTGCGTTCGAACTGGCGTCGATGGGCGGGATCAGCCACGGCGAGGCGGCGCTCGATCTCACGCACAGCCGCCTCGACGTTGCGGGGGTCGTGCCACCAGTGGGGGTCGTATCTGGAGGCCTCCTCACCGCTGCTCTCGCCCGGAAGCCGCTCGGGCACCTTGGCACCGAGGTCGACGACGGTCGCGCCGCTGCCGCTGTCGGAGACGATCTGATCGATCCAGCTGTCGAGGTTGTCGCCGCTCGCGAAGACCAGGTCTGCGTCAGCCGCTGCCTCGACGTCGCTGGGACGCGGCTCGTACTCGTGCGGGTCGGTGTTGGGCTCCAAGACCTGGTCGACCGCAACGGAATCGCCGCCAACCACGCGAACCCAGTCGCCGATCTGGGTCGTGGTCGCGACCACCTGAAGCTGCCCGCCCCCGGCAGACCCAGAGCTGCCGCAGCCACCGGCAAGCAAAGCCACGACAACCGTCGCGCCCCCAACAGCAACGGCCGGGCGCGGCAACCGGGCCACCGCCCGGGCGACCGCAGCGGCGGCGAAGACGGCGCCGGCAACACAAGCGATGGTGGCGCCGGGGGGCGCATCGGTCTTGACCGAGAGCCAGAGCCCGACCGTGCCCTCGACCGCGACCAGGGCGACGCTGGCCAGCTGCCAGCTCCGCATCCGCCGCGTGAAAAGGCGGGCGGTGGCAGCCGGCACTACGAACAGGGCGCTGACCAGCAGCGCACCGACGACCGACAGCGCCGCCACGCTGGCCAGGGCGATCAGCGCCAGCAGGATCGCGTCGAGCACTCGTCCTCCGCGGCCCGCCGCGCCGGTCGCGGGATCGAACCCGTGGGCGAGCCAGCGTTCGCCGATCAGCGCCGTGGCAAGGAGCGTCGCCAGCGCCGCCCCCGAGGCGAGGGCGATGTCGCCGCCGTCGATCAGGAGCAGGCTGCCGAAAAGGAGGGTCTCGACGTTGGCGCCGGAGCCGAAAACGTCGCTGGCGAGGATCACCCCCGCCGCCAGACAGGCAACGAGGACAAGGGCGACGACGCTGTCGCGGCCGCGGTCGCGACCGCGGCCAAGGGCGGCGTTGCCGGCCGTAAAAGCGAGCGCCGCGCCCAGGGCACCGAGCGGGGCCGCGAAGCCGAGGCCGTCGGCGAGCACCAGACCGGGGAAGGCCGCGGTGCCGACGGCGTGCGAGAAGAAGGCGAGGCCGCGCAGCACGATCCAGGTGCCAAGAAGGCCAGCCGGGATCGCCAAGATCAGGATCTCGAGGAGGCCTCGCTGGACGAAAGGGAGTTCGAATGGCTCGATGATGCCGCCATCATAATGAGAATGAATCTAATTTGTATTTAGCCTGGACGTCGCCCAATGTGAACGCGCTTAACAACCAATTTGCGACTTTCAGTTGTAATCCATACAAATAATCAACACGTATTCGTCTAAGGAGGGGGAATGCCCACTTAGGTCACCCCACACCCCAAGGAGCCCCCCGGTGAAAAGAACCCGCCCCGAAGTCATCGATCAGCGTCTCGTCAAGGCGCTGGCCCACCCGCTGCGGATCAAGATCCTCGAGATCCTGGGGGAACGGGTCACCAGTCCCAACCGCCTCTCGGAGGACCTCGACGCGGGGCTGAGCCACGTCGCCTACCACACGCGAGCACTCGATAGATGCGGCTGCCTGGAGCTGGTCGACACCGCGCAGCGCCGCGGCGCCACCGAGCACTTCTACAAGGCCTCGCCCCACTCGTTCATTGGCCAGCGGATCTGGCGACGGGTGCCACGGGCCCTGCTCGGCGGCGTCTCCGGCGCCACCCTGCAGAGCTTCATGGACCGAGCGGTGGCGGCGCTGGAGGCCGGCACGATCGACGGTCGCGAGGACACGACGCTGTACTGGATGCCGGTCCGCCTCGACGAGCAGGGCTGGAACCAGGTGACGGCGACGATGGAAGAAACCGTCGACAAAGTGCTGACGATTCAGTCGGAAAGCCGCGAGCGACTGGCCCAGCGCAGAGGCCGCGGCGCGATCTCGGCGATCATCGGCGTCGCCAGCTTCGAGACCCCGCACTCCCGCGAAGAGCCGGTTTAGGAGAGGGGCGCTACTCCCACTCGATCGTCGCCGGCGGCTTCGAGGAGATATCGAGGGCGACGCGGTTGACGTCGGGGATCTCGTTGATGATCCGGTTCGAGACCCGCTCCAGCAGGTCGTACGGCAATCGGGCCCAGTCGGCGGTCATCGCGTCGTCGGAGGTGACGGCGCGGATCACGATCGGATAGGCGTAGGTGCGGCCGTCGCCCTGAACGCCGACCGAGCGAACGACCGGCAGCACGCAGAAGCTCTGCCAGAGCTGGCGGTAGAGCTCGGCGGCGCGGACCTCCTCCTGCAGGATCGCGTCGGCGCTGCGGAGGATGTCCAGCCGCTCCCGGTTCACCTCGCCGCCGACGATCCGGATCCCCAGCCCCGGCCCCGGGAAGGGCTGGCGCCAAACCATCCGCTCCGGCATGCCGAGCTCGGCGCCGACCGCGCGGACCTCGTCCTTGAACAGCATCCGCAGCGGCTCGACCAAGTCGAAGTCGAACTCGTCCGGCAGGCCGCCGACGTTGTGGTGGGACTTGATCGTCGCCGCGTGGTCGGAGCCGCCGGACTCGATCACGTCGGAATACAGCGTGCCCTGGACGAGGAAGCCGACGTCATCGAGCTTCGCCGCCTCCTCCTCGAAGACGCGGATGAACTCCTCGCCGATGATCTTGCGCTTGCGCTCGGGGTCCTCGACGCCGGCCAGCTTGGCGAGGAAGCGCTCTTCGGCATCGACGTGGACCAGGGGGATGCCGAACTGGCGGAAGGCCTCTACCACCTGCTCGGCCTCGTTCAGCCGCATCAGCCCGTGGTCGACGAAGACACAGGTCAGCCTCTCCCCTACCGCCTTGTGCACGAGCAGCGCGGCGACCGAGGAGTCGACGCCGCCGGAGAGGCCGCAGATCACCCTGCCTTCCCCAACCTGCGCCTGGATCTTCGCGACCTGCTCGGCGATCACCGATTGCGGCGACCACTGCTGCTCACAGCCAGCAACGGTGCGCAGGAAGCGGGTCAGGATCTCGGTCCCGTAGGGGGTGTGGACGACCTCGGGATGGAACTGAATCCCGTAGAGACCACGATCGGGCAGCTCGAGCGCGGCAACCGGCGAACTGGGACTGGAGGCGAGGGCGGTGAACCCCTCCGGGGCCTCGAAGACGGCGTCGCGGTGGCTCATCCAGCAGCTCTGCTCCTCGGGCAGTCCGCTCAACAGGCGCCCGCCACCTTCGCGGAGGACGAGGTCGGTGCGCCCGAACTCGCCAGTCTCAGCCGACTCGACCCGGCCGCCGAGTGCCAGCACCATCGCCTGCATCCCGTAACAAATGCCCAGCATCGGGATTTCGAGATCGAGTAGTTGCGTCGGGAAGGGCGGTGCCCCCGGCTCGTAGACCGAAGCCGGGCCGCCCGAGAGGATCAACGCCTTCGGCTTCCGCTCCCTTATCCGCTCGATCGAAGCATTCGCGGGCAGCAGCTCGGCGAACACGCCACATTCGCGAATTCGCCGCGCGATCAACTGCGAGTACTGGCCCCCGAAGTCAAGGACCAGCACCTCCTCCACGGCGCGCACGTCGTCGGCCGACAGCCCGCCGCCAGGCTCGACGATCAGCTCGTCGTCGGCACTGGCGGCAACCTGCTCAGTCATCGCTTACGGCGACCCCCGCGGAGACTGCAGCGCGCCCGTTGGACCCCATCCCGACCGACTGCTCGTTCTGGAGCTTCTTGCCCTCGCTCATCAGCGCTGGCGCGACCATCACCTCTGCCCGCTGGAAGGAGCGGATGTCCTCATAGCCACAGGTGGCCATCGAGGTTTTCAGCGCCCCCATCAGGTTGAAGGTGCCGTCGTTCTCCTGCGCTGGGCCGAGCACGATCTCCTCCATCGTGCCGTCCTGCTTGGTCGAGACCCGGGTGCCGCGGGGCAGCGAGGGATGGAAGGTCGCCATTCCCCAGTGGAAGCCACGGCCGGGAGCCTCTTTGGCGCGGGCGAGCGGCGAGCCGACCATGACCGAGTCGGCACCGCAGGCAATCGCCTTGGAGACGTCGCCGCCGGTGCGCATGCCGCCGTCGGCGATCACGTTGACGTACTCGCCGGTCTCCAGCATGTGCTGGGAGCGGGCGGCGGCGACGTCGGCGATCGCGGTTGCCTGCGGGACGCCGATGCCGAGCACGCCGCGGGTGGTGCAGGCGGCGCCGGGACCGACGCCGACGAGGACGCCTACCGCACCGGTCCGCATCAGGTGCAGACCGGTCGAGTAGGAGGCACAGCCGCCGACCACGGTCGGGACCGGAACCTCGGCGATGAACTCCTTCAGGTTCAGTGGCTCGACGGTGGTCGAGACGTGTTCGGCCGAGATCACGGTGCCCTGGATGACGAGGATGTCGAGTCCAGCCTCGACCGCCACCTCATAGTGCTCGCGCACTTTCTGGGGCGTCAGCGAGCCGCAGACGACGGCGCCGCGGGCCTTGATTTCGGCGACCCGCTTGCCGATCAGCTCTGACTTGACGGGCTCGGCGTAGATCTCCTGCATCAGCCGCGTCGCGACGTGCTTGGGGGCAGCAGCGATCTGCTCGAGCCGTTCCTCGGCGTCCTCGAAGCGGGTCCAGATGCCCTCCAGGTTGAGCACTCCGAGACCGCCCAGCTCGTTGACCAGCACGGCGGTGTCGGGGCTCACGACTCCGTCCATCGCCGAGGCGACGAGCGGCAGTTCGAAGCGGTAGGGACCGAGGGTCCAGCTGATGTCTATGTCGTCGGGATCGCGGGTACGACGCGACGGGACGATGGCGATGTCGTCGAATCCGTATGCGCGCCGCCCCTTCTTGCCGCGGCCGATTTCAATTTCCAAGTGATTCCTCCAGGGCTGGCGTTGAAACAGCCAGACTACACTTCGGCCGGGACCTCCAGATCGTGCACGGCGACCTCGCCGAGCAGGCGCTCGACCTGGTTGCGGTCGACGGTGCCGGCCCCGAAGTGCTGGGTCGACTCGGCGCCACAGGCGACGCCGTAGGCGAGGCACTCTTGAGCCGTGCGGCCGTCATAGCGAGCGGCGACGTAGCCGGCGAGAAAGGCGTCCCCCGAGCCAACGGTGGAGACCGGCTCCAGGGGCTCGGTGTGAACCTCGAGCAGGCGGCGGTCGGAGTTCTCCCCGACGGCCGCGACGCAGCCTTCCGGCCGCGTGATCGCGGCCTCGTCGGCACCGAGGCGGACCAGCTCCCTCAGCCCCTGGGCGAGGTCGCCGGGATCGGCGAACTCCTGTCCGACCAGCTCCTCGGCCTCGCGCTCGTTCGGGGTGACCATCGCGGCGCCGGCGCGAACGCCGGCCAGCATCGCCTCGCCCTCGGCGTCGAGCACGACGGAAACGCCGCGGCGGTTGAGATCGGCGATCAGGCGCGCATAGAGGTCATCGCCGGCGCCGGGGGGCAGCGATCCCGCCAGGACGCAGATCTTGGCGCCGCCGGCGAGGTAGCCGATCCGCTCGAAGAGCTTCTTGACCTCCTCCGGACTGACCGCCGGACCGCGCTCGTTGATCTCCGTCTGATCGCCGGAGGTGGGGTCGATCACGGCGAGGTTGATCCGCGTCTCGGCGGCGATCCGGGTGAAGTCGGTCAGCACCGACTCTTCGCGCAGGCCTTCCAGCACGCGCGTCCCGGTCGGCCCACCGACGAAGCCGGCGGCGATCACGGGGCGCCCGAGCAGGCTCAGGGCACGGGCGACGTTGATGCCCTTACCCCCGGCCACCGTGCGGCTCTCGACCGCGCGATGGCGGCGGCCGAGCCGGAAATTCGGCACGGCGACGGTGCGGTCGATCGCCGCGTTGAGAGTCACGGTCAGAATCACGGCTCTATCACTCCGGTTCGCTCCCCTCAGTCGCTTCGGCCGGACAGACGGCGGTAGAGCAATACCCCGCCAATCAGTATCACGAACCCCGCGACCGCGATAGGGATCAAGTTGTCGCCAAGGAAGCTGCGGGTGCGGTCGAAGGCGCTGGCCTTGGGGATCGCGCGGGCAGCCCGCAACGAGACCGTACCGGCATGGCGGCCGTCGACGAGGACCGTGGCCCTGCCGAGCACGGCGCCGCGGCGAACCGGGCCCTCGACCTCGGCCGGAGCGCGGACGTCGACGTCGAGGCGCTGACCCCGGCGCAGGCCGACGGCGACCGGGCGAGCGGCGCGCAGCGGCAGTTCGCCACCGGAATAGCGGATCGCCGGCGCCGCCATCTCCTCGCCGGCGTGGATCGGAAGTCGGCGCCGGTACTGCGAGAAGCCGTATTCGAGCAGCTCGAGGTTGGCCTCGTAGCGGGCTTCTTCGCTCGGCGCCCCGATCGCGACCGAGATCAGATCGACTCCCTTGCGGCGGCCTGAGGCGACCAG
>DASSFS010000009.1:0-7920 GCA_035694165.1 Solirubrobacterales bacterium | reverse complement strand
CTTCAAGGTCCGCAGCATCCCCCAGCGGGTATAGCTCGCGCAGAACCACGCGCGGCTCCACCGATCCGTTCCAGTGGTTGACCTCGAGCCGGACCGCGGCGTCGACCGGATCGTCGTCCTCGACTCCCAGTGAGGAGCGGCCGAAGGCGACGCCGAGCGCGCGGTGGGCGCCGCTGTGGAGGCTGAAACGAGCGTGCTTGCCCTCGCCCATCGTGCGCACGTCGCTGACCCTGGCCGAGGGGACCATCAGTCGCACCCCGGGGTTGCCCATTCCGAACGGAGCGAGTTGACCAAGCTCCTCGGCCAGCTCGAGGCCGAGGCCAACGCCGCCGACCATGGCGTCGATCCGCTCGGTCCGACGCAGGTCATCGGGACCGAGGACGGCGGTTGCGTGGGCGGCAAAGGCTGCGCGGAAGGCGTCGAGGTCCTCGGCCCGCAGCGAGAGGCCCGCAGCCGCGCGGTGCCCGCCAAAGCTGACCAGGTGCTCAGAACAGGCCTCGAGGGCGGCGTGCAGGTCGAAGCCGGGGATGCTGCGGCCACTCCCCCGTCCCCCACCCTCGCCGTCGAAGGAGATGACGACGACCGGGCGGTGATGGCGCTCGACCAGCCGCGAGGCGACGATGCCGACGACCCCGGGATGCCAGTCCTCACCGGCCAGAACCAGGCCCGGTGCTTCGCGCAGTTCGTCCGGGAGCTCGCGCCGGGCAGCCTCGGCTGCCGTGTCGACCTCACGCTCGCGCGCGCGCCGCTCCGAGTTGGCCCGACCCAGCTCGGCGGCGATCTCCTCGGCCCGAGCCTGGTCCTCGGTCAGCAGCAGCTCGACGCCGGCATCGGCACGGTAGAGCCGGCCAGCGGCATTGATCCTCGGCGCCAGGCGAAACGCCAGGTCCCCCTCGTCAAGCTGCGTCGGCTCGCATTTCGAAGCCTCCATCAGCGCCCGAAGCCCGATCCGCCGTGCCCTCCGCATCTGCGCCAATCCCTGCTTGACCAGGGCCCGATTCTCGCCGATCAAGGGCACCACGTCGGCCACGGTCGCCAGCGCCACCAGGTCGAGGTCCTGCTCGCCGTCGCTCTCACGCAACGCGCAGGACAGCTTCCAGGCCACCGCGGTGCCGCAAAGATGCTCGAAGGGGTAGCCGTCTAGCGACGGGTGCAGGATCGGGCAATCCGGCAGCTCCTCACCCGCCTGGTGGTGGTCGGTGACGATCGTCTCGATTCCCAGCTCACGCGCCAGCCGAACCTCCTCGACTGCAGTGACGCCGCAGTCCACGGTGATCAGCAACGAGGTGCCGCGCTTTGCCAGCTTCTCGATGTTGGCAGCGCTGAGGCCGTAGCCATCGCCGATCCGGTCCGGGATCAGCCAATCGCACTCGGCGCCCAGCTCGCGCAGGGTCGAGACCATGATCGTCGTCGCACAAACGCCGTCGACGTCGAAGTCGCCGTGCACCGTGATCCGCTTACCGTCGGAGATCGCACCCCGGACGTGGGCGAGGACCGCCTCGATCGAGTCAAAGGCCGACGGCGGGTGCGCCTCGTCAGCGGCGAGAAACTCCCGCGCCTGCTGCGGGGTTCGATACCCGCGGCGAACCAGGGTCACGGCCACCGGCTCGCTGAGTTCGAGGCCATCGGCGACGGCACGCACGTCGGCGTAGGAGTAGGGCTCGGCGGCGAAGGCTTTCAGGGTTTCCGGCACGCAACCAGGCTAGGCAGCGACCCGGCGTCAAAAGCGCCGCAAATCCCCCGAAAGTGGAGAGGAATTCGTCCTGGGAGGGACTAGTCCAGCTGCTCTTCGCTGCGGACGCCGATCGCGTAGACGATCCCGAGCCCGATCGCGACACCCGGGACCGCGAGCAGCGCGGTGCCGAGGTCGGTATCGCCGAAGCTTTTACCGCTGACCAGGGCAACGATCAGGCCGAAGATCACCGCGCCGAGGACCGAGCCCACGAAGGCGCCGACGATCCCCTGCCAGAACCGATCCGGCAGGAAGACCGTGAAGTGCCAAAGGGCGATCCCCATCGTGAACCAGACGAGCAGTGCCATCAGCGCTTCCTCCCGTGTTTGCGGCGCTGCTGGCGGCGCTCACGTCGTTCGGCGTTGCGCTGGCGGCGCTCCGCCGAGGCACCGTCCGCCTCGCCATCGCCGGACTCACCATTAGTGGCCGGATCAGCGCCGTTGCCATCCGTCGTCCGCTCGGCCGTCGCGACAGCACCGGCCTGGGGCTGCGCCTCGGTCTGCTCGATCTCAGCGGCGATCTCCGCTTCGCTCTCCTCGTCGCTGCCGAGCTTGGCGATCGCGATGTCATCAGCGAAGGCCGGCACGCTGCCCTCGACCTCGGCGATCCGCAAGCGGCGCCGTACGAAGCCAGGCTCGCGTTCCTTCCAGGCCGCCAGTACCGGCGACGCGATGAAGATCGACGAGTAGGTACCCGAGGCGATACCGACCAGCATCGCGAAGGCGAAGTCCTGCAGGGTCGCGCCCCCGAAGATCAGCAACGACATCACCCCGAGCAAGGTCGTGAAGCTGGTCGCGAGGGATCGCGTCAGCACCTCGCTCATCGAGCGGTTGACGATCTGGGTGAATGCGGCCCGCGGCATCCGCGGCACGTTCTCGCGGATGCGGTCGAAGACGATGATCGTGTCGTAGATCGAGTAACCCAAGATGGTGAGGAAGGCGGCGACGGTGCCGCTGCTCACCTCTTTCCCCGTCAGCGAGTAGACGCCGGCCGTAATCAGGATGTCGTGGAAGATCGCGATCAGGACCGGGACCGCGAACTTGGGGTCGAACCGCAGGGCGACGTAGCCGCAGATCACCAGCAGGGAGAAGATCAGCGCTTTAAGCGCACTGTCGGCCACCTGCTGCCCGAAGGTCGGGCCGATACTGGTGCTGTCGAAGCCATCTTCGGCGATCCCGTACTCATCGGTGAGTGCCTGCTCGGCCTCTTTGACCGTGTCGGGCTGCAGCTCTCGAGCCTGGATCTGGAAGACGTTGTCACCGAGGACCGGGTCGGAGACCTGCTGGATCTCCTCGCCGCTGATTCCCGCCGCGTCGAGCGTGTCGCGGACCCCTTCCTCGTCGGTCGGCTGGACGAGCGCCACCTTGATCCGGGTGCCGGACTCGAAGTCGATGCCGAAGTTGAGCTGATTGGTCGCCAGCGAGAGGGCGCCGACCAGCAGGATCAGGCCGGAGATCGAGAAGAACCAGCGACTCGCCCCCATGAAGTCGAAATGCCAGCGCATGCCCTGACCGCCGGCTCCGAGCGCAGCAGGCGAGCGCAGCAGGCGGGAGCGGCTCATACTGCCGAGCAGCGCCTGGGTGAAGACGACGGCGGTCAGCAGCGAGACGATCGTGCCGACCCCGAGGGTGAAGGCGAAGCCTTTGACGCCGGAGGTCGCTAGTACGAAGAGGATGAAGGCGGTCAGCAGGGTGATGACGTTGGCGTCGACGATCGTGCTGATCCCGCGTTTGTAGCCAGCGCTGATCGCGCTCGACATCGAGCGTCCCGCCCGGACCTCCTCCTTTATTCGCTCGAAGATGACGATGTTGGAGTCGGCGGCGACCCCGATCGTCAGCACCAGGCCGGCGATTCCCGGCAGGGTCAGGGTGATCGGGATCAGGTTGATCAGGGCGAAGAAGATGACCCCGTAGGCGCCGAGGGCGATCGAGGCGACCACTCCGAGGAAGCGGTAGTAGGCGACCAGGAAGATCACCGCCAGGATCAGGCCGATCACACCGGCCTTGATGCCGGCGTCGAGCGCCTGCGAGCCGAGGGTCGCCGAGACTTGGGTCTGGCTGATCAGTTTGAGGTTGATCGGCAGGGCGCCGATCTGCAGAACCGTGGCCAGGTCCTGGGCCTCCTGCACGCTGGTGAAGCCGCCGGAGATCTGGGCCCCGTTGCGGCCGTCGATCCCGTCCGGGTTCTGCGAGAAGTCGATGATCGGCCGCGTTTTGACTTCGTTGTCGAGCACGACCGCAAAGTGGCCGGAAAGGGCCGCAGCCTGTTCGCCACCGACCGGTCCAATTGCCTGAGCCTGGCCGCGCTGGGCGATCTGCCGGGTGACTTCCTGGAAGGCATCGCGACCGGCATCGGTGAAGCCGAAGCTGACGTTCGGTTCGCCGGTGGTTTCTTCGTATTCCTGCTTGGGATCGGTGATGTCGGTGCCCGAGAGCGCCGGGTCATCCTTGAGGGCGTACCAGCCGGGGCGCGCGGTTTTGTCGGTTTTCCCTTCCTGGTCGGTCGGATACTCGGAGACGAGGATGGTTCCCACCGGGACCTCGACGACGATCCCGTTGCTGGGGCGTTTTTCGCCGGTTGGGCTGACGTAGAGGTCTTTTTTCGCCAGCTCGGGACCGGCAATGAGGTCATGCGGCTGCTGGCGATCGAAGAGGTAGAAGCGAGGCTTTGAAACCGAGCAGTTCTGGCAGTTCTCGATCGGTTTCTGTTCGGCGGCGAGCAGGGCCGCGTCGTAGGCGGTCGGGTAGGCGCCCTGGGCGATCATCTGCGAGTTCTCGGTGCTTTTCGCGTCGCGACCCGCGTCTTCCCAGCGTTTTTCGGAGGCTTTCAGCGGGCCTTCCGGCGGTTCCTGCCCAGGACGACCACCGATCGCCCGCTCGGGGCCGAGCAGGTTCGGCTCCCAGTCGTAGAAATAGAGCTGGGCGGTGGTTCCGACCTGGTCGATCGCCCGCTGGGCGTTGTCGACATCGGGCAAGCTGACCGTGATCTGGTCGGGCCCGAGGCGTGAGACTTCCGGCTCGGCAACACCGAACTGATCGATCCGCTCGCGGATGATGTTGATCGAGCGTTCGATGTCTTCGCCGGTGACCTCCGTCACCTGCCCGGTCGGCTGGCCCTGGTAGACGAGCTCGACCCCACCCTCGAGGTCGAGGCCAAGCTTGGTCGAGGTATTCGCGATCACGACCGCCGAGGCACCAACCAGGCCCAGCACGAAGAGCAGAACGAAGAGATAACGGCGACGTGAGCCCATCCCTATCCCTCCGGCGTCAGCACGAGCAACAGCCCGCCATCGTCGTCGTAGGCGGGGAAGACATCGGCGACGGCGCGAGCTGGCAAGTCGCCCTCAGCGTTGACTGAGACCCGCTTGCCGAGCGAGCGCACCCCCCACTCCAGCGAGGTCTCGATCGGATCGGTCACACCGTCACCGTTGGTGTCCGAGGTCTCATCGCCGTCGCCTTTGTCGATCCAGTCGAGTCCAAGCACCTCGCGCACCGGGCGGCCGATCACGTCCTCGTCGGTGAGACCGGTCAGCTCGAAGCTGCCTTTGCCGGCGTCGATCACGCGTTCCTGCTTGTCACAGACGAAAAAGGCGGCATTGGGCGCCGGATAATAATCGTCGAGTAATTCGAAGACGAAGCCAAAGCCGCATTTGGAGCAGCCCTTCGGGCGCGAGCTGAACCCAGCGGTTCGCTCGCCACTCACCTCCCGGTGCCCACAATTTGGGCAGATGAAAAACGGCATGCCTGACAGGCTAGCGACGCGAGCCTAGAAGAGGCTCGCGGCGCCTTCGGGCAGCGGCAGGCCGAGGTGTTCGTAGGCCCGCTGGGTCAGCACCCGACCGCGTGGAGTCCGCTTCAGCAAGCCCTGTTGGAGCAGGTAGGGCTCGAGTACGTCCTCGATCGTGTCCTGCTCCTCGCCGATCGCGATCGCCAGCGTCGAGAGGCCGACCGGCCCGCCGCCGAACTTGCTCGCCACCGTGTCGAGCAGGGAGCGATCGCTGCGATCGAGCCCTCCCGCGTCTACCTCGAGCATCTCCAGCGCGGCCGCCGCGACCTCGGCGCCGATCGGACCGGCCTGCTTGACCTGGGCAAAGTCGCGGACTCGCTTCAGCAGGCGATTGGCGACGCGAGGGGTCCCGCGCGAGCGCGAGGCGATCGTGTGAGCGCCGTCGCTGTCGATCTCGACCTCGAGGATGCGGGCCGAGCGCTCGACGATCAGGGCCAGGTGCTCGGGGGCGTAGTGCTCGAGGCGATGGGAGACGCCAAAGCGGTCCCGCAACGGCGTCGTCAGCAGGCCTGCACGAGTCGTGGCGCCGATCAGAGTGAAGGGCGGCAGCGGCAGCGTCACCGTCCGCGCGCCCGCTCCCTGCCCCAGCACGACCGGCAGCTCGCCGTCCTCCATCGCCGGGTAAAGGGTCTCCTCGACGGCGCGGCCGAGCCGGTGAATCTCATCGACGAAAAAGACACTGCCCGGCTCCAGCGCGGTGAGGAAGGAGGCGACGTCGGCCTTGCGCTCCAGAGTCGGACCCGCGGTCTGCACCATCGGCACCCCCATCTCGGCGGCGACGATGTGGGCAAGCGAAGTCTTGCCCAGGCCGGGGGGCCCGGCCAGAAGGACGTGATCCAGCGGCTCGCCGCGGCCGCGGGCTGCCTCGATGAAGATCGAGAGCTGCTCGGTCACCTGGGTCTGATTGACGAAGTCGGCCAGCGTCGGCGGCCGCAGCGAGCGATCGAGATCCTCGTCGGGAATATCGGCGCGGGCGTCGTGGACGCGGACCTCAGCGTCGACCGGGACCGGCTCAGCGTCGATTCCGGGAGTGCGGATGCGATTGGAGCCGATGTTGGGAGAGTCGCTCACGCGCCGCTCCGGGCCGAGGCGGCCTTGCGCAGAGCCGAGGCGATCAACTCCTGAGGTTCGCTGGCCTCGAGTCCGTCCAGCAGCTGCTCGGCCTCCAACGGCGCGTAGCCGAGGTTGACCAGGCCGTCGCGAGCGAGCGCCCTGGCGTCGCCGCCCTCGGCCGCAGCGATCGCCACCTCCTCCTCCAGCGCACCGGCGACCTTCTCGCGCAGCTCGACGATGATCCGCTCCGAGGTTCGCTTGCCGATCCCCGGCACCGCCTGGAAGCGTTTGGCGTCGCCGGCCGCGATCGCCCGCAGGAGATCGCGAGCGCTGCCACCGGAGAGGGTCGCGATCGCCACTTTTGGCCCGATGCCGCTGACCGAGATCAGCTGGCGGAAGAGGTCGCGCTCCTCCTCGGAGGAGAAGCCGTAGAGCGCAAGAGAATCGTCGCGGGAGATCAGCTCCGCGTGCAGGAAGGCATCGTTGCCGGCCGCCGGAACCGACTTCAGCGTCTCTGCCGAGACGGCCAAGCGGTAACCGACACCGCCGGCGTCGATCACAACGTGGTCCGCCCGCCGCACCATCACCTCTCCCCGCACAGCGGCGATCATCCGGCGATCCGCTCTGGAGCGGCATCCGCTCGGACGGCATCGCTCGTGGCGACCGCCTCGCGGTGGCCGGCGCTGCCGCCGTGACAGATCGCCACGGCAAGGGCATCAGCCGCGTGATCGGGGCTTGGCGGCTCCGGAAGCCCGAGCAGGGTCCCGACCATCCGTTGCACCTGACTCTTGTCGGCGCCGCCCGAACCGCAGACGGCCATCTTGATCGCCTGCGGCGTGTAGGCGAAACAACCGACGCCGCCCTGAGAGGCCGCCAGCATCGCCACCCCGCTGGCCTGTCCGACCGCCATCGCCGAGACCACGTTTTTGCCGAAATAGACCTGCTCGATCGCCATCGCCTTCGGCTCGTGCCAGGCGATCAGCTCCGCCAGGGCGCTGTGAATCCGCTCCAGCCGCTGCTCCATCGGCTGCTCAGGAGTCGTTTCAACCACGCCACCATCGAGGGCGACCATCCGGTTGCCCTCGACGCGCACGATTCCGAACCCAAGATTGGCTGCGCCGGGGTCGACGCCCATCACGACCTGCATAAATAGTGATTCTGGGATCGGGGTCGGATGCCTTCCTCAAGGGTTAGCGCGAGGGGTCTGGTCACCCTCCGGTCGAATTTAGTCGCGCACCCTTCGGGTGTCGCTCCCAATGTTGGTGCCCGCCTATGGCGGGCAGAAGACAGATTGCATATCGCCGCTTCGCGACATTCGCCCCGAGGGTGACCAGACCCCACCCCCAACA
>DASSFS010000008.1:0-51129 GCA_035694165.1 Solirubrobacterales bacterium | reverse complement strand
ACTACGACCAAGACACCGGCCTGCCGGGATTCACTACGGCCCGGGATCTCGACCGTGAGTCGGCAGGCGCCTCGCAATCCCGGCGCCAGCCGGATCAGCGGCATGGCAAGGAGAAAGGCAGCCTCGACGTCGAGGCGGCCGATCGGGGAGGCTCCGGGCGCATCGTTCGCGCGCTCCCAGCGAGCGGCGGCGCCGAGCGGGGCAATGGCGTGGCGCAGCCAGGCCGTGACCGGGTAGGGGGTGCCGCGGCCGCGGCCGGAGGTCGTCGTGATCTGCCCCGCCAGCCGCATCGCCACCAGGCGCCGCTCCAGCGAGGGATAACTGAGATTGATGATCCTGTCCAGTTCGGTCAAGGTCAACGGCCTGGCGACGAGGGCGCGGACGAGGGTCGTCGACCAGCCTTGCATCAGCGCCCTGACCGCGCTCTTCGCGGCGGCGCTACCGAGTGCCAGGGCCCCGTCGGGGGAATCGGCAAGCCAGGCCTCCAGCACTCCGGCGACGGTGAGGAGAGAGTGGCCGGCGTCAGTTAGCTCATAGTCGAGGTTGCCTGGGAACTCGTTCTGCCGGCGCTTCGCCAACGCCCCGACCTTGGTCAGGGTGCGTAGATGTCCGCGCATCGTGGTCTGCGGCGGCGAGCCGACCGCCCGCCGGAGGTCGGCCAGTGCCTTCGGTCCCGGCCGGAGGGCCCGGAGCACGCAGACGTCGAGCGGATCGGCGAGCAGCGACAGCGCGAAGGTCCCGGCGCGCGGCATGCCCTCCGCTCGACCTTTGACCTGGGTAATGGTCAAGGTGATCTGATTATAGCACCGCCTACGAAGCGGCGAATCCCCTGCTCAGTAGATTTCGCTGCAGGCTTCGAAGCCGTAATCGGCGGCCAATTTGGAGACCTCTTCGAATGGAGCTTCGAAGTTTTCGGGATTTTTTCCAAGAACTGCTTCTGACTTCTTCAAGGCTTCTTCGATCCCGGCGATGATCGCGTCGACCTTCTCCTCGTCGCCCTCGGGGACCCCGAGCGCCTCCAGTTCTTCCGTCTGTTCGACTACCGGCGGGAAGACGAATTTGGACACGTTGCTCTCCGTGGTGCCGGGATCGCCGCTCTTGCGCGCATACGCGATGTAGTCATCTCCCTGTGTTTTGTCCGCCTTCTTGCAGATCGCGTCCCCCTTTTTGATCAGTTCTGCTTTGGTGATCGTGGCCTCGTCGTCTCCCCCGCAGCCTGGGACGGACAGAGCAGCGGCAAGAGCGATGAGGGCGACTATCAGGACGAATCTGCGCATTTAAAGTTCCCTTGAATAGTGAACGAGTACCGACGGGAACCATAGTTCGAGCTTCTCGTCTAGTCAACCAACCTTGTGCATCGAGTCGCGGGGACCTGAGGCCGAACGCAGCTGCGCCGGCTTAGGCCACCGCGTCGAAGAGCGCCTTGTGCAGCGCCGCCACAACCTCGTTCGCCAAATCGTCATTGCCGCCCAGAACCAGCTGGCTGCTGTCCCGCTCGATGACCGTCGCAAACCAGGCGTCGGCGCTACCAACGGCCCAGGCATCCGCCTCGCGCTCGAGCTTCGTCGCACAGGCTTCGACTTTGCCGTCCCGCACCGAAGCGACAACGCCAGCCAACACATCCCCATTGCCCACCTGGACGCCCAACCGGCAGGATCCCGACGCGCCAGCGGGCAAGCTCAGCAGTGGCAGGGCGAGCATGAAGGCGGCCTCGGCATCGCGGTTCGTAATCGTCGGGGTCTCTTCGCCCACGTGAACGCGCTCCCAGCGGGCCGCTGCTCCGATCGGTGCGATCGCCTTGCGGAGCCATTCCGACACTGCATAGGGGGTGCCGCGGCCCCCGGACGGGAGCGGCTCGACGAGGCCACAGAGACGCATTGCGGCAAGGCGCCGCTCGAGTGACGGGTAACTGACCGAGGCAATGACCGCATCCAGCTCGGTCAGCGAGAGCGGGCGGATCGCGAGAGCCCGAATCATGCTCGTGGACCATCCATCCACCAGGGCTTTGATCGCGCTCTTGGCTGCGCCGCTACCGAAGACTGTCGGCTCTTCCGGAAATGATCTGAGCCAGGCATCTACGACCTCCGCAACGGCCAGAAGCTCGCGACCTCCGGCAGCCAGCTGGTACTCAACATTGCCGGGGAAATCGTTGCGACGATGCCTCTCCACCACACCTGTCCGGGTCAGCTCACGCAGGTAGCCCCGCATGGTCGTCTGCGGTGGCGAGTCGACGGCGCGACGGAGGTCGGGCAAGGATCTCGGACCTTCGGCAAGAGCTTTCAGGACGCCCACATTGATAGGAACGGAAAGTAGAGCCAGCGTCTGGGCCCCAGCGCGAGTGGCGCCGTTCGTGTCTCCTCTGACGGCATCAGTCAAGGGTCCTTGATTATGGCATCGAATCGGTTTCAGTCAATGCCTCTTGGCTGCGCGGCGCCACTTGTCGCCTCTCCGCACCGTGCAAACTGGCGCACGCGCGGATACGTACTAGGCGTTTTGCAGGGAAATTTCCGCTGCTCATTCACTCAGATCGACAAACATCGGTATCGCGGTCACATAATTCTTGAGTAATTGCGAATCGGGCGTTAGAGATCGTCCCGCCTCTTGACGGGAGGCGTCAGATGCGGTCGCAGATGCGGTCGCAGAAATCAATAAAGGAGTAAGAATGATTCGCAATCTGAAAGCCCTTGGGCTTGCCGTGGTTGCCGTGCTGGCAATGAGCGCGGTGGTTGCCTCGGCAGCGCAGGCGGAAGCTAACTTCACAGCTTCCGAATATCCGGCATACGTGACAGGTGAACAGGAGACCGGCGTCCACGAGTTCCTCGGAGCCGGCACCGGCGTGACCTGCACGGGAGCTCACTTCCTCAGCCATGCGCTGGGTGGACCGAGCCCTGACCTGACGGTCACAGCGGCATACACCGGATGCAAAGACACAACGTTTGGTCTTAGCTCGACGGTGACAATGAATGGCTGCACCTACACATTCACAACACCGACCAAAGTCGCTACCGACCATTACACCGGAAAAGTGGATCTCGTCTGCCCAGCGGGCAAAGTGGTTGAAGTCCACGTTGCAACCTGCACACTCACAATCTCTCCGAAAACGGAGCTGGGCACGGTTACATATACAAATAAACCGGCTGCAACGCCCAAAAAAGATGTCACACTCGATATCGCTGTTAAAGGCATTCCATACAAAGTTGACCGGGGCTTCCTCTGCCCGATCAGCAGCACATATGACACCACCCATAACGATGGGGAATACACTGGTTTCGCCACAGTGAAAGCGTTTAACGCCAACACCAACGCGCAGATCGACGGCGACGTAGGCTAGAGGCAATCGCAGCAGCAGTACACACGCAGGGCTGGGGCTCCCCCAGCCCTGCGTGTTCTTTTCCAGGGCGATCTGGACACCGCGTCGGCAATACGATATCGTTCCTAGACAGGGAATTGGGGGTATCTGTGTGCGCCCTATGGGAGGGGGCACATGGCTGACACCAAAGGAGCTTTTGTGGATCTCTTGAGCAGGTTGGGGGGGTGGCGCGCTTGCGCTGTCTGGTTCGCGCTACTCGGTACGGGACTGTCGATAGGAGTGGCGCCAGCTGCTGCTGCAGAACCGCCACCGTTCTTTGCCCGAATTCCCGCTGACGGGAATTCGGGCCCAACGGCGGGCCGCCTAGCAAACCCTCGAGGCATCGCCGTGGACGAAAGGACTGGTGTTCCAAGCCAGGGCCATGTTTATGCCAGCGCTCTCGGGAATGCTCGGATAGACGAGTTCACGGCTTGGGGCGAGTTTGTCAAGGCCTGGGGCTGGGGGGTAAAAGATGGTTCTCCCGAGTTGCAGGTGTGCACCAAAATTACGACTTGCCGTGAAGGCCTCAATGGTGCCAGTAAAGGTCAGCTCGATAATCCGACTGGCATAGCCGTTGATCTAGCGGGAGGGGTCTATGTCTATGAGGCCAAAAACCAGCGGGTCCAGAAGTTCGATTCAGAAGGCAACTTTCTGCTGATGTTCGGTGGCAAAGTCAATGAAACCACCGGCGGCAATGTCTGCACCAACGTCTCCGGGGACGTCTGCACCAAAGGCTCGGTGGGCACGGGGCCGGGCGAATTCAGTACCCCCTCATTCACGAACTTCATCGATGTCGGCCCCGGTGGAACGATTTTTGTCGGCGATAAAGAACGGATCCAGGAGTTCAATCCCGACGGCAGCTTCAAAGGGGAGATCCAACTGCCGGGCGAGACGGTGCGGTCGCTGGCTGTCGATCCAGCTGGAAATCTCTATGTCGCCCGTGTTGGCGACTCCCCTCTTACCATTTCTCCCTCGAAACCGGATGTGCTGAAGCTAAGCTCGACGGGGACCGAGCTCTGCACTTTGAAAGTACCGGACCCGAGAGCAATCGCGACCGATCCCGCTGGCAACGTCTTCGTCGCCAACGAGGGCAAAGGGGTTGAAGTCGGGGGCGAAGTGATTGAGTTCGATGCGAGCTGCAAACCGACAATCGAGCTACCCGACGCCTTCGGCCAGCGCGAAGGTGACTCGACTTCCTTGAACGGGCTAGCGACGAATGGGGCCTGCGCAAACGGCGTCGCTGTGTCCGTCTCCCGCTTCAACGGTTTTTCGAAAAGCTACGTCAGCGTCTTCGGGCCGCCGCCCGATCCCGACGTCTGCCCACCACCGTTGGTGCCGCCGACGATTAGCTCCCAGCATGTAACTAAAGTCGATACCGAAAGCGCCATTGTGGGCGCGCGGATCAATCCCCATTTTTGGTCCGACACCAGCTACTACGTCGAATACGGTACCGGCGAATGCGCTGCGGGTGGCTGCGACGAAGAGGCCCCGGTGCCGCCGAACGTACTCGGTAGCGAGGCGAGCTCGGCGGTCTCCGCGGCCGGGATCCCGCTGGCGGATCTCAGCGAAGACACCACCTATCACTACCGACTGGTTGCTGTGAGCAGCGGCGGCGGGCCGGTCTTCGGCATCGACCCCGACGGCGAAGCAGAAGGGGAAGAAGCCAGCTTCGAGGAAGGGCTAGAGGGCACTTTTACGACTCGCCGCAAAGACCCGGGGCCGGAACCGACTTGCGCCAACGACGACTCACGCATCGGTGTCGGCGGATCACTACCGGACTGTCGCGCCTACGAGATGGTCAGCCCAATCGAGAAAAACCAAGGTGACATCGTCGTTGCCTGCGCCGGAGGCTGCGACATCCAGCAGGGAACCCCTGGCGGCGGCAAGTTGACCTACTCGTCCTACCGCGCCTTCGGCGAAGTCGAAGGCGCGCCCCTGGTCAACCAGTACATCGCCACTCGCATCGCTGGCAAAGAATGGACCAGCGAATCGATCTCCCCGCCACGCGAAGGAGCCTCTGTCTACTCCGCTGTTGGCTTGCAGACCCAATACAAAGTTTTCTCGGAGGACCTTTGCAAAGGCTGGCTGCTCTACGACAGCCGCCTAGCGTTGGCGCCCGGGGCGCTAGTGGGGTTCGGTGGCCTCTATCGGCGCGAGTCCTGCGGCGCGGGGGCGAAATTTGAACTGGTCTCCCAAATCGACGCTGGCTTCACCCCCCCGAACGAATACGTGCCCAAGGTGCAGGGCGTCTCAGCGAACGGAACCAGCACGGTCTTCCGCGCCGATGGCCAGTTGAACGAAGAAGCGTCAGCCAACACGGGGATCTTCCAGCTCTACTTGCATGTGGTCGGTAGGCCGGGGCTGCGACTGGTGAGCAGGCTTCCGAGCGGCTCCGTGAATGAAACCAACTCTGCTGCCGGGACTGACCAAGGAACCAAGGCGGACCACCGCCAAGACAGCATTCACAACGCGATCTCCGAGGACGGCAAACGGATCTACTGGACGGCAACCGGCTTCACCAACGGCCAGGGCACGCTCTACCTACGGATCAACGCCGATCAGGAGCAGAGTGCGATGGAAGGGGGGGAATGCAGCGAGGCTGGTAAAGGTTGCACCCTTCCGGTCTCCGGGCTCGTCTCCTCGAGCGCCGCCCAGTTCTGGGGCGCTTCGCAGGATGGCTCTAGAGCGATCTTCTCGGTCGGCGGAAAACTGTATGAATTCAGCTACGTCGGAGGGGAAGCCAAAACGGCGCTGATCGCCGATCAGTCGGTCGGAGTTGCAGGGATGAGCGAGAACGCCTCGCGCCTCTACTTCGCCAGCCGGGAAGCGATCGGTGGTGAGGGGACGGCCGGTGAGCCCAATCTGTACCTCTATGAGGCGCCGGCTAGCGAAGGGGCGGAACCGAGCTACTCCTTGGTCGCAACCCTGGCGGCGGCAGACGTCAGCGCCGACTTCCCCTTCTTCGACGTCAACCCGCAGCCGAGCGGTTCGACCAACCAAGGACGCAGCACCAGAATTAGCCCCGACGGCGAGCACCTCGCCTTTATGTCGACCCGGAGCCTGACGGACTACGACAACGACGACGCTGAGACGGGAGAGCCCGCCAGCGAGGTCTTTCTCTACGACGCGGAGAGCGACAAAGTGATTTGCGCATCCTGCGATCCCAGCGGGGGGCAGCCAGTCGGGCGCTCGTTCTCGATCAAAGCGGGCACTTCGATCCGTGTCGCCGCGCGCATCCCAACCTGGGAGAGCGCCTTCTACCCGTCCCGCGCACTCTCTGGGGATGGCAACCGCCTCTTCTTTGAGTCATTTACGCCGCTTATTTCGCGCGACACCAACAACCGCACCGACGTCTACGAGTGGGAGGCCCTAGGAACGGGCGGCTGCAAAGAAGACCGAGCCGCCTTCAGTTCCTCTTCGGGTGGCTGCATCTACTTGATCTCCTCTGGGGAAAGCTCCTCAGACTCCGAGTTCGTCGACGCCAGCACGAGCGGCAACGACGTCTTCTTCAAGACCGCCCAGAGCATTCTCCCCCAGGACCCCGGCCTAGTCGACATCTATGACGCTCGGGTCGGCGGCGGGCTGCCCGTCCCACCACCTTCCCAACCCGGCTGTGAGGGCAGCGCCTGCCAGACCCCGGCAGTTCCGCCCAGTGATCCGGGCCCCGCGAGCCTCGGCTACCACGGACCCGGCAACGAGACCGCCAAGAAACCCCCGGCGTGTCCCAAAGGCAAGCACCAAGTCAAAAAGGGCGGCAAACACCGTTGTGTGAAAAACAAAAAGAAGAAGGCGAAAGGCGGCAAGAGCGGGAGGGCAGGGCGATGAGCAAGCGGATCATGCTGGCCCTAGTCAGCGCCATCGCGGCAGCGCTCCTGCTTGCCTCCCCGGCGCTCGGCGCCTTCGGTCTTAAAGATCTGAGCGTGAGCTTCCGCGCTGCCAATGGCACCCCAATCACTCAAGCGGGCTCGCACCCCTTCTCGATGCAGACGACTGTCGGTGTCAATACCACGCTCGACGAAGAGGGACAGGAAGTACCGGAAGGCGAAGTCAGAAACCTTCAGGTCGACCTGCCCCCAGGATTTGCCGGTAGCCCCAACGCGGTACCTTTCTGCCCGGCTGTCGACTTCGTCGAAATCGACATCAATCTCGGTCGCCCCACCTGCCCGGACTCGACGGTGCTTGGCGTGGCAGCAGTCAAGCTCGAATTCCACACCCTGCCGCCTGGCGAGGAAGCCGCCTTCTTCCACACCCCTGTCTACAACCTCAAACCCGCTCCTGGGGAGGCATTGAAGCTCGGATTCGCCGTCAAAAGCATTCCAGTGACGATTAGCAATGGAGTGCGCGAAGAAGCGCCTAACCGAGTCTTCGCTTCGCTCGTCAACATTCCCCAGGCCGCGCTCTTCTACTCGTCCAAGGTAACGCTCTGGGGCAATCCCGCGGATGCCGACCATGACAGTGAACGCGGCAGCTGCGTGGAGACCAACCTGCCGAGCGAGGTAGACGACGTTCTGCCGCTCGAGCCAGGCAAAAAATGCCACGTCGAGATCCCTGAAACTCCGTTCATCACCCTGCCACGCAGTTGTAGCGGCCCTTTGGTGACGGATTTCAAAGCTGATTCCTGGCAGAAATCCGGCAACTTCGTTTCCGGCAAAGCAATCACTGCGCCGGGTATGACCGGCTGCTCGGGCCTGGGCTTCTCCCCTCAGTTGGATGTCCAGCCCACGACCACGAGAGCCGAGTCGCCCAGCGGCATGGACTTCGATCTGACCATCGACGACGTTGGCTTGACCAGCGTCGACGGCGTCGCTCAATCCGACATCAAGAAAGCCGTGGTCATCCTTCCCCAGGGCGTAACCGCCAACCCCTCGGCCGCTGAAGGACTCGGGGTCTGCACCAAGGCAAACTTCGAAGCCGAGAAGCTTGCCAGCACTCCAGGGCAGGGCTGCCCGGAGGCTTCCAAGATCGGCTCAGCTGAAGTCGAAACGCCGCTACTTGAAGGCGAGGTATTCAGGGGCTCTCTCTATATCGCCCAGCAGGACGATCCCGCGACGGCGCAGCCTGGTACCGAGAACCCATTCGACACGCTGCTCGCCCTGTACATGGTGATTAGGTCCAGAGAGCGTGGGGTTATGGTAAAGCTGCCGGTCAAAGTCGAGCCCGATCAGATCACCGGCCAACTCATCTCCACGCTCGACAACATTCCGCAGTTCCCGGTTAGCCGCTTCCATCTGCACTTCCGCGAGGGCGGTCGCTCGCCCCTTGTCAGCCCGCCGACCTGCGGCACCTACACGACCCAAACCGTCTTCTATCCCTGGGCCAGGCCCTCGGAAGCTAACGAGACGACTTCGAGCTTCACGATCAATCAGGGCGTCGGTGGCGCACCCTGCCCCAGTGGGGTGCCACCCTTCCTCCCGGGTTTCGAGGCCGGTTCGATCAACAACAACGCCGGCTCCTACTCTCCCTTCTACCTGCGGTTGACGCGTCAGGACGGCGAACAGAACATGACGCGCTTCTCGGCGGTGCTGGCCAAAGGCGTCAGCGGCAAGCTCGCTGGCGTTCCCGCCTGCCCAGAAACGGCGATCGCCGCCGCCAAAGCTAAGACCGGCCGCGAAGAGCTGGCCTCGCCAAGCTGCCCGACCGGCTCTCGGATCGGGCACATCCTCGCGGGCGCCGGCGTCGGTTCAGAGCTCACCTACGTGCCCGGCCAGATCTACATGGGCGGCCCCTTCGCTGGCAACCCGCTCTCGGTCATCGTCATTACTCCCGCGGTCGCCGGACCCTTTGACGCCGGTACCGTGGTGGTGCGCCAGGCGCTAAACCTCGACCCCAACACCGCCGAAGTGCGGGTCGACGGCGCCCACTCCGACCCGATTCCCCGCATCCTCAAGGGGATCCCGCTGAAGCTGCGCGACCTGCGGGTCTACGTTGACCGACCGCAGTTTGCCCATAATCCGACCAGCTGCGACCCGACCCAGACCACCGCCACCCTCTTCGGCGACTTCCTCGACGTCTTTAGCTCTGCCGACGACGCCCCCGTTTCCCTCGCGTCTCGCTACCAAGCGGCCGGATGCGCCTCGCTCGCGTTCAAGCCCCGCCTTTCGTTGAAACTGACCGGCGGGACGAAGCGCGCCGGGCACCCCGCCCTTCGGGTCGTCTTCCAGCCACGCCCAGAAGATGCCAACACCAGGAAACTGAGGCTGACGCTGCCCCACTCTGCCTTCCTCGATCAGGCGCACATTCGGACCGTCTGCACCCGAGTTCAGTTCGCCGTCAGGCAGTGCCCGGCAGGATCGATCTACGGACACGCAAGAGCGCTTTCGCCGCTCCTAGACGAGCCCCTCGAAGGACCCATATACCTGCGCTCCTCGAGCAACCCGCTGCCAGACCTCGTCCTGGCACTGCGTGGAATCGTCGACTTCAACGGCATCGCCCGTATTGACGCTGTCAATGGGCAGCTGCGTTCCACGGTCGACTTCGTCCCTGACGTCCCGATCACGAAGGTGATTGTCGAAATGCAAGGCGGAAACAGGGGTCTGATCGTCAACAGCCGGAATCTCTGCAGCGCTCCCGGCCACGCCAAGGCGAACTTCGTCGGCCACAACGGCAAGCGCCACCAATCGACTCCGGTAGTGCGCAACTCCTGTGGCAAGAAGAACAGGCGAAGCGCACCGTAGCCTCACGCGCACGCGCGAACGTGCGCCACCGCTTTTGCAGGGTAATTCCGCTTGACTGACTACACCGGTCGGGCCGGCGCTGACCGGTCCTGCTGACTACTTGGAGTATCGCCTGACGGGCGGTAGGGATCCGTGTGCCTCAAACGAGGCTCATGGCGCGAGGCGTCACGCCGTCGTGTCAGTTCAACGATCGAAGGAGCAGGCGATGACTCGCAATCTCAAGAAGATAGGTCTTACTTTGTCCGCCGCAATCGCGATATGCCTCGCGGCGGCTTCGGCTGCGCCAGCGGCCAACTTCACAGCCGAAACCTATCCGGCGACCTTTACAGCAGTACAGCACGCCGGTGTTCACGAGTTCAAAATGGCAGGGACGGGCGTGACTTGCGCGTCCGCGCACCTTGTCAGCCACGCCATTCCGGGTCCGTCTCCAGACTTAACCTTTACAACAGGATATGGCGAATGCAAAGACACAACCTTTGGCCTCTCTGCAACTGTGACATCGAACGGTTGCCTCGACACATTGACAGAACCGAGCGTGGTCACCGCCCAGCATTTCACGGGAAATTTGGACCTAGTTTGCCCTGCAGGAAGGCATCTAGAAATCCACCTCGCGACTTGCACAATAACAATTACACCCAAAAACGACCTGCAAAACATTACATACACAAACCAGCCGAGCGCGCTACCCAAAAAAGACATCACACTGGATATAAACGTGAAAGGGCTGGTCTATGAAGTTCATCGAGGCTTTCTTTGCCCGATTAGTACTACATATGACACAGTTGAGCACAGCGATGGCGAATTAATTGGTTCCGTCACAATGAAAGCGTTCAACAACGTTGGGGCACAACAGGGCGCTGACGTCGGCTAAGTGCCAGCCGAATCCGTGATCGCGGCTTGCGCGGGGCCGGTGGATGGAATCCGGTCTCGCGCTTGCGCGCCTCATCACCCTTTGAAAGGCATTCTGATCATGCTCAATAAGGGTTGACAGTTCAGGATGAACTGAGCATAATTAAAGTGATTTGATCACCGGCCAGTTCACCCGCTCTAGGGAGCTGCGGCCGAGGGCGGGAGGCGCCGCCCTCTTGCTGCTCGCTGCCCCGACTAACGCGGCAGTTCTGCAGGCGCTCGGAGATAGTCCCAGATCGCTGGTCGAGCTACGACGCGCGACCGGAACGCTGTCGCAAAGCACGCTCCGGGCCCGCCTGCGGGAGCTTGTCGCGCTTGGCGTCTTGAAGCCGAAAAGGCGCGATGGTTTTCCTCGCGCGCTCGACTACGAACTGGATGGGCGAGGCCGCGAACTTCTCGTGGTGGGCGAGGTGCTGCAAGGCTGGCTCGCCGACTGCCCACAAGGGCCAGTCGCGTATGGCAGCGACCTCGCGAAGGTGATGGTGCGAGCGCTTGTAGAGGGCTGGTCCTCGACGGTAATCCGGGCCCTCGCTGCGAAGCCGCTGGCGCTGACGGAGTTGGACGGTCTGATCAGCAATCTCAACTACCCGTCTCTGGAGCGCCGGCTAGGGACAATGCGGCGTGCGGGCCAGATCGAACCGCTCCCCAGCTCGCGCCCAGGCACGCCCTACGCGGTCACTGACTGGCTGCGCCGTGGCGTCGCCCCGCTTGCGGCGGCTGCCCGATGGGAGCGACTAAACGCCGCCGGTGAAACGACACCAATCGGGCGCCTCGATATCGAGGCGGCACTCTTGCTCACGGTGCCGATGCTCCATCTTCCAGGCGAGTTGTCCGGATCGTGTCGCCTGGTGGTGGAGATTTCGAGCCGCGGTGAGCGGCGCCTGGCGGGCGTCAGAGTCGGGGTCGCGAAGGGATGCATTGAGACCTGTGTGACCAGTCTTGGAGGCTCTGCTGGAGCCTGGGCAACCGGGCCGGCATCGGCCTGGCTAAGTGCCGTACTCGAGCACGACCGGAGTCGCCTCGAGCTCGGTGGCGACTGTCAATTGGCCGGAGACCTTGTCGATGGTCTGCATCGCGTCCTGTTTGGTCCTGCCCTGCCAGCCAACCCGTAGCCCTCAAATCAAAAGGTAGCGATATACTCGATCTTTGTTAAGTAAAGGAGAGCTTGTGTCTAAGAATTCGATCATGTCCCTACTGGCCCTGGCAGCCGCCGCCGCGGTCGCGGTGGGGTGCGGGAGTAATGCCGAGGGCGGCGACAGCGGACTCTCGACCTCGTCGCTGAGCAAGGCTGAGTACGTCAAAAAGGTCGATGAAATATGCGAACTAGGGCAGCGACAAATGATCGCTGAATTCTCGTCCTACGCGAGACAGCAAGGGACTCCGGACAATCTGGTCGACCCCAAACTAGCCCCGGGGATCGTGACCGTGCTGATCCCGGCGATCAAGGCGCAGAACGAAGAAATCGAAAATCTAGGAGCGCCTGCGGGGGATGCGAGCGAGATCGAAGCCTTCTTGAACGCGCGACGGAAGGTTGTCGCCAGGGCAGAAAAAAGGCCGCCTCGAAACATCTTCAAATTCGGCGACGAATTCCGGTACTCGCCTAACAAATTGGCAACCAAGTACGGGCTCAAAGCCTGCGTTTACTGAGGGCATTGCGGGGCCGAGAGTGCTTGACGGCTTTCGGTCCCGCTATTCAAAGGAACAGGTCGGGAGACCGTATTCACGGGCCAGCTTGCCGGCCTCACGGTAGAACGTGTAGGAGCGAGCAAGCTTCTTGGGCCCCTCTTCGATCACCGCCTGGGTGGTTTCGAGGATTGCATTGACCTGCGCAGCATCGCCAGCTGGTGCGCCAAGTGCCCGAATTTTTCGATTCTGCGCTTCCAGCGCAGGAGTTACTACCTCGGCCATCATCGCGATTTTGGCTTCCTGGAAATGGTCGGCGTGTTCGCTGCCGACTCTTTGGAAACCAGCCAGGATCTTCCTTTTGCTGACGGCGCAGATCGCCTCCGCTTTCCTCACGAAGACAGTCTTAGAGATCGTGGCTGCATTGGAAGCGGGAGCGCCATCGCTGCTCCCCCCGCAGGCACCACCGACCAGCATGGCTGCAGCGAGCAAGACGCAGGCTGAGATCGGCAAACGCACGATGTTTCCAGTTTAATCAGATATCTTATGAAGAGATCTGAAAGACCCGTTCATTTCTTGACAGATACTTTTTCGTTCCTATATTTTCTGTTTTCGCGTCCGGGCGGGACCCGGGCAAGGGGAGTCATGGGGAGCAAATCACGCGGGACCAGGGGGAAGTCCGGACCATCGGACCGAGTAACTGAGTTCCGTGCAAAGTCAAACTACTGGGAGGGGTTCGATGTTCTCGAGGATCCGTAAGCAATTTGGCACGGCCGGATTGATCGTGGCGATAGTGGCGCTGGTTGCCGCTTTGGCCGGAGGCGCCTATGCAGCTCAGAACGGCTTGAACAGCAAGCAGAAGAAAGAAGTAAAAAACATCGCCAAAGGCTTCCAGGGGACCGGGCCCACCGGACCGGCGGGCGCGGCAGGTGCGGCGGGTCCAGCAGGGCCAGTCGGACCCAAGGGGGATACGGGCGACACCGGTTCCCGCGGGGCAACGGGCCCAGCCGGCGTTGGGACCACCGGGGCAACGGGCCCAACTGGCAAAGGAACGACGGGGCCAACCGGGCCGGAAGGCTCACCGTGGACGGTAGGCAGCACGCTTCCCAGTGGGAAAACGGAGACTGGCGCATGGGCCTTCGGCCCGGTGGCGCTGCCTGAAGGATTCCAATCTCACCGCGTTGCCATCTCCTTCGCGATCCCCCTGCCGTCGTCGCTTGTAGCTGGCGTGCATAAACCGGGCGAAGCGATCAACGAAACCGGCCAAGTTCATTTCCTCAATGCCAATGGCCAGGAAGCAATTCTGAATGAAAGTACGTTCGCTCCCGAAGAAGTGACGTCGACCGAGTGCCTCGGAAACGCCGAAGCGCCGACCGCTAAACCGGGAAATCTCTGTATCTACACCAACTCCAAATCCCCCAGCGCGATCGCGTTGAGCAATTTCTCGATCAGACAGGCTGGAGCTGCGGGGGCGGGTGCGTCAACCACCGGCGCATATGTTGAATTCAACCTGGCGTCCGGGGACACCGGCAGCGGCAGTTGGGCGGTCACTGCTCCCTAGTCAGCTCTGATCAACCCTTTGTGCAATGCGGCCGGCCTTTGTGCCGGCCGCATTTTTATCTCGAATTACTTCCTCGCGAAGGTGGACTGGGCAAACCACCTTCACTTCGGCCTCGCCCCGGGTGATCGACCAGAAGAGCAGGGCGCCGCCCACCGCAAGAGCGGCCAATAGGGCCGCAGCGGGGCCGACGATCTCGACCGAGCTGGTCGTCTGGCGGTGACGGGTGACCGAGATCTTCATGCCGCTCGAGCGTATTTCCGAGCACGGCCTCGGTTATCGGGGGTTTCCCGCAGACTTTCTACGTAGTTCCCGCGGCTTTGGCGCTGGGCTGCCAGCGATTGAATTCCTCGTTTAATCGACTACTCTTGCCTATCTGATGGAGACCGCCGATTCAGAGAGGCGCATCACCTTCGTCACCCTCGGCCCCGAGGGCACTTGCCATGAACGGGCGGTGCGGCGCTATGCGGAGTTTCAGGGGATCGAGGATTACGAGTTCGAGCTGATCACGGACTTCTTCGTCGGGCTGGAGGAGATTCGGGGGCGCGACGACGCCTTCCTGGTGCAGTGCAGCGCGCACCCGCTGGTCCACGAGATCACCGAGAGGTACTGGACCGAGGTCTTCGTCGTCGACACCTTCATCTACCCGACCAAGCACCTGGTCCTGCTCAGCCGCAAGGACGTGGAGCGGCCGCGGTCGCTGGGGATCGTTCCCGCCACCAAGGGCTACGTCGACCTCTCCCAATGGGACGAGATCATCGACGTCGCCTCGAAGCCGATCGTCGCCGAAGGGCTGCTACGGGGCGACTACGACTCCGGCCTCACTCATATGGAGCACGTCGAGGAGCACGCCGGCGACCTGCGGCTCGACCTCGACATCGGCGAAATCGACACGACCTGGGTCGTCTATGGGATCAACAAGCGCTTCGAAGGCGACGTGATCGGGATCCCGTCGACCGAGCTGTACCGGCCGGCTCAGCCGGCCTTGCCCTGACGCCGCTCATCCCGCCGGTGGCGGCGCACGACCGGGGTTACGTAACCGATCAGGGCGCCGATCGCGACGGCCGCGAGCAGGGTGATGATCAGCGGCGCGTTGACAGTGATGAAGAGGACGTCGACGCGGACCTCCTGCGAGTTCTGCAGGGCCACGATCACGACCAGGGCGACGAGCGTGCCGACGGCGTAGGCGCGCCAGTTGACCGGCTTCTTCTCGGGACTCATCGCCCTCCGACTCTAGGCGCTCGGCACCGGCAGCGGCAAGCGCCGAGACGCTGCTAGCTTCGAGCCCATGCGGCGCATCAACATCGCCTCATCCGAGTTCGAGTACGTCGACGCCGACCCCGATGGCTTCCGGGCCGGGATGGCGAAGCTGGGCAAGCTGCTCGGCGCCAGGGAGTCGGGGATCAGCGTCTATGAGCTGCCACCGGGGCAAGCGGTCTGTCCTTACCACTACGAGGTCGGCGAGGAGGAGTGGTTGCTGGTCCTGGAGGGGCGGCCGACGCTGCGCCACCCCGACGGCTCCGAGCTGCTCGAGCCCTGGGACGTCGTCTGCTTCCCGCGCGGGCCGGAGGGCGCGCACAAGGTCGGCAACGAGGGCGAGGAGACCGCTCGGGTGCTGATGTTCTCCACCGTCGTCAACCCCACCGCGACCGTCTACCCCGACAGCGACAAGATCGGGATCTACACCGGCGACCCGGAGACGGAAGTCGTCGTCCGACGCGACAGCGCCGTCGACTACTTCGACGGGGAGACCTGAAGATCCAGAAGGTCGCCGCTTTCGTCGTCCCGCCGGCCGACATGCGGGATGGCTATTCTCGTTGCCCGAGTACGCGCCGGGCCCGACCGAGTTGAGGCGGTGTTCGAGCGCTTCGGCCTGCCGGGCCGCCTCGCTTGAGCCAGCGATGAGTTTCCGCCCGGTGCCCAGTCTTTCTCAGCAACCCCAACCGATTGTCGATTTCGTCGTCCTTCGTTCGTCGAAGGAGTAAATGGACCCGACGGCCAGGAGGCGCCGCCCGTGAATTCCCCCGAGTTGATTTCCCCCGCTACTGCTCCGCACACCGACGATCGAACCCGCTGGCTAGCGCTCTACGTACTCTGCGCCGGGATGCTGATGATCGTCCTCGACGCGACGATCGTCAACGTCGCCCTGCCCTCGATCCAGGACGACCTCGGCTTCTCCCAGAACAACCTCGCCTGGGTGATCAACGCCTACATGATCCCCTTCGGCGGATTGCTGCTGCTGGCCGGGCGGATCGGCGACCTGGTCGGCCAGCGCCGCGTCTTCCTGATCGGGCTGGCGATCTTCACCGTCGCCTCGCTGGTCTGCGCGCTCGCCCAGAACCAGGAGATGCTGGTGGTCGCCCGCTTCATCCAGGGGACGGGAGGGGCGATGGCCTCGGCCGTGATCCTGGGGATGATCGTGACGATGTTCCCGGAGCCGGCCGCGCAGGCGAAAGCGATCGGCGTCTACGGCTTCGTCGCCTCCGCCGGCGGCTCGATCGGGCTGCTCGCCGGCGGCGTCCTCACCGAGGCGATCAGCTGGCACTGGATCTTCATCATCAACCTGCCGATCGGCGTCGGCGTCGCCTACATGGCGATGCGGCTGGTCGAGGGCCGCGAGGGAATCGGCCTCAGCGAGGGCGCCGACTTCCCCGGCGCGGCGCTGATCACCTCCTCGCTGATGTTGGGGGTGTTCACGATCCTGCAGATCAGCGAGTGGGGCTGGAGCGACACCCGCACGCTCGCGCTCAGCGCCATCTCAGCCGCCCTGCTCGCCGCTTTCATCTTCCGCCAGGCGCGGATCGCCAACCCGCTGATGCCGCTGCGGCTGTTCCGCTCGCGCAACGTCGCCGGCGCTAACGTGCTGCAGGCGCTGCTGGTCGCCGGCATGTTCGGGATGTTCTTCCTCGGTGCCCTCTACCTGCAGCGCGTGCTCGACTACAGCGCCCTCGAGGTCGGCCTCGCCTTCCTCCCGACCTCGGTCGTGATGGGAACGCTTTCGCTCGGCTTCTCGGAAAAACTGATCATGCGCTTCGGGCCGCGCCGGACGCTGATCCCCGGCGTCTGCCTGGTCGTCGTCGCCCTGCTGCTGTTCGCCCGCACCCCGGTCGACGGCAACTACCTGATCGACCTGCTGCCGCCCTTCCTGCTGATCGGCGTCGGCGTCGGCACCTCCTTCCCGGCGATCATGACCATGGCGATGTCGGGGGCGACCCCGGCTGATTCGGGGCTCGCCTCGGGCCTGGTCAACACCAGCATGCAGGTGGGCGGCTCGATCGGGCTGGCGGTGCTGGCGACGCTCTCGACCGAGCGCACCCAGCAGCTGCTCGACGATGGCGTCTCCAACGCTTCGGCGCTGAACTCCGGCTATCACGTCGCCTATCTGATCGGGGCCGGGCTGGCCGCGATCGCGGCGGCGATCGCCATCTTCGTGCTGCGCGACGTCGCGCCCGCTGGCCACGGCGCGCCGGCGCCCGGCGAGGAGTCCGGTGGGGCTACGGCGAAGGCGAAAGAAGCCGAGCCGGCCTACTCCGAGGGCGGCTGATGCGGGTAGGCATCAACTAGTCAAGGTTCTCTCACGGGGCGCCGATCAAGGGGGGACATGCCGGCGTACCCAGATCAGAGTCCCCAGCCCCTGGGCGGATTCTCCGAAGGCCCCAGCGAGCGTGCCCGGATGGGGCGGATCTCGGGCGTCCTCTGGATCGTCTCCGCCCTGGTCGGCGCCGGCGCCGCCTTCCTGCCCGGCGCCGTCCACGAGGGGCTCCCCTGGGTGATCGGCGTCAGCGCCTTCGTCCTCCTCTACGGAGCCGGCAGCGTCACCGGCGCGATCCCCTGGCAGTACGCCTCGATGAACGCGCTCGCGTTCGGGATGGTGGTGACGATCCCGGTCGTCGGCATCGGCCTCTACCTGACCGGCGGCTCGCTCAGCTACATCGAGCCGCTGCTGGTCTGCTCGCTCCTCTACGCCGCCTTCTTCTTCCCGGCCCGCTGGGCCTGGCCGCTCTCGATCGAGCTGATCCTGGTCGCGGGGACGCCGCTGCTCTATGACAGCCAGGCGATCGACAACGCCTACGTGCCGCGCTACGTCGCCCTCGTCGCCGGCTACCTCGCCGCCACCTGGGTGATGGTCGGGCTGAAACGGCGCCTGGTCGATGCCGAGGCGCGCCAGCGCGACTTCGCCAACCGCGACCCGCTGACCGGGGTCGGCAACCGCCGCGCCTTCGACGCGATCCTGCACCGCGAGATCGCCGCCCGGACAAAGCCGGCCGGCCGTCGCGGCAGCGACGAGAGCCCGCTGGCCCTGCTGATCCTCGACCTCGACGACTTCAAGGGCATCAACGACGAGCACGGCCACCAGGTTGGCGACGCGGTCCTGCGCGAGGCGGCGAAGCGAGCCCACGCGATGCTGCGCTCCACCGACACCCTGGCACGGATCGGCGGCGACGAGTTCGCCGTGATCGCACCCGGCGCCCAGGGCGAGGGAGCGCAGCGGATGGCCGAAGCGATCAGCACCGCGGTCGGCCTGCGCGAATCCGACCGCCGCGGCCCGGTCCCCACCGCCTCGGTCGGCTGGGCCGTCTTCCCGGAGGACGGGACCGACTTTGAGACGCTGATGCGCGCCGCCGACGAGCGCATGCTGAAGCTCAAGGGCAACGGCGCGCAGCCGGTCCTCGGTCGCTAGCTCACGTTTAGAACGTGAATAAATTGAGCATTAGGTAGCCAGGGAAGGAGGCGGGGGTGAACCAGTTGGAAGGAGAGGTACATGAATGCGTTGACTTTTTCCCGACAGGGGCGACTGTTGCGGGGCCTTCTGGCAGTGGTGGCGGCGCTGGCGATCTTCGCCTTCGCGGCGGCCGGTGCGCGGGCGGCGAACTACGTCTCGCTCGGCGACTCCTACACCGCGGGGCCGCTGATTCCCAACCCCGTGTTACCGCTCGGCTGCCTCAAATCGAGCAACAACTACCCGCGGCTGGCGGCACCGAGCATCGGCCTCCCGCTGCGTGACCCGAGCTGCAGCGGGGCCAAGACGGACCACACGACGCAGCCGCAGAATGTCGACCCCGACGGGCCCAACCCGCCCCAGTTCAACTCGCTCGACGCCAGCACCACGGTGGTCTCGCTGACGTTCGGGGGCAACGACATCGGATTCTCCGAAGTCGCCCAGAGCTGCATCACCCTGAATCCGTTCAGCTCCCCCTGCAAAAACAAATACGCCTCTGGCGGCAAAGACCAGCTGGCGGAACGGATCGCAGCGACGGCGCCGAAAGTGGCGGCGGTGCTGCAGGGGATTCACACGCGGTCCCCCGCGGCGAAAATCTACGTCCTCAACTACCCGGCGATCTTCCCCGAGACCGGGAGCGGTTGCTGGCCGCAGATGCCGATCAGCTTCACCGACGCGCCCTACCTGCGCTCGACCCAGCAGAAACTGAACGCGATGCTGGCGACGCAGGCGGCGGCCAACGGGGCGACGCTGGTCAACTGGTACCAGGCCAGCATCGGCCACGACGCCTGCAAAGGCAGCTCGACGCGGTGGGTCGAACCGCTGGTGCCAGGCGAACTGGCGGCGCCGATCCATCCCAACAAAGCCGGGATGAACGGTGCGGCCAACGTCCTCGTGGCGGCGGTGAAATAGTCGTCTGATGCGTATCGCGAGCCTCGTCCCCTCCGCGACCGAGATGCTGTTCGCGCTCGGCCTCGGCGGGGACGTGGTCGGGGTCACGCACGAGTGCGACTGGCCGCCCGCTGCGGCGAGGCTGCCGCACCTGACCGCGACGGTCCTGCCGGAGGGACTCAGCGCGGGCGAGATCGACGCCGCGGTGAAGTCGGTGGTCGGCGAAGGCAGGGCGCTCTACAGCCTCGACGAGGAGCGGCTGGCGGAGTTGGCGCCGGACCTGATCGTCACCCAGGCGGTCTGCGACGTCTGCGCGGTCTCCTTCGAGGACGTGGTCAAAGTCGCGGCGCGACTGCCGGGACAGCCGCGGGTGGTGCAGCAGGATCCAAGCAGCCTGGGCGAGGTACTGGAGGACGTGACCCGGCTCGGCGCCGCGGCGGGGATCGAGGCGCGGGCGCACGAGCTGCGAGGTGAGCTGGAGGGACGGCTGGCGGCCGTGCGCGCGGCGGTGGCCGGAGCGTCGAGGCCGGGAGTGATTGCGCTGGAGTGGCTGGACCCACCCTTCATCGGTGGCCACTGGATCCCGGAGATGATCGAGTTGGCCGGCGGGGAGGATGTCGCTGGGCAGGCCGGGGCAAAGTCACCCGAGGTCAGGTGGGAGGAGCTGGCGCCGCTCGGCGCCAACGTGGTCGTGGCGATGCCCTGCGGGATGTATGTGGAGGACTCACGCCGACAGGCGGAGGAGCACTGGGGGCGGATCGGGGCGCTCGGCGCCGAGCGCGTCTTCGCCGTCGACGCGGCCTCGACCTACTCGCGGCCGGGCCCGCGCCTGGTCGACGGCACCGAGCTGCTGGCCCACCTATTCCATCCCGATCTGGTCGACCCGCCCGGCGGCATCGGCTTCTCGTGGCTTCGTTGACCTCGGCTGAACTCAGATCTCGCGCTCGTAAAAGAGCATCGACGGGCCGTCGGGAGAGCCTTCGCGGTTGGTGAAACCCATACGCTCGTAGAGGGCGCGCGCGACGGTGTCGGTTTCGCCGGTGTTGAGATCGATGCCCTTCGAACCCCCTTCGCGTGCGATCGCGATCGTCGCCTCCAGCAGGGCTCGGCCGATCCCTCGGCCGCGCAGGGGCGGCACCACGTAGAGCTCCTGCAGGTGCGTTTCCAGCCCGCTGACCCAGAGGCTGGGTCGGTGTCGGAAGAGGGAGAGCCCGTCCGGGCCGTCACCGGCCAGCAGCACGGTCATCTCGCCCCTCGCGAGCAGCGGCCGCAGGCGCTCGGTCAACAGCGGCACCCCCGGACTCGGTTCGTCGTACTCGGCGTTGAAGTCCTCGAGCAGGCGGGCGATCTCGGACGCGTCGTTGGGGCCGGCGCGGCGGATCTCGATCTGGTTCGTCTCCATGTCTCGATTCCACCAGATCGGGCAGGCGGCGGCGCAAGGTGTAAAAGGCGCGGATGCCGATCTCCCTCCCAGACCAGGTCCGTGACTCGTGCGCCTGGGTGGCCGAGCGTGCGAGCTCAGTGCGAATCGACGAAGCAGCTATCGGCGGGTACGCCCGCGGGCTGACCGGTCCCGAGGCCCCCGCCCCTCCCGACCCGCAGACCGAACTGCTCGAGGGCGGCCGCGAGACCCGCGCCGCTTTCGCGATCTGCCTCAACGCGATCAACTTCGGCTCCGGCTGGTGGCCGACGATCCGCAAGCGGCCTGGACTGAGCGGCTACTCCACCGTCGCCGCCGGGGTCGTCGACCGCTTCCTCGATGCCGGGCCGTGGTCGGCGGCGGAGTTGGAGGATCTCTCGACCACGCAGATTGCGAGCGCGCTGGGGCAGGATCCAGACCACCCGCTGATGAGCGACTTCGCGCGCTCACTGCGCGACGTCGGCGTCCACGTCCGAGCCGAGCACGAGGGCCGCTTCGAGACTGTCGTCGACGCCAGCGGAGGTTCGGCGGTTGCGCTGACGGACCTGCTCGCCTCCTGGCGCGCCTTCGCCGACACCTCCACTTATTTGGGGCGTACGGTGCCCTTCTTCAAGCGCGCCCAGCTCGCGGCGGCCGACCTCGATCGCGCCGGCGTCGCCTCCTTCCCGGACCTGGAGCGCCTCACCGCCTTTGCCGACAACCTCGTCCCCCACGTGCTCCGGGTCGACGGCGTCCTCCAGCTCGACCCGGCACTCGAGCAGAGGATCGAAGCCGGCGAGCTGCTCGAGCACGGCTCACCTGAGGAGGTCGCGCTGCGCGCCTGCACGGTCCACACGATCGAGTTGCTCGTCGCCACGAGCGGCGGGCGGCTCACCGCGGCCGAGATCGACGTCGCCCTCTGGAACCGCGGCCGGGCGCCTCGCTACAAGTCGATCCCCCGGCCCCGCTCCCGCAACACCGCTTACTGATTGCCATCGACGCCGATTAGCTAGATACCTAGCTAGCATGTGTTCTGATGGCCCGGATTGGCATGCACGAGGCGAAGACCCATCTCTCTCAGCTCGTCGAGCGGGCGCTGGACGGCGAGGAGATCGTGCTGACCCGGCGCGGTGAGCCCGCGGTGCGGTTGGTTCCCGAGCGCAGCGGGGGCGGCTTTGCCTCACTGGCCGGCGTATGGCAGGGGCAAGTACAGATAGCTGACGATTTCGACGAGCTGCCCGCCGAGTTCGACGAACCGTTTGGCTTGAAGCCTTGACCCCCCTTCTCGACACCCATCTGGTGCTGTGGTGGATGGCCGGTGAAGCCAGTCGCATCAGCAAAAGGGCACTCGCCGCTCTCGGGTCCGAGGGAGTCGAACCGATAGTGAGCGCAGTAACCATCTGGGAGGCAGCGATCAAGCGTGGCCTCGGCAAGCTGGATGCTCCGCAGGACCTTTTGTCGCAACTCGAGCGCGCGGGCGTCGAGGTGCTCCCGGTAACGGGCCGCCACGCGGACTTGGTGGCATCGCTCCCCCTTCATCACCGCGATCCCTTCTATCGGCTGCTCGTCGCCCAGGCGACGCTGGAGGGCCTCCCGCTGGTCTCCGACGACGAGCGGATTCGCCAGTACGAGATCGAGGTCATCTGGTAGCGAGGCGTGCGGTGATCGCGGGCTCGATCGCCCCATCGGTCACCGACCGCGCCGGCCGAAGCTGTGGCCGGCGGGCGCGACTGTTCGCAGCTCGTGGACGACCAGCCTGCGGGTGCGGCGGCTCTCGCTTGGCTTCGGCCGCTTGCTCGCCTCCACCCCGCTGGCGGGTTGCTTCGGTTCGGTCCGCTCCAGCTGGGCGACCTCGGTGACGAGGACGTTGACGACGCCCTCGCGGCGCTCGAGGCGGCCGCTGGCGCGGACCAGGACGGCGGTGCGGACGATTGCGCGGCGGCGCTCGTAGACGTGGCGGGGCACGACCAGGTTGACGGTGCCGCGCTCATCCTCGAGCAGCATGAAGACGATCCCCTTGGCGGTCTCGGGACGCTGGCGGGCGACGACCATCCCCGCGACCTCAACCGTGGCGCCGTCGTCGATCCGCTCCAGATCGGTGCTGCGCGACAGCGCCGGGTCGAGCTCGGGCCGCAGCAGCTCCAGCGGGTGCTTGTCGAGGGCGATCCCGGTCGAGCGGTAGTCGGCGATCAGCTTGCCCCAGTCCCCCAGCGGCTGCAGCCGCGGCGGCTCCGGCGGCTCGATCGGCAGCGCCAGCTGGGTGCTGCCAGCGCTGCGGCGCCCGGCAGCGGTGACCCCGACCCGCCACAGCGCCTGGCGCCGCTCGTCGCCACTCTCGGCCGGGATCCCGTCCAGCGCTCCGGCCCAGGCCAGCCGTTCCAGGCTCGCCAGCCCCGCTCCCGAGCGCGAGGCCAGCTCGGCGATCCCCCGGTAGGGACCGCCCCGCTCCCGATCCGCCACCAGCGCCTCCATCTCCTCCTTGCGCACGCCCTTCACGTATCCCAGCCCGATCCGCACCGTCAGCCCACCGCGCACCCGTTCGACGTGGCAGAGGACGCGGCTGCGGTTGGCATCGGGCGGGGCAATGCGGATGCCGCGGCGCTTCGCCTCGTTGACCAGCGAGTGCGGCGGGTAGAAACCCATCGGCTGCTCGTTCAGCAGCGCGCAGAGGAACTCCGGGCCGCGGTGGACCCGTAGCCAGGCCGACTGGTAGGCGAGCAGGCCGAAGGCGGCCGAGTGCGCTTTCGGGAAGCCGAAGCCGGAGAAGCCCTGGATCTGCTCCCAGACCCGTTCGGCCACGTCGAGCGGGACTTCCTTCGCACCGACGGCGCCGACGAGGAAGGCGTCGTGGTGGCGCTCAATCGCCTCCTGGGAGCGCTTGCGGCTCATCGCCCGCCGCAGCTGCTCGGCTTCCGCGTGGCTGAACCCGGCCAGCGCCACCGCCACCTCGAGCACCTGCTCCTGGTAGACGATCGTGCCGAGGGTGTCCTTCAGCGCTCCCTCCAGCAGCGGATGCTCGTAGGGGATCTCGAACTTGCCGGGTTCCTCGCGCTGGCGTTTGCGTCGCTCTATATAAGGGTGGACCGCGCCGCCCTGGATCGGCCCCGGCCGGACCAGCGCCACCTGGACGGTCATGTCGTCGAGGTTTTCCGGCCGCGTGCGCGGCAGCATCTGCATCTGCGCCCGGCTCTCGATCTGGAAGACGCCGGTCGTCTCGGCCCGGTGGATCGAGCGGTAGGTCTCCTCATCGTCGAGCTTGATCCGCGCGAGGTCGAGCCGCTCCCCCTGGGTCACCTCTAGTTCGTCGACGCAGCGCTCGACCGCGGAGAGCATCCCCAGCCCCAGCAGGTCGATCTTGAGGAAGCCGGCATCCGAGCAGGAGTCCTTGTCCCACTGGACGATCTGGCGCCCCTCCATCGCCGCCGGCACGACCGGGCAGAGGTCGATCAGCGGCTGGGTCGAAATCACCATCCCGCCCGAGTGCTGGGAGGCGTGGCGGGGCAGGCCCATCGCCTCGCCGGCGAGACTCAGCAGCGCCTTCCAGCCCGGGGAGGCGGCGCGCTCGTGGCCGATCGCGGCGATCACGTCGCGCTCGATTTCCCCCGTCGACTCGTGGAAGCCGACCGTGCCGGCGACCTTCTCGATCTCGCTCGGCCACAGGCCCAGCGCCTTGCCGAGGTCGCGGACGACGCCGCGCGGCCGGTAGGTCGGAAAGGCGGCGACGAGGGCGGAGCGGTCGGCACCGTAGCGCTCGTGCACCCGCGGGATCAGGACCTCGCGCACGTCGCGGGGGAAGTCGAGGTCGATGTCCGGCATCGTCTGCGATTCCTCGTTGAGGAAGCGGCTGGAGTGCAGGCGCGCTTTGACCGGGTCGACGTGCGAGAGGCCGGTCAGGTAGCAGACGATCGAGCTGACGCTGGAGCCGCGGCCGCGGCCGGGCGGCATCCCGGCGCGGGGAGCATCGCGCCCGCGCACCTCCGCCGCCACTTCGCGAGCCAGCTCCAGCAGGTCGTGGTGGAGGAGGAAGAAGCCGGAGAGCTTGAGGTGGCGGATCGTCCCCAGCTCTTCGTAGAGCCGGGTCCGCGCCTCGGCCCGGGCCCGGGCCGGCTCCTCCCGGTAGCTGTCGCGGAGCAGGTCGTAACAGAGCCTCGCGAGGTCGCGGTCGGCGTTCAGGTCCTCCGATTTCGGATAGTTGTAGCCAAGCTCGTTGGTCAGATCGAAGCGGAGGCGCTCGGCGAGGCGCAGCGTCTCCGCCACCGCCCCCGGGTACTCGGCGAAGCGCTCCGCCATCCGCTCCGGCGAGGTCAGGACCGAGCTGCGGTTGCCGCGGCGGAACGGCTCGCACTCCTCCAGCATTTCGTTGCGGCGGACGGCGACAAAGGCGTCCTGCAGGTTGGCGCGCCGGGGAGCGTGGGAGTGGACGTTGCCGGTCGCCACGCAGGGGACGCCGAGCCGCGAGGCCAACAGAGAGAGCCAGCGATTGCGAGCGCGGTCGTGGCGCCAGAAGGGCCGCTGCAGCTCGACCCGGAAACGGTCACGGCCGAAGGCAGCGAGCAGGCGCCGGCCCAGCGGCTCGCCCCGCGCGGTCGCCCCACGCTCGAAGGCACCGGCCAGAACACCGTCGCGGGCGCAGCCGGAGAGGCAGACGAGCCCCTCGGCGTGCTCCTCCACCTGCTCCAGCGTCGCCCAGGGCTGGGAGGCGGAGCGGCCGGTGTTGTCGCGCGTGTGAGCGTGGGCCGCGGTCAGCAGCCGGCAGAGGTTGCGATACCCGGCCGGGTTTTCGACCAGGAGGGTGAGGTGAGCGAGATCGGGCGCCTCCCGCCGGTCCGGGCGCGCCGGCGCCAGCGCCACGGTCAGCTCGGCGCCGATGATCGGGCGCAGGTCGAGCTCCCGGCAGGACTCGGCGAACTCGCGCGCGCCCCAGACCCCGTCATGGTCGGTCAGCGCCAGCGCCGGGTAGCCATGGATCTCGGCGGCGACGGCCAGCTCCGCCGGAGTCGAGGCGCCGTCAAGGAAAGAGAAGCCCGAGTGCGCGTGCAGCTCTATGTACGGGGCGGCGTTCATCAGGCTCGCTGCCGGTACCAGCGCTCTGTCACCGCGCAGCGGAAGACGACGACGGAGCGCCCGTCGATCAGGGCCAGCTCGAAGTAGTGGCGGCGCAACTGCTTCGGGGTCCACCAGCGATCGTCCACCCTCCACTCCTCACGGACCGCCGCCACCGCCACTCCGTCGACCTCACCCGGGGCTCCGGCCGGGTCGAGCCCTACCACCGCCGGCGCGGGGACGTAGAGGTGTCGCAAACCGGGCGTCACCGCGACCCCGCCTCACAGCTCCGGGAAGGGAGTCAGCGTCGCCCAGCGCTCCGGCACCCGCGAGGAGAGATCGACCGGCAGCACTTTCAGCAGCGCCTCCGCCCCCTGGGCGGAGCGGACCTCGCGCACCGCCGCGCCGAGCCGGCGGCGGCGCGGCTCCTCCCCGCCGACCGAAAGCTCGAGCTGGTCGGCGTCGGGCGGCCCCAGCCCTACCGCCCGCAGCCGCAGCGCCGTGGCCGGTCCCGGCAGCGATTCCAGCCGTGGGGTCAGGACCGAGCGCAGCACCCGCGCCGAGGCGCTCGGACGCCCCAGTCCCTGCTCGACGCTCCAGCTGCCGCCGGCGGCGAGCATGGCGCCGAGGCGGAGGCCGAGCAGTGTCCGGCCGCGACGCTGCGGGGCGGCGAGCAGGCGATCGACCAGCAGCCCGAGGGCGCGGTCGAGTTGGCGGCCCGCGGTCCCCTCCGGCAGATCGACCTGCTCGGCCAGCTCCTCGTGCGGCGCGCGCGGGCAGAGGGGGTCTTCCTCGCTGCGGGCGAGGCGCAGTGCCTCCAGCCCGAGGGAGCCGAAGCGGTCGGCCATCTGGTCGGCCGAGATCGCGGCCAGGGCGCCCAACGTCTCCACCCCGAGCCGCTCCAGGGCGACGACCATCTGGTCGACCTCGCTGGCGGGCGGATCGAGGCGGAAGGGCAGGATCGAGATGCGCAGCGGGGCGACGAAGGAGCGGAGAGCCGACGCCGAGACGATGCCCGCATCGCCGGGCTCACCCCGGCGCGGTGGCTTCCAGGCGGCGGCGAAAGCGGCCAGCCGGGTGGGCGCAACCCCGATGCGCGACCCCCGGCCGACCGCCTTGCGGGCCGCCGCGAGCACCCCGGTGCTGTTGCCGCCGTGGATGCCCCGCAGCCCGTCGAGCACGAAGAAAGCCTCCCCCGGCCGCTCCGTCTCGACCGCGGCGCCGATCGCCTCCAGCCGCCGCACCATCGCCTCCGTCCGCTCCGCCGCCTCGAGCGGATCGGGAAGCGAAGGGTGCCCGGGCCGCAGCCCCCCGGAGCGACCCGGGCACGTTGGAGTCGTCAAGCGACTGTCGATGACGCAAGCGATCTCCATACGAACATATGTTCGTATATCGGCCCGACGGAATCAAGGGCAAATTTCTCGCTAAGAGCGGCCGATAAGCAGAGCGACCAGCTCGTCCTCAAGCTCGGGGAGCGCCGGCGCTTCGTCGGCCATGACGTGCTTGCCGATCAGCATCGAGACGCCGGCGACGATCGCCCAGTCCACACTGAGGCGAGTGGCGAAGGCCTCGATCGCCGCGTCGTTGCGGGCGACGCCCTCCGGGCCGAGCGCCAGCACCTCGACCGTCAGCAGCCGCGCCGTCGGCGGGTCGGCTGCGAAGAGGGCGAGGACGGTTCGGGTGCCCGCCCGGACCTTGCCCTCCGGATCTGCGGCGGTCGCGCAGGCACGATCAACCTCCTCCAGCAGCCGCACCAGCAGCTCCCGGTGGGCCTCCAGCGCGCACTCCCGCTTGCCGGCGAAGAGCTTGTAGAAGGTGGCGGTGGAAATGCCGGCGCGGGCGACCAGGTCGGCGACCGACACCTCCGCGTACCCGCGCTCGGCACATGCCTCGGCCACGGCCGCCACCAGGCGTTCGCGCTGGTTACGGGCGACCAGCTCCGAAGGCAGGCCGTGGGCCCCCGACGGCAGGCGCTGGACCTTGTCGCTATCGCCCGACTCCACTTCAGTCGATCTTAGGCAGGGAGGCGCCGCTCACCCCCGCACCCCGCAGCTCCGCGTCAAGGTCGAGCGCAGCGTCGGCCCACCTTCGAACCCGAACGCTGCCTTGGCGAAGCCAAAGGTCGCCCCGGGGTAGCCCTTGGGGGCAGGACAGCCAGCCGAGAGGTAGCTGTGGCGGCGGCCCTTGTAGGAGAAGTTGCGCTGCAGGGTCAGGGAAACGCTCCGCACGAAGCCCCACTCCGCCGCCACCTGAGGCAGATCAGCAACCAGGGTGGTGGCGTAGCTGCCCTTGCCCTGCTTGATGTGGAAGGGCAGGGTGAAGGAGGTCGGCAGCGGTTCGGTGCCGTAGATGTGGGCGTAGATCACCGGCGCTCCGTGCAGGTTGCCGTTGAAGGCCAAGATCGTCCCGTTGGAGGGGAAGGGCGATTGTTCGGGCAGGGCAACGTTGGCTTTGAAGCTGCCCTTGCCGACCAGGGACTTCTTGCACGAGGCCTTCGCTTCAACCGTGCTCGCCGGCTGGATCTGGTGGAAATTGCAGCGCGGCAGGCCCTTGTAGTCGAGGCGGCCGTTGCGGTTAATCGCCAAGCTGATCGTGCGCAGCTGCGGTGGATCGGCGCCGTCGGTGGTCTTGATGTTGCCGGCCAGGGTGACCGCCACCGGGGCGGTCCCTTGACGGGGCAGCTGGTGGGGGGCGATCCCGCCCTCGAAGGAGACCCGCAGGGTGCCCTCCTGGGCGACCTCGGCGGTGGCGGGGACCGCGACGGCCAGGCTGGCCGTCGCGGTGAGAGCGAGCAGAGTCCTTCGCATCTAGCTAGCGCTTCTTGGCGCCTTTGCCCTTACGGGCCTTCTTGCAGCCCTGGGCGACCACAAGGGGTTTGGAGCTGTAGCGCTTACCGTTTTGCCCGGTCATCCGCACGTCGGCCCGCGACGGGGCTTTGCAGAGGTTGCGCGAGTTGACCAGCAGGCCCTTTTTGCCGCCCTGCATGCTGAGGGTGAACTTGGTCACCGGGGCATCGGGGACGACGTCGAAGGTGTTGCGGATCTGCGCGTCGACCGAGTCGATGCGACCGGAGAGGACGACGTCGATATCGCCGTTCAGGGTCGCGACCAGGTCAGGCAGCGGGTTGCTGCTTGACCGCAGGTAGACCGGGCCCTCCAACGTCTCGTCAAACAATGGCGAGGTCGCCTTCGCGTAGCCGTAAACCGAAGCTGCCGGACACTGCTTGACGGCGAACTGGACCCTGGTGCAAACCGTCCTGATGTGTTCCTGGGCCAGGAAGGCCGAGTGCGGCAGGGTGACCGCCGTACGAGCGATATTGGCGTCACTCGGCCGCGCTCTCAGCGTTGCCGAGAAGGCTGGGTAGTCGCCACGGTGCGTGCCGCCTTTGAGCAGGAAGCTCAAGTTCGGCTTGAACGACAGGTTGGCGCAGTTGGCCGCCTGGAAGCGATTTGCCAAATCCACCGCGGTGTCGTCGCCGGTCGTGTTGACGTCGCCGCCGGTTCCAGTCACCCGCGAGGTGATCTGCATCGGGTCGCAGCTGGTCGGGTTGATGATCGTGTCCTGGCGGTCGACCTTGACCTGGATGTCGCGAATCCGCACCGGAATCCCCTTGAAGATCTGCGGGAAGGGGTCGGTGCTGACCGAGGCCTGCGTGGTCTCCGGGTTGACGTCGATCTTCGAACGCACCGCGATCACGCCGAGGTCATAGGGACCGGCCACGATCGGGGTGATCACGACCATGCTCAGCGGCGCGCCTTTGTAGGGACCGGCGAGGTAGGCCTTGCCGCCGAGGTAGGTGATCACCTGGCCGACGCCGCTGCCCACCTCGGTCGAGCCGATCAGCGAGGAAGCCGGACAGGACGGGTTGGCCGCCTCCTCGGCGCCGGAGCGACCCGGCGCTTCTGCCTGGGCGATCGCCGCATCGGCGCACTTGGTGATGCCGGAGATCTTTGCCAGCAGCCCCTGGGGCAGGCCGACGCCGAGCTGTGAGAACTCCTGGTCGTTGTCGGTCCGCTGCAGGCGGAAGGCGAAGGGGCTGTAGCTGCCCGCCGAGGGTGAGATCGTGCCGGCGGTGAGCTCGGGCGCGAAGGCCCGTTCGCTGAGGTTCTTCACGCATGGGGTCCCATCGTCCTTGTGGGTGATCTCGTAGGAGCTCGACTCGGTGACCGGGGTGTTCGGAGCGGCCCAGGAGTAGAACTCCGCGGTGATCGTCTTCGTCCCGCAGGTCGAGGGGTTGGCGAGTGCCGCCCGCACCCCACCCTTCAGGTTCATTTCCATGTCGGAGACCGGGAACTCGGGCAGGTCGTCGAAGGTGGTGCGGATCTGCCCGCTGACCGGGTCGAGGTCGACCTTGCCCGGGATCTTCACCAGCAGACCCCGTTCGGGTTCCTGGATCGCCAGGTAGAGCGAGAGGAAGTTGTCGAACGGGTTGTCGTTCTGCTTGGCGACGTAGATCTTGCCCGTCATCGGCGCGTCCTTGGGCAGGATCGGGGTGTAGAGGGTCAGCGTCCCGTACTGGGAGTTGGCCGGACAGGTGACCGGGGAGTCGGTCCCCAGCCCGATCTGCGCCGGCGAGCAGTTGCCGAGGCCCTGCGCGGCCGAGGTCGAGATCGTCATCCCCTCGGGCAGGGTGACGACGGCTTTCTTCAGCGGCGGCGTCGCGATCGCCTGGATGTCGCCGTTCTGCTCGTACAGTTCATCGGCGTCAGTCACAGTGTCGTTGCGCTGCGGGACCCTCAGGTTGACCTGCAGGCCGGTTGGCCCACCCGCTGCCCTTGAGGTCGGTTGCAGGTCGACCTCTGGATGGAACCTGATCCGCGGGTCCTCGCAACCGGTCACGTCGAGCGAGTCAGTGGTCAGCTGGGTGCCTTTCCACTGTCCCTGGTGGGCGTAGCTCTCGGCCTCGACGATGACTTTTCCGTGATCGCCGCACGACAGCGGCATCGTCAGCAGCGGCTTGATCGGCGCCTTGCTCGAGGCGCCATAGGCGTTTTTTTTCCCGCCGCCCTGCTCCAGCGTGGTCGACCGCAGCCAATCGTGCGCCGGGTCGGCCGGGACTCCCCACATTGTGAACTCTGCCGAGCGCACCGGCAACAGGCCGCTGATGTAGGGCGTCAGTGCCTTGATCGCGTAGCCATGGCCAGGGTCGATGGTCGGATAGATATGGCCGCGGTAGTCGCCCACGTTGAACGCGAAGTCGGCCGGATAGCCCTTTGGCGGCTCGAGGTTGTAGACCGGGATGCGGGTCCATGACGCAGGGGTGAACAGACCCGACCCCGAGCCGTCGCCGTGGCCGCGGGTCTCGTTGGCGAAAGCGTTCAGCAACAGGGTGATCGTCCCCACCTGAGTCTCCGGCGCGCAGGCGGTGCTCGTGTACTGCGAGACGCCCTCCTTCAGAAAATCGGATGCCGTGCATTTCGGCGTCGCCTCCGGGTTGCCGATCAGCCCCTTGGGGAGGATGGTTTTGACCGTGCGAACACGCTCTACGGGAAGGCTGTAGGCGAACGGAGATATGAAGCCCGGAAAAAGGCTCGGCGCTTCTCCCGCCTGCAGGTTGAAGTCGAAGTTGACCCGCAGCTCGAACGGGTGCGCCCCCGCCTGTCGCTGTGGCTCACCGGCCGGATAGGCCGCGTCGTAGAAGTCGGCCTCGCCACTCTCCGGCGTGATGCCGAACTCGGTTGGGTCGGAAGCAATGCGGAGCGGGTCCTCGTCGACGGCCGGATCCGAGCCGCCGCCGGTCACGGTCGCCACGTTGACGTAGCCACCCCCCGCGCCCGAGTCGACCGCGACCCGGATGTAGATCTGTGCCGCGTAGCCGGGCGCACCGCCGAGACCGGTGTCGCCTTGCCCCCCTGAGTAAGGCATGTTGTCGTCGAACGCCCGGATCGGTTTCGTCGTGGTGCAGGTGACGGTCACCAGGCCTTCGCATTTCCAACCGATGCCCTCTTCGATGCCGAAGATTTCGTCGAAGGGCAACGGCTCGATCCGGGTCACCCCGGGCGGCAGTTGCTCGGTCACCGTGACGGTGCCGGAGGTATCCGCGTCCCCGTAGTTGCGCACCCGCAGGACGAACAGCCCGTTCTCGCCGGGGATCAGGTTCTGCGGCGCCCAGCGCGCCTTCATCTCCAGCTGCGGCGCCGCCTGCGCCGACGCCGCGAGGGCTAGCGTCGCCAGCGCGGTCAGCGCCAGCGCGGTGAGAACTCCGATCCTGCGTCCCATCGTTCCGATCCCCTTCCGCTCAGCCGCGCTCACTTGCCGCCCCTGTTCCGGTCGGCCTTGGCACTGTGGCCCGAGGCCTTGCCCTTTCGTTTCGAGTTCCGTTTCGCACATCGGGCCTTGACTCTGCTGGAGTGCGCCCGCTTGACCTGCGAGCGGCAGCGCGGCTTGGCGCGGCGGTTTGCTTCGGACGCGTTGCCGGGGCCGGCGATCGCCACGCTGCCCGGTCGGGCGAAGGCCGGCGCCCCGTCCAACGGCCCCTGGCAGGCATCCTCAGCGCAGCCGGCTTCGGGCTTCGGCCGTGGGAAGCCACCGTCGAGCCGAGCCACGAAGAGCTGGCTGACATCGTCGCGCTCGTACCCGGTCAGTTTCGCGGCCACGCTGAAAAGGACGTTGGTCCCATCCGAAGACATCCCGCGCAGCCACAGCGCGCCTGAGCTGTCCCCGTACTCTCCCTCACCGTCGGTGACCAGCCGGATCGTGCCGTTATGCCACTCGTAGACATCCGGGCCGCCGTTGACGTCCCTCGGCAGGATCGCCGCCTCGGTGCTGAAGACGAACGTTGCGCCATCGTCGCTCAGCAGCGACGCCTTTGCCGCCGGTGGAGCTGACCCCCACGATGCGCCGGGAAAAGGAATTCCTTCAGGCAAGGCCGGCTGCCGCCCTGGCGGGGCACAGCTGAGGCACTCGACGTTGCCGGTTCGCTCCGAGTAGCGGTAGTACTGCTCGAAGCCGCCGGTCGGATCAGCGGTGATCTTCTCCAGCTTGGAATAGAAGACCAGCACCTCGCCGCTCGGGGTCAGCGTCGAGATTTCCTCGGCAGAACCGTTTTCGCCGAGCCGTCCGGGAGAGGCGTAACTCAGTTCACCGTCGACGATCGCGTAGATGCTGGTCGAGTCCCCCTCGCCCTCGCCCGGCACCAGGCCCGGACCAGTCGAGACGTATATGTGTGACATGTCTTCCGAGACCAGCGTGTTTTCCAACTGCTCGTCGCCGGAGAGAGCGAGGCCGATGTCGTCGACCATGCAGGTGAGGCAGGTGCTGCCCTCGCCGAGCGTCCAGCGGAAGAGGTCGGCGCTGTCGTCGGTGTCTTCCGCGGTCACCCGCGCCTCGCTGTAGTAGATGAGCGAGTCGCCGGCGGGGTTCGTTCGGATGACTCTCGCCACCCCTTCCGGGCCGGCTACCGCCGGCGTGGAGACCCGGGTCGTGGTGTCGTCGGCCGTGCTGAGGGTGCGGTGATCGTCGCGCAGGTAGATCTGCTGTGGGCTGAAGCAGTCGTCTCCCCGGCTCATGAAGTAGAAGCGACTGCCGTCGTCGGAGAGGGTGCTCACCCGTTGTTCCAGCACCGTTCCGCAAGCGGGCTTTTCGCCGCTGTCGGGCATCACGCTGACCAGCTGGCGAGTGCCGCTGCCGATCTCGTAAATCTGGCGCGGCAGGCTCGTTTCGATTCCTTCGCGCACCCAGAGATAGAGGTGACTCGTATCGGCCGAAGAGAGGTACTCGCTGTCGCTGTCAGCGAGCAGCCGCCCTTCGGGGAAGAAGTCGAGGATCTCCTGCTCACCGCTGGCGCGGTTGTAACGGACGAGGGTAAGAGCCTCCGCCGGTTCCTCGGCGCTGTTTCCCCTCTCGCCGACCTGGAAGATCTGTTTCGAAAAGTCCTCCTCGTTGGCGACCAGGACGTATGCCTGCTCGCCGCCGCTGACCAGGTCCTCCGGTCGCGGCAGCAGACTCTGAGAGACCCAGCCGTCGGCGGTCCGGTCGGCTTTGAACAGGGACAGCTTTCCGAGCGGCGAACCGGCGGTGCCGGTGAAGGTCGACCAGATCACGGATTCGCCGTCGTCGGACAGATAGCCGGAGGGGTTCTGGTTCCCCTTGTCGGGCGGGCTGGCCAGCTCGATCCCGCGCGGCCGCAGTGCCGCTTCCGCATTGGAGACGGTCGTGAAGGTGACGTCTTCGCTCTCCACCTCACCGGCGCTGTTCTCGGCCACCATCCTGAAGTGATAGGTCGTCTCCGGCGTGAGGCCGGTGATGCGCTGGAAGGCAGGTCGGGGACCGAGCTCGGCTCCGGCGTCCTCGCTGCCACCGGCCGGCACGACGACGCCGTAGCCGCTGTCGGTCCCGAACTCGAAGCGGTAGGTGGTGGCGCTGTGCCTGGCATCGATCGCCGCGCCCAGGCGAGCGGTGGTGTCGGTGACGCGGGAGGCGGCGACGAGCGAGATCACCGGCTCGGTCGCCGCGGTCGTGAAGCTGCCGACGCCGGAGACCGTTTGGCCTCCACCGAACTCGCGGGTCGCGATCAGCCGTACCTGGTAGGTGGTATTGGGGTCAAGGCCGGTGGCGACCTCGGACACCGGCACGTCGGTCGTGCCGTTGCCTGCATTGCCGCCCGTCAGCCCGGGGCAGGCAGGCGTGCAGACAAAGCGCCATTTGGTATCGAAGGAAGTGCCTTCCGGGTTGACCGTCCCGTTCAGCTTTACGCTCGTCGGAGCGATCTCGGTAGCGGGGTTAACCGTGGCCAGCGGCGGCGCCCCGACCTCGTCGATGACGATGACTTTGCCGCCATCGCCATCGGAGACATAGACCCGACCCGTCGCCGAGTTGACGGCGAGGCCGCTGGGCTCTGGGATCCCGACCGCGTGCTCTTCCAGCAGCGTCCCGCTCGGGTCGTACTCGGCGATCCTCCAGTCTCCGGACGCCGCAATACCACTGGCGAAAAGGTGATCGTCGCTGGTGTCGATCGCCATTCTGGAGGCAGCGATGCCGGTGCCAATGGGGCCGATCAGCTCACCCGCTGGACTGAATTTCTGGATCGTTCCTCCGTACCCCGCCCCATAGGTGTTGCCCTGCGAGTCGGCTGCGACCACGGCCGGCGAGTTGCTCCCGGGAAACAGGGACGCTGACCCCAGCACGCTGACGATGGCTCCGCTGGAGCTGAAGACCTGCAGTCGCTGGTTACCACCGTCGGCGGCGATCACGTTGCCGGTCACGGGATCGATCGCCAGGTGCGAGCCCGGTGCTCCGAGGCCCTCCGCGCTGAACCCACCCGGCGCGGGGGAGTCCACGCCGGCCTGACAGGTATCGCCGGAGGCGGCGGTGCAGATCTCGAAGCCCGTCCCCGGCAGCGTCCCGTTGACGTCGTGTCCCCACATCCGGATGAAGGTGCCGCTCGAGTCGAACTGCTGGATCCGGTAGTTGAACTGCATATCGAAGGTGTAGATGTCACCGCTGACCTGGTTGACCGAGATCCCAGCGGTGTTCGCGAACTGCCCAGGTTCGGGGCCTAGGCCGTTCCCGAACGCGAACAGCGGATTGCCGTCGGCGTCGTAGACCCCGACTTTCCCATCTTCCATCACATAGACGTTGCCGGTCGTTTCATTCACTGCGACACCCCGCGGAAGCGACGCGCTGAAGACGGCGATCGTTCCCTTACCGGCCATCGCGGGCGCGGCGGAGGACAACAGGATCAGAGCGAAAGCGAGCAGCGCGCCAAGCGCCACGACGAAGCCTCGGCTGGCCGCGGCTGCCCCGGTCGATCCCACGGACGGTGCCATCGCTAGGCGTCTCACCTATTGCTCTCCTTGTCCCGTGAGCCCCTCTACCGGCCGCTTCCCTTGGCGACCCCATGGGCTCGGTTGTCCCTGTTACTGCGCGTTCCCTGATGCGCTCGAAGGGTGAGGAGAGTTCCTAGAAGGTGCTATCCGTACCCACGAGCGTCGCTAGTGAAGCACCCGGAACAGGGGCTGTCAAGAGAGGGTTCCCAAAAGAAAATCCCCGTTCCCAGATGGGTTCCCGAGGGTGGACGGGGTGGTACCGAGAGCTATACGGGCTGTTGCACGAGGCGTTCGGCCTCGTCGGGGCCAAGGTACGGCGCGAGGATGAACTGGGTGAAGTCCGGCAGGAGGTCCCCGAGGGACTCGGCTTCGCCGGCGCTGACCTTGCGCGCCGCGAGCGAGACGAGGGCGCCGATCGTCGATTCCTCGGTGGTCGGCGGCAGCGGGCGCTCGTCGCGCCGCTCGTCCCGTCCTCTCCGCAGCGGCGCTTCCAGCTCGCCGACCGCGGCGAGGAAACGCGCCGCCACCACCGGACCAGCGCTCTGCGCGTCGACCAGGCAGAGCCGCGCCAGCTCCGGCTCCGAGGCGAGGAAGGCAAGCGCCTGGCGCGCAGCGGCGATCGCCTGATGCGGCCAGTCCGGCGCCGCCTGCACCGCTTCCCCAACCAGCGCTCCGATGTGGTCGACGACGACGTCGAAGGCGGCCAGGAAGCACGCCTCCTTGCTCTCGAAGTTCTCGTAGAAGACCCGGCGGGACACCCGCGCCGCCTTGGTGATGTGGGTGATCGTGACCGCGTTGTAGCCGTGCTCGGCGACCGCCGTCGCCAGGCCGGCGATCAGCCGCTCGCGCTGGTTGTGGGCGACCTGCTCTCGGCTGAAGCCGTGGCGGCCGGCGGGAAGCGGTCCGAGCTCTTCCTCGGCCACGGTCAGCTCGAGGCGGCGAGCTCGGCCTCACGGGCCGCGACCTGCTCGCCGACGTAGGGCCGCAAGACGAACTCGATCGTCTCCGGCAAGAGCCCCTTCAAGGCCGTGGCTTCGCCGGCGATCAGGCGCTGGTTGACAACCCAGAGGACACCGCCGATCAGCGTGTCCTCGAGCGTTCCCGGCAATCCCGCCCGGCGCGGATTGAGCTCACGACCCGGCTTCAGCAGCGGCGTGAACCGCGCCAAGGCCGCCTCGTGCCGGGCGACCGCCTCCGGCCCGGCAGTCAGGGCATCGACCAAACAGGCGCGGCTGACATTTGGGTGAGCGGCGATCTGCTCGAACAGGGCCCCCAGGCCAGCTGCCACCTTGTCCGGCCAGGCCTGCTCGCGATCGTAGGCCTGCTGCACCCGCCGGGCGCTGGCCTCGTAGGCGGTGTCGAGCAGGGCCAGGTAGCACTGCTCCTTGTCCTCGAAGTTCTTATAGAAGGTGGCGTAGCCAACCTTGGCGCGGCGCACGATCGTCTCGATCGTCGCCCCCTGATAGCCGTGCTCGGCAATCAGGTCAGCAGTTGCCTCGAGAATGCGACGTCTCTGGTCGGCTGCCGCGGCAGTACGGCTTACCGGCTGAGGGCCGGGGGGCTGCCGAGAAGCCTTTCCAGGCAAGGCTCGCACCGCCCCAGGATAGCGCGGGTTCCCATTGGTACGGAGTCAGTACATAAGGTGTCGAGAGTTCCCAAATATGGGCTAAAGTACCTCAGGTGGAAGGGCCGCGCACACTCCGCGCCGTTCGCTCTTGGCAAGAGGCGATCCCGGACCGCAGCAGCGACCGTGGCGTCCATGAAGCGATGCTGCTTACGGTCGGCGCCCTCGGCTACGAACGGGCAACCGTAAACGAGGTCTCCGAGCGCGCCGGCATCAGCCGCGACCAGTTCCACCGTCGCTTCGGCAGCAAGGACGAGTGCTTTGCCCAGGCATACGAGGAGGCGGCGGATCAGCTTTGCGAAGACGTGCTGGAGGCCGGCCGCCAGGCGGGGGACTGGTCGCTTGGGTTCCGCGCCGCCTTGGCCGCGCTGCTGCGCGTCGTCGCCGAGCAGCCACTGTTGGCCAGGGCGCTGCTGATCGAGGTCCGGGCTGCCCGTGGCAGAGCCTGGGAGAGGCACCAGCAGGTGATCGAGCGGCTGATCGCCGCGGTCGACAGCGCTCGCAGAACGCCGGGCGTCCTTCCCTCGGCCTCGCCGTTGACGGCCGGCTTCATGGTCGGCGCGATCGAGGAATCGATCAGCCTCGAGATCGGCGCTGGGCGCGCCGCTGACGTTGGGCGCCTGCTGCCGGACCTGGCCCACCTCGTAGTGCTCAACTACTTCGGCGAGGACGCCGCCTGGTGGGAGCTCCGCTCGGAGCCGCCACGGCCCTGGCGCGCTCACCTCCGTTCGGAACTCTGACGTTTATTCAGGAATTCTTGCGTTAGGAGTGCTGGTGTGTCACTCTGCACCCAGATGTTGGCCAAACATCGGCGAGGCGCGGGTGTGCACGGCGGCGCCAGCGGCGAAAACCGCGACCCAGGTGGCGCTTCGCCACCGCCGTAGCCCCCGGCGCCTCGTCCAACGCTCAGCCCCTCGCGGGGGCCTGAAGTCAGCCCTCGCGGGCGATCTTCGCGGCCTCGTCGCTGCCAAGGTACGGCGTTAGCGTGAACTCGACGAGGTCGGGCAGGAGGATCTCCAACTCGGTCGCCTTGCCGGCGATGATGCGGCGGGAGATCAACGACATCATGCCCCCGACCAGCGCCTCCTCCGTAGTTGGCGAGAGGCGCTCGAGAACTTCCGGCGAGCGGCCTTCGCGGCCACTCTGGAAGTAGGGGACAAAGCTCTGGATTGCGGCGTCGTAGCGCTCGACCACGACCGGGCCGGCGACCAGCGCCTCGACCATGCAGAGGCGGGCGAGGTTGGGCTCGGCAGCGAGGAAGTGCAGCATCGCGCCGATTCCGGCCTTGACCGCGTGCGGCCAATCCGACTCCTCCTCGAAAGCCTGGCCGACCCGCTCGCGCAGTTCCGCCATCACCGTGTCGTAAGCAGCGACGAAGCACTCGTCCTTGCTGCTGAAGTGCTCGTAGAAGGTGCGCCGGGAGACAGCCGCGTGGCGAGTTATGTGGGCGATGGTTGTCCCCGAGTAGCCGTTTTCGGCGATCGCCTCGGCCAGCCCGGCGATCAAACGCTCGCGCTGGTTGTGCGCGACGAACTCGCGCGGCAGACCGTGCCTTCCGGGGGGAAGGCGGGCTAGCTCTGGGGGGTAATCCTCCACTTGCTCGACCGGGGAGTCGGCAGGATCGGCGGCCACAGACCGACGATACCGGTCGGGGGAATTAGAGCTTCCGCTCAGCTCCACCGGAGGTGGAACGACGGTCCCCCCGGGCTCAATCCTTGCCGGCTCCAGGCTCCTCGGCTGCCGTTCGCTTCGCCGCCTCGGCGCCGATATAGGGGGTGAGGGAGAACTCCACGAGCTCCGGCAACAGGCCCTCGATCTTGTCCGTCTGCCCCATGATGATGCGCTGGTAGACGATCCAGAAAATGCCGCCGATGATCGTCTCCTCGAGCGTGCCCGGCAGCTCGTCGCCGTGCGGCGAGACTGTGCGGCCCATGCGAAAGAGCGGCACGAAGGCCTGGATCGAGCGCTCGTAGCGGTCGACGGCGGCGGGCCCGGCCGAGAGCGCCTCGACTATGCAGGTGCGGGCGAGGGCCGGCTCACTGGCGACGTAGTGGAGGAAGGCGGCGAGGCCGGCGTTGACCCGGTCGGGCCAACTCTCGACCTTGGCGGCGGCCTCGACGACGCGGCGCAGCGCCTCTTTGACCGCGTATTCAGAGGCGGCAAGAAAGCAGTCCTCCTTGGAGGAGAAGTTCTCGTAAAAGGTGTTGCGGGCGATCCCGGCCCGGCGCACGATGTCGGCGACGGTGACGGCGCGGTAGCCCTTCTCTACAGTCTCCTCCGCCAGCGCCGCGATGATCCGCGCCCGTTGGTGCTGGGCGATGAACTCTTTAGGGAGAGGGTGGCGCCCGGGCGGCGGTCGCATAGTCGACGCTTGTTCGGACACAAACGCCAGGGTACCTTGGCCGAAATTGGATTCCAAGGTGGCAGTCTCTGCTACATACCGCTATGGTACCCGAAGCCAGACAAGCGGTTCCCTAGATCGACCCAAGGAGGGCAGGTGGGAATTCGGACTGCTCCCAAACTCGCGCCGGAGACCGTGCCCAAGCGTCAAGCGATTCTGGAGGGGATGCTCGAGGCGGTCGGAGCCGAGGACTACGAGCGGACGTCGGTGCGTACCGTGCTCGACCGTACCGGCGTCTACAGGCAGGCCTTCTACGACAACTTCGCCGACAAGGACGACTGCTATCTGCAGGCCTACGACGCCGGCGTGGAGAGGGTCGAAGGGCTGATCCTCGCCGCGGCGGCGGGGGAATCGACCTGGATGGGACAGCTCCGAGCCGGCCTCGCTGCGCTGCTCGACTTCCTCGACGCCGAGCCGAACATCGGCCGCGCGCTGATCGTCGAGGTCCACGCCGCCGGACCGGTCGCCCTAGAGAAACGCGGCGCGGCGATGAAACGGGTCAACGCGTTTCTCAATCGCGCCCGCGAGGAAGCCGGCGATGGTCAGGTGCCACCGGCGATCGCCGGTGAGGGAGTCGCCGCCGGCATCCATGCGGTGATCCACTCGCGGCTGGCAACCGGCAGCAAGGAGGACTTCCGCCAGCTGCTGCCCGAGTTCATGTACTTCGCGGTGATGCCCTACTTCGGGGCGGAGCGAGCGAACGCCGAGATGCAGGCGGCGAAGAGCTAGAGGGTTCTAGAGGCGCTCGAGGTTCTCGGCCTCGAGGTCGCGGGTGACGCCGCGGAAGTCGAGGGTCCGCGGTGCCTGTGCGACGACCCGGCCGTAGTCGATTCCGGGGTGGGCGGTGACGATGGCGACGAGGTCGGTCGAGGCCAGGGACCCGCCGAGGTCGACCGAGCTGAGCCCGAGCTCCGGCAGCTCCTCGACAAACGGGTCGTGGTAGGAGACGTCGGCTTCCAGCGCCGTCAGCAATCGCAGGATCGTCAACGCGGGCGACTCGCGGGTGTCACCGCTGCCCGCCTTGTAACTGGCGCCGAGGACGAGGATCCGCGAGCCCTTTACCGGCTTCGAGGCTTGGTTGAGGAAGCGCTCGATCCGCTCGACGCAGAAGGCCGGCTGGGCCTGGTTGACCTTGCCGGCGAGCTCGATGAACTCGGGGTAGAAACCCTGCTCCCTGGCCTTGTAGCCGAGATAGAAGGGATCGACCGGGAGGCAGTGGCCTCCCATTCCCGGCCCCGGCTCGAAGCGCATGAAGCCGAAGGGCTTGGTCGAAGCGGCGTCGATCACCTCCCAGACGTCGATGTCGAGGCGGTCGCAGAGCTGAGCCAGCTCGTTGACGAAGGCGATATTGACGGAGCGGAAGACGTTCTCGAGCAGCTTCGAGAGCTCCGCTGCCTCCGGGGTCGAGACGACGACGACGTCGTCACAGACCAGCGAGTAGAGCTCGCGGGCGCGCTCGGTGCAGGCTGGGGTCAGGCCGCCGACGAGCTTCGGCGTGGTCCTGATCGTGTAGTCGGTGCGGCCGGGGTCGATTCGCTCGGGGGAGAAGGCGACGAAGAAGTCCTCACCCGCGGTCATCCCGGAGCGTTCGAGGATCGGCGTCAGCTGCTCCCGGGTGGTGCCGGGGTAGGTGGTCGACTCGAGCACGACGAGTTGGCCGCTGCGGAGGACGGCGCCGAGCGAGGTGGCGGCTTCGAGCAGATAGGTGAGGTCGGGCTCACGGGAGCTGGTCAACGGCGTCGGCACGCAGACGACGACGGCCTCGCAGGAGCTCATCTCGGCGTAGTCGTCCGTCGCTTGCAGGCGTTCTTGGATTGGCGCCAGGGTGCTGTCGGGAACGTCCTCGATGTAGCTGCGCCCGGCGTTCAGCGACTCGACCTTGGCTGGGTCGAGATCGAGCCCGATCACCTGCTGTCCCGCCTCCGCAAAGGCGACGGCGAGAGGCAGCCCGACGTAGCCCAGCCCGACGATCCCGATCTTCATCGGCGAAGCATATGGGCGGTTGGACAGGGTGCCGCGACTGCCCTACGCTGAACGTGATGGGTTCATCGGCATCGAATCCACGATCCGGGTTAGGAGCGAGCCAGGCGCTACCTAGGGCTTACGCAGTTCGTTCCGAGCGCGAGCGCATGCTGGAGGCGATGGTCCGCGTCGCCGCCGCCAAGGGCTACGAGGCGACGACCGTCGTCGATGTGATCGAAGCGGCGTCTGTCAGCCGCCAGACTTTTGACGCGACCTTCGTCGGCAAGGAGGGGTGCTTCCTCGAGGCCTATGACGCGGTCATCGACGTCCTCCTCGCCCATGTCTCGACCGCCTTCGAGAGCACAGTCGGGCAACCCTGGCCGGAACGGATCGCGGCGGCGCTGCGCGCGCTGGTCGAGCTGCTGGCGAGCGAGTCCGACATCGCCCGCATGGCGATGGTCGAGGTGACCGCGGTCGGCGAGGACGCGCGGATCCGCTACCGCGCCGCCCTCGGTCGCTTCACCTACTTCCTCGAGGAAGGCCGCACCTTCTCCGACCAGGGCGATGCGCTGCCGGCGGACACCGCCCGCTTCGCGATCGGCGGTGCCACCTCGATGATCTTTGACGAGATCCGCGCCGGCCGCGGGCCGGAACTGCGGCGGATCCTTCCCGACCTCCTGTTCGCGGTGCTGATGCCCTACATCGGCGCCGAGGCAGCCGAGCGGGAGATGCGGCGAGTGACCCCAGCGGGCTGAAAAGGACGGCGGGCGGTTAGACGCCGTCGCCGTGCCGACCCTCGCCGGCGGCGAAGCGGGCGGCACCGCGGACGGCGGCACCGAGCGTCTCGCGGCCGAGCTGGTGCTCCAGGGCGAGCCCCTCAGCCAGCGGCAGACCAGCCCCCTCGATCGCGGCGCGGCGATCGGCCAGCATCGTCTCCTGCGGGAAGGAGGCGATCTTCTCGGCCAGCTCCAGCGCCCGCTCGAGATGGGTGGCGGGGGCGACGACCTCGTTGACGAGGCCGATCCGCAACGCCTCCTCGGCGTCGACCGGGCGGCCGGTGAGGATCAGCTCCAGGGCCCGGCCTATGCCAACCACGCGCGGCATCCGCTGGGTGCCGCCGTCGACCAGCGGCACGCCCCAGCGGCGCTCGAAGAAGCCGAAGGTGGAGCCGGGAGTGGCGATCCGCAGATCGCACCAGAGCGCCAGCTCGAGGCCACCGGCCAGGCACCAGCCATCGACCGCGGCGATCGCCGGCTTTGACGGAGTCAGACGGGTGAAACCCTCCGGGCCGGCCGGGTCGTCGACGTCGAGGTTGATCGCCTTGAGGTCGGCGCCGGCGCAGAAGGCCTCGCCGCCGGCGCCGGTGAGGACGAGGACGCGAGCCTCACCATCGGCCTCGAAATCATCGAATCCCCTTCGCAGACCCGTTGCCGTGGCGGCGTCGATGGCGTTGCGGCGCTCGGGACGATCAATCGTCAGCACCGCTGCCGCGCCCACCCGTTCGTAGCGAACCTCGCCGCTCATCGCCGCCATCCTCGCATGAGCAAGTGGGAGCGGGCGGGCTAGTCGCTGCGAGTCTCACGGGGTTCGCCGGCGACGCCTACTCCCGGAGTTGCGCCCCGGTCGCGGGCCAGGAGGGGCAGGTCTCCAAGGCCGGGACGAAAGGTAGGCGGCGGGTCGGATGGCGTGGCGGCCGACGTGCGCACGTCTAAGGGGGAGAGTCCGGCCTCGTTGAACACTTGACCACACCATGGGTGGGTTAACCGTTCAACCATGGGCGAGGGAGGCTTGGGACCTGGCGAGACGGCAGCACTGGGTCGTTACCAGCGCTCAGCTCGCGGCGCTGGGGATGAAGCCGCGGGCGATCGAGCACCGGCTGGCCAGCGGCCGACTCCACCGCTTGATGCGAGGTGTCTACGCGGTCGGGCGCCCTCACGTCAGCCAGCATGGATGGTGGATGGCCGCAGTCCTCGTCTGCGGGCCGCGGGCCCTGCTCAACCATCGCAGCGCCGCGGCGCTCTGGGGAATCCGACCCGCCCGGCGAGGTGATACCCACGTGGTCGTGCCGCCAGCGTGCCGCAGGCGACGGCCCGGCATACGCTCGCATCGGCGCCGGGACCACGACGGGCCGGGACGTCGCGAGGTCGACGGCATCCCCGTCACCCATCCGGTCGCCACCCTGGTGGACCTGGCCGCTGAAGTTCCCGACGGGCAACTGGAAGCGGCGATCAACGAAGCGGACCACCTCGAACTGGTCGATCCCGAGCGCCTGCGCGACGAGATCGACGAACTGCCCCGATGGCCGGGCCGCGGGCGCCTCCGAGAGCTGCTCGACGGTCCGACGATCACCCTCACCTCCACGCAGCTGGAACGGCGCTTTCTGCCGCTCGCGCGGAGGGCGGGGCTGCCGGCGCCTACCACCCAGGCTTGGCTCGACGGCTACCGGGTCGACTTCTTCTGGCCCAACCTCGGGCTCGTAGTCGAGGCCGACAGCCTGCGCTACCACCGCACTCCCTTCAAGCAGGCGCGCGATAAGCGTCGTGACAACGCTCACGCCGGCTCCGGCCTCGCCACGCTCCGCTTCACGCACGGTCAGATCCGCGACGAACCAGGGTATGTGTGTGGAACGCTCGCGAGGACAGCCCGGCTGCGGGCTTCGTTGGGCGCTTAACCACACTCTGAGTGGGTCAAATGCCCAACCTCGAGGCGCGGCCAGACCGGAACGCAAAACGCGACCGGTGATGGCGCTCGGTTGCCTGCCTCGCGCGTAGCCTTCGCGCTTAGAAGCTCGTCGCGCCACCTTCGAGGCCGCTCCCCGCTTGGCTTCCGCGGGAACCGGTCTCTCCCAGTCGCAAAGCGAACTTAGCCCGCCGCTGTGGGGCTGTCCAGAGGGGAGTGAGCTCCGCTTCCGCAAAGTCCGGGGTAAAGGCAAGGATGGCGGCGCGGCGGCTCGTCCGTGGAGCGAGATACGGTGCCGGCCGGGATGAGCTCGGGATCGGAGGCGTCTGCGCGCAGGGCGCACCGCAATGTCGTACTGACGGCCGCGATCGCCGGACTCGGCGGGCTGCTGTTCGGCTACGACACCGGTGTCATCGCCGGCGCCCTGCTCTTCATCAAGGTGGACTTCGCGCTCGGCAGCTTCGCCCAGGGTCTGGTGGTTGCGGCAGTGCCGATCGGCGCGGTCGCCGGCGCCGCCTTTGCCGGCCCGGCCGCGGACCGCTACGGCCGCCGGATGATGATCCTGCTCGCCGCTGGCGTCTTCATCCTCGGCGCCCTGGCCAGCGCCGCGGCGCAAGGAGTCGAGGTCCTGGTCATCGCCCGCGTGGTGATCGGCGTCGCGATCGGGCTCGCCTCGGCCGCCGCCCCCGTCTATATCTCCGAGGTAGCGCCGCCGGAGAGCCGCGGGCGCCTGGTCAGCTTCTTCCAGCTGGCGGTGACGATCGGCATCCTCGCCGCTTACTTGGTCGGGCTCGCCTTCGACGCCAGCGAAGGCTGGCGCTGGATGCTGGGGCTCGGCTGCGTGCCGGCGCTGGCGCTCGCCTTCGGGATGCTGCGGATGCCCCAGAGCCCGCGCTGGCTGGTGATGACCGGCGACGACTTCGCCGCCCGTGCGACCCTGGCCAAGATCCGCATCGACGATCCCGACACGATCGACCGTGAGATCGACGAAATCAAGGAGAGCATCGACGACAAGCCGGGCGCTTGGAGCGAGCTGCTGCAGCCGGTCGTCAAAGCGGCGCTGGTGGTCGGGGTCGGGCTGGCGATCCTGCAGCAGGTGACCGGGATCAACACGGTCATCTACTACGCGCCGACGATCGTCGAATTCACCGGCGTCAACTCCTCCGCCGGTTCGATCCTGGCCGCTGTCGGCGTCGGGGTGATCAACGTCGCCATGACCCTGGTCGCGATGCGGTTGCTCGACCGCGCCGGCCGGCGCACGCTGTTGATGGTCGGCGTCTCCGGCATGGTGATCTCGCTGTACGCCCTCGGCGCCGCGTTCATCGGCGGTGGCGGCAGCACCTTCGCCTCGGTCCTGGCGATTGTCAGCCTGATGACCTACGTCGCCTCCTTCGCGATCAGCCTCGGACCGATCTTCTGGCTGCTCAACGCGGAGATCTACCCGCTCAGTGTGCGCAGCAAGGCGGCCGGGCTGGGGACGATGGCCAACTGGACCTTCAACTTCATCGTCTCCCTGACCTTCCTGCTGCTGATCGAAGCGCTCGGCCGCAGCGGCGCCTTCTGGTTCTACGGCGCGATCGGCATCCTCACCCTGATCTTCTGCTGGAAGCTCGTCCCGGAGACCAAGGGCAAGCACCTCGAGGACATCCAGGCCGAGTTCCAGGCCCGGGTGGATCGCCGCAACGCAGCGGCGTAGGAAGCGCCGGCCGGCTACCCTCAGCGGATGCGGATCGACGAGATCATTGCCGCGGAGGGACCGACTTTCTCGGTCGAGTTCTTCCCGCCCAAGACCGAGGAGTCGAAGGCCCAGCTCTACGCGACCGCGCGCGAGTTGAAGGATCTGGAGCCCGACTTCGTCTCCGTCACCTACGGCGCCGGGGGCTCGAACCGTGACGGCACGGTGGAGATCACCAAGGCGCTGAAGGACGACCTTGGGTTCGAGACGATGGCCCACCTCAGCTGCGTCGGCGAGACCGCCGAGGGGCTGGCGGCGACGCTGGATCAGATCGAGGCGGCGGGGATCGAGAACGTCTTCGCCCTGCGGGGGGATCCGCCGCGCGGAGAAGAGGACTTCGTGCAGCCCGAGGGAGGGCTTGGCAGCGCCGCCGAGCTGGCCGCGTTCATCGGCGGCCGCTGGAACTTCGCGGTCGGCGGCGCCTGCTTCCCCGAGGTCCACCCGGAGGCTGCCGATCAGGAGACCGACCTGACGTATTTGAAGACGAAGGTCGACGCCGGGGCCGGATTCCTGATCACCCAGCTCTTCTTCGACAACCAGGTCTACTTCGACTTCGTGCGGGAGGCGCGGGCGCACGGGATCGAGGTGCCGATCCTGGCCGGGGTGATACCGGTCTCCAGCTTCGCCCAGACGAAGCGGATCTGCGACCTCTGCGAAGCCTCGATCCCGCCGCGGCTGGAAGCTGCCTTCGAAGCGGTTGACGGCGACCCGGAGCGGGAGTTCGAGCTCGGCGTCGCCTTTGCGGCGCAGCAGTGCGCGGAGCTGTTGATCGCCGGCGCGCCCGGCATCCATTTCTACGCGCTGAACAAAGCGCCGGCGACGCGCGCGGTGCTCGGTGCGCTGCGGGCTTCGCGGCCTTGGGAACGGGTCCGCGGCGACGCCACGACCTTGACCGGCAGCGCCGACTAGACTTTTACTCAACGATGTCCGGGCGAAGTGAGCGGGAGAAGCGGAGGCAGGAACGCCTCGAGAGCGAGCAGTCGGATGCGAGTTCGAATCGCAACCGGCTGATCTTCGGCTACGCGATTGCCTCGACCGCGGTGCTGGCGGTCGTGGTCCTGGTCATCGTCCTCGCCACCGGTGGCGAGGACGCCGGCGCTGAAGGCGACGCCCACATCAACCTCAACGAGGCGGTCGGATCGACCAACGGGGTCCAGCCGGACAACCGGGCGGGAACGCCGCCGCCGCCGGTGAAGGTCGACGATCTGGAGACCGCGGCGAAACAGGCCGGCTGCAAACTGCAGCTTGGGTTGAAAGACGAAGGCAACCAGCACATCCCGGCCAAATCGCCCTCGCCGGGCTACGGGACCAACCCGCCGACCTCCGGCCCCCACGTCGAACCGCCCTACCAGCAGGCCGATGGCGCCTATTCGGAGATGCCGGCGGAAATCAACATCGTCCACACGCTGGAGCACGGGCGACTGGAGATCCAGTACTCGCCCGACCTGGCGCAAAAAGACCAGCTGGCGCTGAAGGGCCTCTTCGACACGATGTACGGGGCGACGCTGCTCTTCCCCAACGACAAAATGCCTTACGAGGTGGCGGCGACGACCTGGACCAACATGATCGGCTGCCCCACCTACAAAGGCGCGATCACGCTCGACGCGATCCGCGCCTTCGGCGCCGAGACCTGGGGCCGCTACGGCGGCGAGCCGGCTGAGGCCTTCACGTTCACCGGACCGACTCCGGTCGATCCCGACGAATAGGCCCTAGGCGCGGTAAGCCGGGAAGAAGTTGCCAGCATTGCGGCCGGTTGTGAGGCGCGCGTATGCCTCTGGGTTGGAGACGATCTCCGACGTCTGCCAGGGCTCCTGCCGGTTGGCGAAGCCTCGCTTGAACTCCTCGAGGGCGTCGCCGCGCGAGAGACCGCCGCCGAGGTTGAGCGGCAGGCCCAGCTCGGCGGCATGCTCGGTCAGCCGGGCGAGGACGTTCTTCATCGGCGAGTCGCGCAGGTGGGCGTCGACGCTGCCACTGAGGTAGTAGTGGAGGTAGTCGTCGCTGACGGCTACCAGCGAGGCCGCGGCGACCTCGCCGCCGGGCGCCGTCGCCAAGGCCAGCCAGGTCCGCTCGGCGCTGAGCGCCTGGTCGAAGTAGGCGGCGCTGAAGAAGTATTGATCGGCGGCGCCGGTCCGGCGCATCGTCTGCTCGTAGGCGTCGAGGAATCCTGCCCGCTGCGGGGGAGTCGTCTCCGGTCCGGGAACGAGCGTCATCTCGTAGCCGGCTTCGAGGTTGCGACGGACCTGGCGCCGGTCGCTGGGCCGGCTCTTCGGCGGTAGCGAGGGATCGGCGATCTGGACGATGTTGCGCTCGGTCGTACCGGCGAGCGGCGGCGGGCCGAGCTGGTGGCGGATGAAGATCGAGACGAGGCCGGTGGGGGAGAAGTCGATCGCCGAGGGGTCGAGGGTGGGGGGAGTACGGGGCATGCCCGTCGGAGCAACAGCGGGGAGGCTCCGACGGGCATGCCCCGTACTCCCTGCCAACCCTGGATACCCGTAAGGAGAGACAGCGTCGCGCTCGTCGGTGCCGGGGATCTCGCGGACCAGCAGGGGGGCGAGCAGTTCGCCGGACTCGGACTCGATTCGCAGCGTGTGGGTGACGCCCTCGGCGGCGAGGAAGGGGCGGGAGCGGAAGAACTCGCCGCCAGCGGCTGCCTCGCCCCGATCCTCGATCAGCTCGGCGGTTGCGGTCAGCGTGCTCACTCGAAGAGGTCGGCGGTGGCGGCGCGGAACTCGTCGGGGAGCACGCCCCAGACCTCACAGTCGTCGGGCAGTTCGCCCTCGCGGGCGAGGTGTGAGCGCATCGTCCCCTCGTGCTTCCATCCCAAACTGGTCACCGTCTTCTTGGCGATCTCGTTGCGGGCGGGGATGCGCCCATAGACGCGGTGGGCGCCGTACTCGTGGAAGGCCTTGGCGATGGTCAGCGCCTCGGCGCGGCGGCCGACGCCCTTGCCGCGCACATCGTCCCCGATCAGCGCTCCCAGCTCTGGCGCGGTTTGGCGGAAGAGGCCATAGAGAGCGGTGAAACCGACCGGCTCCTCGTAGCCCTCGACGACGATCGCGAACTTGCGGTCCTCACCCGAGTCGTCCATCGCCCGGCGCGCCCAGCCCTCGGCTTCCTCCAGCGAGAAGCTGTCGCGCTGCTCCATCAGCGACGCGGTCGCCGCCGGGTTGTTGAACCAGCGATGGACGGCGGCGGCGTCGCCGGGATCGAACTTCCTCAAGCTGACTTCGGGTCTCTCGGCCATGCCGGAACCCTAATCGGGTGCGAGACCCTGGCCGGTGAGGACGAGCCAAACGGTCCTGGCGAGGATGCGAGCGTCGAGGGCGAGGCTGCGGTGGTCGACGTACCAGACGTCGAGCTCGATCCGCTCCTCCCAGGGGATGCCGGCGCGGCCCTGGACCTGGGCCCAGCCGGTGATTCCCGGCAGCACCTCGTGCCGGCGGTTCTGGTGCGCGGTGTAGTCATCGACCTGGGCCGGAATGGTCGGGCGCGGGCCGACGATCGCCATCTCGCCGCTGAGGACGTTGAACAGGTTCGGGATCTCGTCGAGGGAGGTGCGGCGCAGGAAGCGGCCGGCGCGGGTTACGCGCGGGTCGTCGCGGGTGACCACGGTGCCGTAGCCGACGGGGTCGGACCCCTCGACCATCGTCCGCAGCTTCAGCATCTCGAACCCGCGCCCGTTAAGGCCGACTCGGCCCTGGCGGTAGAAGACCGGGCCAGGGCTGCCGAGCTTGATCGCGATCGCGGCGACGAGGAGGAAGGGCGAAAGGGCGACCAGGGCCAGGGCGGCGATGAGGATGTCGAAAGCGCGGGGCATCAGCGGGTTCCCTCGGCCTTCTCCCAGCGGCCCGTTGCACCGTGGCGGGCGCGGTCCCAGAGGCCGGCAGCGATCGAGGCGGTGGTCATCACGTAGTAGCGGGCGACGCGCAGCGGGGCTAGCGGTAGCCAGCGGCCGAGCAGGGCGGCGGCGATCAGTGCCAGCTGGGCGACGAAGGTCAGGGTGTAGACCCAGCCCTCGCCAAGCAGGGCGACGTTGGTGGCGAGGACGACGAGGTGCAGGGCCGGGCTGAGGTAGCGCAGCAGCCGGTGCGAGGCGAGCTCGAAAGCGAAGAGTGGCGTGTAGCCGCGGGGGGAGAGCATCCCTTCGCCGACGACGATGTCCCAGAGCCCGACCATCATCCGCCGTTTGCGGGCGAACTCGCCCTCGAGGGTCGGAACCATCTTCTCCTCGGCCCGGGCGGCGGGGACGTAGAGCGAGCGCAAGCCGCGCTTGGCCAGCTCGAAGGGGAAGGAGAGGTCATGGCTGCCGGATGGAGCGAGGGGCAGGTAAGCGTCACGGCGGACCGCGTAGATGGCCCCGTTACCAGCGGTGATCCCGCCCAGTGCCGACTCCATTTCCCGCACCCCCATCTCGTAGCGCCAGTAGGCGCCCTCGAGGTTGCCGCCGCCCTCGTCGACGAAGCGGACCTGGCCGCAGGCGTAGCCGACCGCGGGGGCGGCAAAGGGCTCGACCAGGCGCAGCAGCGCGTCCGGGGCCCATTCGCTGTTGGCGTCGGAGAAGGCGAGCAGCTCGCCGGTCGCCTGCTCGGCGGCGGCGTTGAGGGCGGCGACCTTGCCGCCGGCCGGGAGGTCGAGGACCAGGTCAGCGCCGGCGGCGCGGGCACGCTCGACGGTTGCGTCGGCGGAGCCGTCGGAGGCCACGATGATCTGCAGCCGCTCGCGCGGGTACTCGAGGGCGAGGGCGTTGGCGACCTTGGCCGCGATCACCTCCTCCTCGTCGTAGGCCGGCACGATC
>DASSFS010000007.1:0-36814 GCA_035694165.1 Solirubrobacterales bacterium | reverse complement strand
GGGACCCTTAGGTCAGACACCCCCCAAAAGCCGGAAATACAGAGGGCGCCGAGTCCAGTCCCACTCGACGCCCTCTCCCCCCTGTGTAAGTCCCGGCCGAAGGCCCCCAGTCCAGGCCTTCGGCCGGTATGTCGGCTCTCCCTGGCTCTAGCTTGGAAAGCCGACTCATAAACCCCCGGGGGCCGAAGAAGTTGCGCCCGTTACTTGGGCTTCTGCAATCTCTCTCGGAGGGCGCTCAGGCGGCGCCCCAGCTCGGCCTCGAAGCCGCGGTCGGTGGGGTCGTAGAAGCGGCGGTCCTCGAGTCCCTCGGGGAGCAGTTGCTGGTCGCTGACGCCGCCAGGCTCGTCGTGCGCGTAGCGGTAGCCGGCGCCGCGTCCCAGCGTTTTCGCGCCCGGATAGTGAGCGTCGCGGAGGTAGTCGGGCGGGGTCTTGGCGCCGTTCTCGCGAACCTCGGCGCGAGCGGCCGAGAGCGCCTTGTAGGAGGCGTTGGACTTCGGCGCCAGGGCGAGGTAGACGGCGGCCTGGGCGAGGTTGAGCGCGCACTCGGGCAGACCGACGCGGTCGACCGCACGGGCCGCGGCGTCGGCGACGAGCAGCGCCTGCGGATCGGCGTTGCCGATGTCCTCGGAGGCGAGGATGACCATGCGCCGGGCGATGAAGCGCGGGTCCTCCCCTCCCTCCAGCATCACCGCCAGGTAGTAGAGCGAGGCGTCGACGTCGGAGCCGCGCGTGGCCTTGATCCAGGCGGAGACGAAGTCGTAGTGCCGATCCCCCTGGCGGTCGTAGTCGATCGCCTTGCGCTGCAGCGCGTCCTCGATCGCGGCGATGTCGATCGCTTTGCCCTGGGCCCGCTCGACCGCCCGCTCCAGGGCCGAGAGCGCGACCCGGGCGTCGCCGCCGCTGCGCTCGGCCAGCATCGCTAGGGCGTCGTCGGCGACCGGCGGCGGATCGGCGAGGCCACGCTCGCGGTCGGTCAGGGCGCGCCGCAGCAGCTCCTCCACCTGGCCCGTCTCCAGCGGCTGCAGCTCGTAGATCTGCGAGCGCGAGAGCAGCGCCGAGTTGACCTCGAAGTAGGGGTTCTCGGTGGTCGCCCCGATCAGCGTCAGCAGCCCTTCCTCGACCGCCGGCAGCAGCGCGTCCTGCTGGGCCTTGTTGAAGCGGTGGATCTCGTCGAGGAAGAGGATCGTCGGCCGCCCCGACCCCTTCCTGCGCTCCCGGGCCCGCTCGATCACGCTGCGGATCTCGGCTTTGCCGGCGTTGACCGCGGACTCCTCCTCGAAAGCGCCTTCGGCGCCGGCGGCGGCGATCCGCGCCAACGTCGTCTTCCCCGACCCCGGCGGCCCGTACAAGATCGCGCTATGTGGACGCCCGCTTTCGATCGCGGTCCGCAGCGCCGAGCCCTCCCCGAGGATCTGCCCCTGCCCAACCAGCTCGTCCAGCGACCGCGGCCGCATCCGCACCGCCAAAGGAGCATCGGCAGCTACAACCTCCGGCTGGCGATCTTCGCTCGTGTCGAACAGCTTGTCGTCCACCAGCGCTGAGTATGAGGGGCATTGGGGAGGGCTCGGCGGAGCCTCCCCGCTGTTGCTCCGACGAGTCCTCCCCAATGCCCCTCCCACACCGCTCTAGAATTGTCAAATGGCTACTACCGAAGCGCGCCCAGCCCTGTCCACCCTGGAGTCGTTCAACCCGGCCACCGGCGAGCTGGTCGGCTCGGTTCCGACGATCGCCCCGGACCAGGTCCAGTCCGTCGTCGACGACGTCGCCCGCATCCAGCCCGCCTGGGCGGAGCTGCCGGCGAAGACCCGCGCCGCCTACATGCGCCGCGCCGCCGACGCGCTGCTCGACGACGTCGACGAGGTCGCCGAGCTGCTGGTTCGCGAGCAGGGCAAGCCGCGGGTCGAGGCCTACACGATGGAGCTGCTGCCGACGATCGACGCCCTGCACTGGTGCGCCAAAGCCGGCCCGAAGATCCTCGCTGACGAGAAGGTGCCGATGAACCAGGCCTTCACGCTCAGCAAGAAAGCGCACTTCTCCTATGAGTCGATCGGCGTGGTCGGGGTGATCGCGCCCTGGAATTACCCCTGGTCGATCCCCTTCGGCGAGGTCGCGATCGCGCTGATGGCAGGCAACGGCGTGGTGCTGAAGCCGGCCAGCCTGACGCCGCTGCTGGGCGAGCGGATCCGCCAGGTCTTTGAGAAGGCGGGGTTGCCCGAGGGCCTGGTCCGGGTCGTCCACGGAGGTGGCGCCGTCGGCGACGCTCTGGCCCGCTCCAGCGTCGGCAAGGTCTTCTTCACCGGCTCGGTAGAGGTCGGCCGCACGGTCGGCGAGGTCTGCGCCGGCCTGCTCAAGGGCTCGGTCCTGGAGCTCGGCGGCAAGGACCCGATGATCGTCTGCGCCGACGCCGACCTCGACAACGCCATCTCCGGCGCCGTCTGGGGCGGCTTCGCCAACGCCGGCCAGACCTGCTCGGGGATCGAGCGTGTCTACGTCGTCCGCGATATCGCCGACCGCTTCGTTGCCGGCGTCGCCCGCGAGGCAGAGAAGCTGCGGCTCGGCGACCCGCTCGAGTGGGAGACCGAGATCGGCCCGATGACCTCCGACGGCCAGTACGAGATCGTCGTCGAGCTGATCGAGGACGCGGTCGCCAGCGGCGCCACCAAGCTCTGCGGCGGCCCCACCGACGTCCCCGGCCTGCCCGGCAAGTTCATCGCCCCGACCGTACTCACCGGCGTCACCCACCAGACCCGGATCATGCGCGAGGAGATCTTCGGCCCGGTACTGCCGATCGTCATTGTCGACTCCGAGCAGGAGGCGATCGACCTCGCCAACGACTCGGAGTTCGGCCTCGGCGCCTCGGTCTGGACCAAGGACCGCCAGAAGGGCGAGCGGATGGCGCGGCGGATCGAGTCGGGGATGGTCTGGATCAACGACCACTCCTTCAGCCACGGCGCCTGTCAGTGCGCCTGGGGCGGCGTCAAGGACTCCGGCGTCGGCCGCTCGCACTCCAAATTCGGCTTCTACGAGTGCGTCAACATCAAGATGAACGCCTGGGAGCCGGGCCTCACCCGCGACTTCTGGTGGCAGCCCTACGACCGCACCCTCGGCGAAGCCGTTCGCGCCTCGGCGAAAGCGCTCTACGGCAAAGGCGCGACCCGCACCGAGGCCCTGCGCGAGGGCGCCGGCTCCCTGCTCAAGGTCGGTCAGCGCACGCTGAAGAAGCGCCGCTGACCTGGCTGGGTCGACTTAGTCCCCCTATCCGGGACTAAATCGACCCGCCGCAGGCTCTACTGGTGGTTGGGCCCGTCGTCGGCGCCGTGACCCTGGTGATGGTCCTCACCCTGGTGATGGTCCTCACCCTGGTGATGGTGGTGTTTCCCATGGTGATGATGTTTGCCGTGATGGTGGTGCTCACCGTGATGGTGGCCCGGCGGGTCATCGGCGCCGTGCTTGGCGACGGCGCTGCCAGCGGCGCCAATTGCCAGCGCCAGGGCGACGGCGAGGGCTGCCGAGATGCGTGCGATCAGCTTCATTCTGCCTCCTTGCGGACGGGTTCCAGCCGCGCTCCCCGAGGCTCGGGGAGCGCTGGACTGGGGATACGCGTACCCGCTCGCCGAGGTTCAAACGACGCCGGAGCGGCTCAGCCGCCGCCGATTTCGACCGTCTTCGAGGTCGCCGCCAGGCACTTGTAGATCGGGCCTGCGGTGGCCTGGGTCAGCGGCTTCACTTCGGCGTAGACCTTGGCGGGGATGGAGATGTTGGCGTTCAGTTCGTCAAGGTCGGCCTTCCAGTTGCCGTTGGCCTTCGACTCGACCCGGCTGAGCACGCCGTTGCCCTTCTGCTTGAGGACGACGATCCGTTCGGCGTTGCAGTTCGGGTTGGTCGCTTTGACCTTGCCTTGGTAGCCCGTTGCCCCGATCGTCACCGTCGTCTCGACCTTGACCGTGCTGCCCGGACCCGCCGAGACCGCGAGCGGCACTCCAAGCGCCAGCGCCGCGGGGATCGCCAGCGACGCCATCATCAACCTGCTTCTCATTCACTCCTCCTTCGAGGCCGTCTGGCCTCTCGCCGAAATGTGCCGCGCCACCCTAGACGGTCACAATCCCCCCGTGAGCAGTGAAAAAGGATCCCCGCAGCCCGCCCTGCGCCTGGCCGGGCTGCGCAAGGACTACGGCGAACGCACGGCGCTCGACGGGGTCGGGCTGGAGCTGGCGGTGGGAGAGTCGTTGGTCGTGCTGGGACCCAACGGCGCCGGGAAGACGACGTTGCTGCGGATCCTCGCCACCCTGCTGCGACCGAGCGGCGGCGAGGCGGTCGTGCTCGGCTGCACGCTGCCGGCCGAGGCCTGGAAGCTGCGCGGCAAGATCGGCTACCTCGGCCACGAGCCGCTGCTCTACCGCGACCTCAGTGGCCGCGAGAACCTGCGCTTCCACGCCAAGCTGCACGGGATCTCCGGCGAGCCCGCCGAGGCGCGAATCGAGGCGCTGCTCACCGCCGTCGGCATGGAGCGCCGCGCCGACGAGCGCATCGCCGAGCTCTCGGCCGGGATGCGGCAGCGGCTGGCGATCTGTCGCTGCGTCCTGCACGAGCCGCAGCTGCTGCTGCTCGACGAGCCCGACTCCAACCTCGACAGCGAGGGACGCGAGCTGGCCCGCGAGCTGATCGGCCCCGGAGGCGGCCGCACCCGCGTCGTCGTCACCCACGACCCCGATCGCCACCTGCCCGAGGCCGACCAGGTGCTGCGGCTCGGCATCGGCGAGGCGGCGGCGGTCTCATGACCCCCTCCCGCACCGCCTTCGCGGCGATCCTCGCCAAGGACCTGCGCTCGGAGCTGCGCACGCTGCAGTCGCTGCCGGCGATGGCGCTGTTCGCCGTCACCACCTTCGTCATCTTCCGCTTCGGCCTCGACCGCACCCAGCTCTCCGGCAGCCTCGCCTCCGGGGTGCTCTGGGCGACGCTGCTGTTCGCCGCCGTGCTCGGAATCAACCGCCTCTTCGTCGCCGAGCGTGAGGAGGGCGGCTTCGACGCGATCCGCCTCGCCCCGATCGACCGCAGCGTCCTCTTCGCCTCCAAGGCGGCGGCGCTCCTCACCTACCTGCTGGCGCTGGAGCTGATCGCGGTGCCGATCTTCGCCCTCTTCTTTCTCGACTCGGCCGCCGGCCTGGCTCCGCTGCTGGTGGTCCTGCTCCTGGCCGACCTCGGCCTGGCCGTGACCGGCACCCTGATCTCCTCGATGGCGGTCAACTCGCGCGCCCGCGACCTGCTGGTGCCGCTGGTCCTGCTGCCCCTGATCGTGCCGCTGATGATCGCCGCCACCGGCGCCACCGAGCCGCTGCTGGAGGTGGGCGGTCCCGCCTACGACCGCTTCGGCAGCTGGCTGATGGTTCTCGGGCTATACGATCTGATCTTCGGCTTGGTCGGCTATGCGGTGTTCGACTTCCTACTGGAGGACTGACCGGGCCAGGCCCCTCGCCCCCGCGAAGCATGTACGGCAAAGGACTGAGACCACTCTCGATCGCCACCGTGGCGATGCTCGCCCTGTCGCTTTCGCTGGTCTTCTTCTACGCCCCGCTCGACGCCGACCAGGGCTTCATCCAGAAGATCTTCTACCTTCACGTGCCGCTGGCGATCACGGCGCTGGTCGGCTTCGTGGTCGGTGGCGTCTTCGCGATCGCCCATCTGCGCAGCGGCAATCGCAAGTGGGACGCCTACTCCTACGTCGCGATCCACATGTCGGTGATCTTCGGCGTCGCCGTCCTGATCACCGGCGGGATCTGGGCCAAGGCCTCCTGGGGGCACTGGTGGGTCTGGGATGAGCCGACCCTGGTCAGCTTCCTGATCGTCTTCCTCATGTACGCGACCTACTACCCCTTCCGCTACGCGATCGAGGACCCCGAGCGCCAGGCGCGCTACGCCTCAGTCTTCGCGATCACGGCCGGCGCCTTCGTGCCGCTCAACTTCATGGCCGTGCGGATGGCCGAGAGCCTCGTCCACCCGCGTACCTTCGCCACCGCCAACGGCGGCCTGCCCGGCGAGATGATGTTCGTCTTCCTCTGCAGCCTGACGGCAACGGCGCTGCTCTGGATCACCCTGGTCAAGTTCGAGCTGACCGCGAAGAGCGCCTCCGGGCAGGTCAAGCGCCTGCGCCGGGCCCTCGACGCGCCGGCGCCGGGCGCCGCATCGCGGATCGCCCCGGAGGTGAGCTGATGTTGGACCTGTTGCCAATCGCCGCCCCGGCGCTGCCGCTGGATGAGGCCGGCAAGTACGTCGCCGGCGCCTACATCGTCTTCCTCGTCCTGATCGTCGTCTACGTGGCGATCATGGCGGCGAAACTGCAGCGGATCGAGCGTGAGCTCCGTGAGCTGGCGGGCTTCGCCGAGCAGCGCAAGCGCGACGAGGAACGCGCCAAGAGCGAGGAAGCCGCCCCCGGACGCGAAGCGGAGGAGGTGGCGAGCGATGTCTGAGCTGCTGGCGCTCGGCGTCTCCCACAAGACGGCGCCACTCGACCTGCGTGAGCGCCTCTCGCTGACCGAGGGCCGCGCCGTCAGCGCCCTGCGCGAGCTGACCGACACCGCTGGCATCCACGAGGCGGCGGCGATCTCGACCTGCAACCGCACCGAGCTCTACCTGATCGTCTCCGACCCGGTCGAGGCCGAGTCGACTGCGCTGGGAATGCTGGCTCGCCAGGCCGAGATCCGCCCGACCGAGCTGCTCGGCCACCTCTACTCGCTGCGCTCGGTAGAGGCGGCGCGGCACCTGCTGCGGGTCACGGCCGGGCTCGACTCGATGATCGTCGGCGAGGCCGAGATCCAGGGCCAGGTCAAACGCGCCTACGAGCTGTCGATGGTCGAGGGCGCCACCGGGCCGATCCTCAACCGCCTCTTCCGCGGCGCCCTCAATGCCGGCGGCCGCGCCCGCGAGGAGACCGGGATCAGCGAGAAGGGGGTCTCGATCCCCTCGGTCGCAGTCGAGCTGGCGCGGCGGGCGCTCGGCGACCTCTCCGACCGCCGGGTGCTGGTGGTCGGGGCGGGCGAGACTGCCGAGCTGGTCGCCCGCGCCCTGGTCGCCCGTGGTGTCCATACCGTCTTCGTCGCCAACCGCCACTACGACCGCGCGATCGGGCTGGCCCAGCGCTTCGACGGCAGCGCCGTCCGCTTCGAGGATCTGCCCGAGCAGCTGGCCGAGGCCGACATCGTCGTCACCGCGACCAATTCCCCGCACCACATCGTCGAGCGCGACGGCCTCGCCCAGGTGATGGCAAGCCGGCCGCAGCGCCCGCTGCTGGCGATCGACATCGCCGTGCCGCGCGACATCGAGCCGGCCTGCCGCGAGATCGCCGGGGTCAGCGTCCACGACATCGACGACGTGCAGCGGATCGTCGAGCGCAACGCCAGCGGCCGCGAGGCCGAGGCGCGGCGGGCGGAGCGGATCATCGAGGCCGAGCTGGACCGCTTCGAGCGTTGGCTCGGCCTACAGGAGGTGGTGCCGACGATCAGCGCCCTGCGCGAACACGGCGACGAGGTCGTGCGGCGGGTCCTGGCCGAGAACGAGGGTCGCTGGGAGAGCCTCTCCGACTCCGACCGCGAGCGGGTGGAGAAGATGGCGGGGGCGATCGCCTCTCGCCTCCTGCACGACCCGACCCTGCGGATCCGCCGCTCAGCCTGCTCCGGAGAGTCCTATTACTTCATCAGCGCCCTGCGCGAGCTGTACGGCCTGGACGTCGAGACCGAGCCGGAGGCCGAGAGCGAGGGTACGGTCACCGAGTTGCGTAGGAGCAATCCCGGTAGGGGTTCCGCTTAGGGCCTATCCGGTAGGGGTTCCGCTTAACTTTTTCCGAACGACCGTCGTGGCTGTCCGCGAGCCCTTCCGCGGAAAAAGTACAAGACGCTTCACCCCTACCGGATAGGCCCTAGTCCATACGCTCTCTCTGATGATTCGAATTGCCACTCGCGGTAGCAAGCTGGCGCTGACCCAGGCGCAGCTGGTCGCCGACATGCTCGGTGGAGCTGAGTTGGTCGAGGCTTCCTCAGATGGGGAGCCGGGGGACAAGTCGCGGTTTGTGCGGGGGGTCGAGCGGGCGCTGCTGGCGGGTGAGGCGGAGGTTGGGGTCCACTCGGCCAAGGACCTGCCGGGGGAAATGCCGGTCGAGTTGGAGATCGCTGCGGTGCCGGCGCGGGAGGATCCGGCCGACGTCTGGATCGGCGCCGGCTCCTCCCTCGAGGACGTCCCCGAGGGTGCTCGGGTCGGTACCGCCAGCCTGCGCCGTCGCGCCCAGCTGCTCGCCGCCCGACCGGACCTGCGGGTGGAGGAACTGCACGGCAACGTCGACACGCGACTGCGCAAGCTCGCCGAGGGAGAGCTGGACGCGATCGTGCTCGCCGCTGCCGGATTGCGCCGGCTCGGCCGCGAGGGTGAGATCGGCTTTCGGATCCCGGTCGACGTGATGGTCCCGGCCGCGGGCCAGGGGGCCCTGGCGCTCCAAGTCCGCGCCGGCGACGCGGCCACGGCCGAGGCGGTGGGAGCCGTGCTCGACTTCGACGCCGCCCGCGAGCTGACCGCCGAGCGCGCCGCCGTCGCCCTGCTGGAGGCGACTTGCGCGAGCCCGATCGGGGTCCACGCCCGGATCCAGGCCGACGATCTCGAGATCGAAGCCTTCGTCGGCCTCCCCGACGGCAGCGAGTGGCTGCGCGACCAGGTCGAGGGCGACGCGAGCGAACCCGCCGCCGCCGGCATCTTGCTGGCCGAGCGCCTGCTCAGCGCCGGCGCCCGCAACCTCCTCGACCGCGCCGAGCAGGCGGTGTGAGAAATGGACGCCCCAGCGCCCAAAAGTCACAGTGATCGCGCCCGAAGCGGCATCGTCTACCTGGTCGGCGCGGGCCCGGGCGACCCTGGGCTGATGACCGAGCGCTCGCTGCAGCTGATCGCCGCCGCCGACGCGATCTTCTACGACCGCCTGATCCCGCCCGGCGCGCTCAACGGCGCCCGCGAGGACGCCGACCTCTTCTACGTCGGCAAGCAGCCGGGCGTGCCGTCCGTCCCCCAGGAGGAGATCGGCTCGCGCCTGATCGAGGCGGCCCAAGCGGGCAATAGCGTCGTCCGCCTCAAGGGCGGCGACCCGTTCGTCTTCGGCCGTGGCGGCGAGGAGGGGGAAGCCCTACGAGCCGCTGGGGTCGAGTTCGAGGTGGTGCCGGGAGTGACCGCCGGAGTCGCCGCCACCGCCTACGCCGGCATCCCCGTCACCCACCGCGAGGACGCCTCGGCGGTCGCCTTCGTCACCGGCCACGAGGATCCCGAGAAGGGCGAGTCCGCCCTTGACTGGGAGGCGCTCGCCCGCTTTCCCGGCACGCTCGTCTTCTACATGGGCGTCAAACGCCTGGCCGAGAACGCGGCGGCGCTGATCGCCGGCGGCCGCGATCCCCACGAGACGGCGGCGGCGATCGAACGCGGGACCTGGCCGGGCCAGCGGACCGTGGTCGCGACGCTGGGGACGATCGCCGAGGCTGTGGAGAGGGAGGACATCGACGCCCCCGCCTTGATCGTTGTCGGCCCGGTTGCGGCCCGCCGCGAGGACCTCGCCTGGCTCGAGCGGCGACCGCTGCACGGACGCCGCGTCGTCGTCACCCGCGCCCGCGCCCAGGCCAGCGGGCTCGCCGCCACCCTGCGCAACCTCGGCGCCGAGATCGTCGAGCTGCCCGCGATCCGGATCGAGCCGCGGCTCGACAGCGGCGAGGTAGGGCATGCCGTCGCCTCGATCGGCGAGTACGCGCTGATCTGCATCACCAGCCCCAACGGGGCGGAGTTGCTGTTCGAGGCACTGCGGGCGGACACTCCCGCCAAGGACGCCCGCGCCCTCGCCAACGCCACCGTCGCCGCGATCGGTCCCGGCACCGCTCGCGCGCTCGCGCGGCGCGGCATCGCCGCCGACGTCGTCCCCGAGCGCTTCGTCGCCGAGGCCCTGGTCGAGGCCCTGGCCGGGGTCGAGGTCGAGGGACGCCGCGTTCTCGTCGCCCGCGCCGCCGAGGCCCGCGACGTCCTCCCCGAAGCCCTGCGCGAGCGCGGCGCCGAGGTCGACGTCGTCGCCCTCTACGAGACGGTGCGCGAGCAACCCGACGAGGCGGCGATCGAGGCGGCCCAAGCAGCCGACTACGTCACCTTCACCAGCTCTTCCACCGTGACCAACCTGACCGCGGCGCTCGGCGATCGCTTCCCCGCCGGCGCCCGCGTCGTCTCGATCGGCCCCATCACCAGCGAGACGGCCCGCGCCGCCGGCCTCACCGTCGACGTCGAAGCCAAGCGCCACGACGTCGACGGCCTCCTCGCCGCCCTCCTGGAGGACGCAGCGAAGTGAGGTCGGGGGCGCTCCGTTCGTCGCTTGTATCCCTCTGGGCGACAAAGGACGAACGGAGCGGCTGAATTTGACCTTCGGCGCCCCGCACCGGCACTTCGCCCGGACCGACTCGACCAACACGCGCGCCCGCGAGCTGGCCGCGGCCGGAGCCCCACACGGGACCGTCGTCACCGCCGACGAGCAGACGGAGGGACGCGGCCGCCAGGGCCGCACCTGGACCGCCCCCCCACGCAAAGCGCTGCTCTACTCGGCCCTGCTGCGCCCGCTGGAGGAGCGCCACGCAACCCTGCCGCTGGCGGTCCCGCTCGCCGTCTGCGCCGCCGCCGAGGAGCTGCGGCCCGGCATCGAATGCCAGCTCAAGTGGCCCAACGACGTCTGGCTCGAAGAACGCAAGCTCGCCGGAGTCCTGATCGAGGCCCGCCCCCAAGACGGCTGGGCAGTAATCGGAATCGGCCTGAACCTGACCATCTCTACGGAGCAATTTCCGCCGGAGCTCCGCGACACCGCAACCTCCCTCTTCGGCTCCTTCGATGAGAGCAACGGCCCCACGAAGGGGGGTATGGGGAAGTCCCGACGGAGCCTCCCCGCTGTCGCGACGGCGGGACTTCCCCATACCCCCCTTGGCGCAACGCAAGTTCTAAATCGTCACCTCAACACCTGGGTCGAAGCCGACCAGGCCACCGTCCTCGCCTCCTGGCGCAAGCGCGACGCCCTGCGCGGCCGCGAGGTCGCCTGGGAGGGTGGCTCAGGCGTCGCCGACGGCGTCAACGACAGGGGCTACCTGCTCGTCCTTACCGCCGCTGGCGACCGCGTCGCCCTCGGCGCCGGCGAGGTCCACCTTCGACTCTGATTTCCTCTTCGCCTCCGCGCCCTGCCCGCCGCCTTTGCGTTTGTTGCCGCGTTTTTTTCGCCGGCGCTTGCCGCCTTTGGGGAAGTTGCGAAGCAGCTCGCGGGCAACTGCAGACGGTTTCCGCGCCATCCGCATCCGCGCGCCGCGCAGGACCTCCTCGCCCTCCGGCGTGTGCGACACCGCCGCCGCCAGCAGCCCCACGGCCAGGCGCCGGTCCTGTTTGCGGGCCGCGTGCACCAGCCGCCGGGCGTTGCGCCCGTGGGCGCGGCCGGACGAGTTGACGAGCAGCCCCAGCAACCGCTTCGTCTCCGGCCAGCGCTGCACCGCGTACTCCTCGTGCAGCTCGCGGGTGTAGGAGGCGAGCCGCCAGACCCACGCCTGCGCCTGGTCGCGGCGGCCGATCCGCTTGTCGACCAGCGCCTGCAGCAGCGTCTTCGTGCCGGCTCGTTTGTCCTCGCGGCTCCATGTGCCGACGATGTCGATCGCGTCGTCGAAGGCATCGGGGTCGCCTAGGTCGGCGATCTCCCCCAGCGCTTTCAGCCGCAGCTGCGCGTTGCGGTTGCGCTGCACGCAGGTCAGCAGGAAGCGGCGGCGCAGCTCTTTGGTGCGGTCGTTCTGCAGCATCGCTCGCGCCCGCCGCCAGCCCTGGGTGTTGACCCGCGCCCCGGCCAGCGCCGCCCAGGCGTGCTGCTCGGGGTAGTCGAGATTCTCGACCGCGATCCGCCAGATCTCGCGTTCCAGGACCTCCATCCGTTTCTCCTCGACGTCGGAGACCGGGACGATCCGCCGCTCGACTCGGACCTTGCGCCCGCGCCCCCGCCGCACCGGCCCGACGACGATCGCACCGCCGCGGTAGACGTCGCGGTCGAGCAGGCTGTGCAGGGTGATGATCGACTCGTCGTGGGTGGTCGCCGGGTGGACGAAGTCGATGACCAGGCCCGCCTCCTTGCCCGGCGCCCGCCGGGTCACGCGGCCGACCCGCTGCTGGTAGATCCGCCGCGAGGCGGTCGGCGCCAGGTGCATGCAGATCGTCGCCCGCGGCGAGTTCCATCCCTCGGCCAGCAGCATCGCGTTGCAGAGCACGTCGACCTCGCCGCGCTCGAAGCCGGCGAGGATCTCGGCCAGCTCGCGCTTCGGCGTCTCCCCGGAGACCGCCTGGGCGTTGATGCCGGCGTTGCGGAAGGCGATGGCGACGTTCTTGGCGTGCTGGACGCCGGCCGTGTAGAGGACGCCCGGCACTTTGCGGAAGCGGGTCTTGTAGAGGTCGGCGATGGCGACGTTGAAGGGCTCCTGGTCAAGCAGAGCGGCCAGCTCCTCCTGGTCGAAGTCCTGGTCGACCTCGCCTTTTCGCAGCGGCACCTTGGCGATCGTCCGCACCCCCGGCCCCGGCGGGATGCGCAGGCATCGCAGCGGCGAGATGACGCCGCGCCGCGCCGCCTGGGCGAGGTCGAAGCGCGAGGTCTGGGTCGGGAAGAGGTCGGCGACGTGGCGGGCGATCAGCGCCCCGGTCGCGGTCATGCCGATGAAGACGGGCCCGTTCCAGGCACGGATGCAGGCGCTGGTTTTCTCACCGAGGGCGGTGTGGGCCTCGTCGCAGATCACGATCGAATAGGCGTCGGAGACTTTCTTGTGGTTGCGGACGAACCACTGGTAGGTCTCGACCGTGATCGGCCCGTCAGGGTCGTCGCGGCCGTCGAGCAGCGGCGGTCGCAGGCGCTCTTTGTAGCCGCGGTCGGAGATCTCGCCGATGAACTGGTCGACGAGGTTGCGGCGGTGGGTGAGGATCAGCACGCCGCCGGTCTTGGTCGCCTCGATGAAGCCGACCGCGGCGACCGTCTTGCCGGCCCCGGTCGCGTGCTCGAACCAGAAGCGGCGGGCAGCGCCGGGGTCCTCCGGCGCCTCCTCGACGACCTCCTCCTCGTCCCCGGCCGGCTGTTCTTCCCAGTCCTGGGGCTCCTCGTCGGCGGCGAGCTCCTCGTCCTCCTCCTCGAGCTCCTCGTCGTCGGCGTCCTCATCAACGTCCTCGTCCTCGTCGTCCTCGTCGGCGGCCTGGGCGCCATTGCTGCTCGGCTCCTCTTCGGGCTCGGCGACCGCCGCCACCTCCTCGGCTGCCGCCGCGGCGCCATTGCGGCGCTCGTCGTCGGAGATCACCTGCTGCTGAGCCATCAGCTCGGCCAGGGTGCCGGAGAGCGCGTCGACCTGATGCGGGTTGAGTTCGGCCCCGTCGAGCAACTTCGGGGGTTCGTCGGCCAGGAACCGCTCCAGTCCCAGCAGCAGCGAGAAGTCCCGGCGCCACTCGATCGAGGGGTACTCGGCTCCCGCGTCGAGCTCCCTCAGGGCGGCATCGAGGGCGCGGCGGCGAGCCGTGCCTGGGGCCAGCGCCTCGGGGCCCTCCCCGTCCAACAGGAAGGGCTCGCGGGCAAACTCCGCCCCACGCTCGATATCGGCGCTTGAAGGAACTGCCGCAGACGCGGCAACGTCGCTGGTCTTGGCCATAGAAGGCTTCTGGGTCCGCCCCCGCCGAGCACTGGACGGCCGGCCGGAGGCAAGTGAACGAGGGCTACGGGGAGTCGGTGACCCCTTCCCCCCGAGATCTCTAGCGGCTCGCATACGGCGAACCGAACATACGTATTGTAATCACGGATCCGATGACCAAGGGACGAACCCTGTCCATAGCGCTCCTGACGCTGGCCCTGATCGCCTTCGCCACGGCCGGCTGCGGCTCCTCTGGTGGCGGGGAGAGCGGCGGCAAACCGCCCGACTACGAGCGTGCCTTGGCCGGCTCGCCGCCGCCGCTGGCGGCCCTGCACGAGCAGGCCAACGAGCTGCTGCCGGGCGGTCTCGACGCCTACGAGAAGCGGATCGAGGCGCTGCGCGGCTACCCGGTCGTGGTCAACGCCTGGGCCTCCTGGTGCGGCCCCTGCCGCTTCGAGTTCCCGGCGCTGCAGCAGCTCTCGGCTCGCTACGGCAAACGGGTCGCCTTCCTCGGGGTCGACGCCGAAGACGATGCGGACGCAGCCCAAACCTTCCTCGATGAGGAGCCGGTGCCCTACCCCAGCTACAGCGATCCCGACAAAGACGTCTACGACTCGATCGAGGGCTACGGATTTCCCAACACCGCTTTCTACGACAGGGACGGCGAGCTGCTCTACGTCAGGAAAGGCGCCTACGCCGACGAGGCGGCGCTGGAAGAAGACATCCGCCGCTACGCGCTCCAGGGCGGATAATCGAACGATGGAAGCGTTCGTCGTCATCGCCCTGGTCGGCCTCGCCCTGTTTCTCGCCGAGCTGCTGCTGCCGACCGGCGGCGTGCTGGCGGCGATCGGGGCGGCGGGTCTGGTCGCCAGCGGCATAGTCGCGCTCGAATCCGACAGCAGCGCCGCCGACTACGTCGGGCCGGCGCTGATCACGCTCGGGGTCCTCTCCGGCATCACCTTCTACGTCGTCGCCCGCAAGGTCTTCAAGGCCCACCGCGACCAGCCGGTGCGGACCGGAACCGAGGAGCTGCTTGGGGCCAGCGCCGAGGCGCGCTCGACGATCGACCCCGACGGCAAAGTCTGGCTCGAGGGCACCCTCTGGGGCGCCCGCCTGGCCGACGACAGTAGCCCGGCGCGGCTGGGGGATAGAGTCATCGTCGAGGCGGTCGACGGGCTGACCTTGGTAGTCCGCCCGCAGCCGCAACCCGCGCCGACGAGCAGAGAAGGAGACAGCTGATGGAGGTCGCTCTCGGAATAATCGTCGTCCTCGCCTTCTTCGCATTGATCGCGGTCGGCACCTCGGTCCGGGTCCTGCGCGAGTACGAGCGCGGTGTCATCTTCCGCCTCGGTCGCTTGATCGCGACCAAGGGGCCGGGCCTGATCCTGCTGATCCCGCTGATCGACCGCATGGTCAAGGTCGACCTGCGGACGGTGACCCTGAACGTGCCGCCGCAAGAGGTGATCACCCGCGACAACGTCCCCTGCCGGGTCAACGCGGTCGCCTACTTCCGCGTCGTCGATCAGAACCGGGCCGTGGTCGAGGTCGAGAACTATCTGCTCGCCACCTCGCAGATCTCGCAGACGGCGCTGCGCTCGGTGCTCGGCAAGGCCGAACTCGATCAGTTGCTGGCCGACCGCGAGCGCCTCAACGAAGAGCTGCAGAAGATCATCGACGAATCGACCGAGCCCTGGGGCGTGAAGGTGACCGCGGTCGAGATCAAGGACGTCGAGATCCCCGAGCAGATGCAGCGGGCGATGGCGCGCCAGGCCGAGGCCGAGCGTGAGCGGCGGGCCAAGATCATCAACTCCGAGGGCGAGTTCCAGGCGGCCCAGAAGCTCACCGACGCCGCCGACATCATCAGCACCAACCCGGCCTCGCTGCAGCTGCGCTACCTGCAGACGCTGCTGGAAATCGGCAGCAATCAGAACACCACCGTGGTCTTCCCGCTGCCGATGGACGTGCTCGAGCCGTTCGTCGGCAAAGGCGCCGCCGGCCGGGCCAAAGGAACCGAGCGGCCTCCCCGGCAGCCGGAGCCTCCGGAGCCGCCCGCGGTGGACGAGCCCGACCCAGACGACCTCCCCCCCTCTCGGTCCTAGCACGTGTCAGGCGATTCCGCGCGTCCGACCGGCGAGCGCCGGACCGAGCGGGGCAAGGACGCAGGGAGGCCTAATAGCAGCGCTATTGGGCCGACCGCGGACGCCGCACCGCGAAGTGTGTCCGCCGCCGCCAGGCGGGCGTGGGGAATCGCCTGACACGTGCCCAGCGCTCCGGAGATACGCATCGACCAGCTGAGCGGGCTGAGGACGATCCTCGCCCCCAGCCGGGCCGCACGCCCGGACAACTTCTCGGCGCCAAAAAGCGAGCCGAAAGGGCCGGAGAACTGCCCCTTCTGCGAGGGCCACGAGGACCGCACTCCGCCCGAGATCTACGCACTGCGCCCGGGCGGCGGCCCTCCCGACAGCCCCGGCTGGAAGACGCGCGTGGTGCCGAACCTCTACCCGGCGCTGGGAGGAGGGGACGGCGAGAACGGCGGCAGCCCCGGTGCCGAAGCCGGCGCCTTCGCCAGCGGCGGCGACCCGCTGCTGGCCTCGCGGCGCACGGGCGAACCGGACCTCTTCTCCTCGCGCCCGGCAACCGGCGCCCACGAGGTGATCGTTAACGCCCCCGAGCACGTCACCGCGATGGCCGAGCTGGGCGATGAGCAGTTCGCCGCCGCGGTCGCCACCTGGCGCCTGCGGATGCGTGCCCATGCCGACTCCTCCTACGTGCAGCTGATCGTCAACGAGGGCGGTGGCGCCGGCGCCTCGCTCGAGCACACCCACGCTCAGCTCTACGCGCTGCCGTTCGTCCCGGCCGCCATCGCACGCGAGCGGGAGCGGGCAGGCGCCTACGCCGAACGCACCACCGGTGGCGGCCTGCTCAGCGACGTCCTGGTCGAGGAGGTGCGGCGCGCCGAGCGCCTGGTCGCGATCGACGACGAGGCGGCGCTGATCTGCCCCTGGGCCTCGCGCTCCCCATTTGAGCTGCGAGTAATCCCACGCCGCGAATCCCCCCGCTTCGAGCAGGACGAGACCGGTGCGGCGATGATCCGCACCGCGATGCGCGTCCTCGCCGCCCGCTTCGGCGGCCCGCCGGAGCTGAACCTCTGGGTGCGCACGGCCCCCCACGGCGACGCCCCCTTTCACTGGCACGTCGACATCGCCCCGCGTCTGACGATCAAGGCCGGCTTCGAGCTCGGCACCGGCGTCGACATCAACATCTACCCGCCGGAGCGAGCCGCGTCCGACCTGCGCGAAGCGCTCTGAGCCCTTTCAGAGAACCGTGGCCAGGTCTACGGCCAGCCCCGGATCGAGGAGGTCGGCGTCGGCCGACAGCACCTGCCGCCCCATTCTGTTCGCGATCGTGACGTAGGAGGCGTCATAGAAGCTGAGGCCGTGGGTCAGCGCCAGCTCCGCGGTCGCAGCGTGGTCCTCCGGAAGAAGCGCGAGGGGGTCGCCGCAGATCTCCCGCAACAGGTCTATCGCCGCCCCTACCCTCGGCCCGGACCAGCCGGAATGGCGGATGAGGACGTTTCCGACCTCGTAGAGGGTGAGGCTGGTGATGCGCATCGGCAAACGGTCGATCGCCTCGCGCGCCAACTGCCCGTCAGGCTCGCTCTCGACCGGCCGGAACCACTTCGCTGCCACGCTGGCGTCGACGACCCAGGCCCGTGGCATGTTCAACCGTCGCGGAGTCGGTCGGCGCGAATCAGAGCGACGACGTCAGTCTGGTCGGTCCAGGGCCCGCTTACCTCGTCGAGGTCGGCGAGCAGATCCGCGCGCGAGCGCCGCGACAAGCCGAGCTCCTGCCGGGCCGCTGCCTGCAGCAATGCGCTGCGACTCGTGCGACGGCGCTCCACCTCCGCGTCGAGCATTCCCAGCAGGTCATCGGGAATCGAGATCATCACCTTCGCCATACGTGGAGTATATACTCTTGGCAATACTCCAACACCGAGATCGAGAGAAGCCATGGCCTCCCCAAGTCCTTGAGAGCCGAGATCTCTCCCCCCTCGCCGGTAGGGTCGTCCCAATGGCGCCCAACCCGAGACCGATCCCACACTTCATCGCCGACACCACCCAGGAGGGGATCCCGCACGGGCGCTTCGCCGAAAGGCTGGCGACGGCGTTCCGCGAAGCGGTTGAGAGGATCGAGGACCTGCCCGAGGGCGCGGATGTGCCGGAGAAGCTCGACTGGTTCCCGGAGCGCGCCTGGGGCGGCCGCATCTGGATCCCCTGCTCTGCCTACACGAGCAGCGACGAGGGCAAGCTGGAGCTGTTCGGCCACGTCTCCTACGTGCAGCCTGCGGGCGGCGACCCCAGCGACTTCCAGGCCGAGGCGGACTTCACCGACATCCTCGCCGAGGACAACCCGGACTGGCAGATCGACCTCAACGACGTCGTGATCGGCCGCTGGCGCGGCGAGAACGGGCGCGCCGGCGCCGTCACCCTGGTCTGGGGCCGCCCCCTGATCGCCAATGCCGTGGCCGCCAGCGCCGAGCTCGACGGCGAGACCGTCGACCAAGAGGAGATCTCCCAAGAACGCTTCACCCTGATCGCCCTCGATGCCCTCGAGAACTACGGCGACGAGATCTTCATGGAGGTCAAGCTCTGGAGCCGCCGCGCCCAGGAGCTCGCCTCCGAGTCTCTCTACAGCTAGTCGAGCGCAGACCGGCCCTATCCGTCCTACGCTTTGCCGACCCGCCCCGATAGCTCAGCTGGATAGAGCGATCCCCTCCTAAGGGATAGGCCGCTGGTTCGAATCCAGCTCGGGGCATTCGATCTACTTGGACCGGCGGTGCGAAGCCTGCGTCGCGTCAGCATCGGCCGGCCATCCGGGCTGCCCCAGCCAATGGACGCAATCGATCTCGTTAGCGGGTTCGGCCTTTACCTGGCCGCTATCCTCTGCCCCAGTTTCGGGGTTCCGGTGGCGATTCAACTCGTCTCCATTTCTGCCCCGAGGTCGGACGGGCGTCGGGGTCGAGGGTTCCAAGCTCATTCCCCGGCGCTACGTCGACCGCTTGGGCGGTTAGTTTCTCGCTATCAGCTTCTACCTGCTAGAACAATTGTGGCACAACCGCAAGATCTCGTGCTGCCAATCTGTTGGGAAATGGCGATAATCGCCTAGATATCAGGGAGAGACCGGTGCGAAGAGTCAATCAGGGTCCCAGTGAAAACGCTCGCCGGATGGTCGCAACCTTGACCGCACGGGGTCCCCAGCCCCGTGGGGAACTTGCGGAGCAGCTCGCGATCTCGCCTGCGTCGGTGCGTTTCGCGATGAACCGACTCAATGAATTCGCGCCCAGCTCAGGGCACGACAAGCCGCCCATCTACACGGTCTCGCCGCAGACGGCCCAGCTGCCCCAGCACGTGGTCGAAGAGCTCAATGGCCTCCCCGGGCCCCGTCCCCAGGTCGTGATGCTCGGGCCACAAGGCGGCATGGCGGTCGGGGTCGAAATCGGTCGCGCCCACCTCAGCGTCGGCGTCGGCGATGCCAACGGATGCCTGCTCGGGAAGCCCGAGATCTTGGAAGAGGAGCATGTGATCGACGGCGTCTCGCCCCAGCGCACGTTCTCCAAGGTCGCCCGCATGGTCGACGAGCAGCTGCAGAGGTGTGATGTCGCCGCCGCGGACATCCGCGGTGTGGGCGTCGCCATCCCGGGGCCAATCGGCCACGACGGGCAGACGCTTGCTCACGGGATCACGACGAGCTACCACGACATCGACATTCCCGCCAAGCTCGAACGGCAACTCTCCGACATGGTCGGCATAGAGGCGGAGGTCTTCGTCGAAAACGACGTCGACATCCTCGCTCGCGGCGAGCAACGCTACGGCAAGGGCTACGGGCTGCGGGATTTTCTCGTCGTCAAGTACAGCGGCGGCATCGGCGCTGGGATCGTCGCCGGCGGGGAGCTGGTGCGGGGACGCCGCGGGGGCGGTGCCGGCGAGATCGGCCATTGCACCGTCAGCCCCGAGGCCCTGGTCTCACCCGCTAAAACCCTCCGTCAAGTGCGGGAACCGCGTTGCAAATGCGGCGGCTGGTCGCACCTGGAGGCGTTCGCGGGTGGCGACGCGATCGTCCGGCACATTCTCGAGCTGGAGGGAGGCGGAAGAACGTCTCTGAACAGAGACGCGCCTCCGCCGGCCCAGCTCGATGAAGCGATGGAGCTGGCTCGAGCGGGTCATCCGCTTTACGCGGAAGCGATCATGGACGCCGCCGCCATGGTCGGCTATGGCATCAACACGCTCATCCATCTCTTCAATCCCGAGCGGGTGCTGATCTGCGGAAAGTTGAGCGAAATGGGGCAGCCGTTCCTACGGGCGATCGTGGAGGAGTGTCAGGATCTCGGCTTGCTGTTCGGAGATGCGAAGCAGATCGTCGAACTGGGTGCAGGGTCCGACGTCCAGGAGCGGCGGCGGATCAGCGTGGGCGGCGCGGTGACGACCGCCCTCCAGAAGACCACGCCCCGCTTCGCCTACTCGTTCTGACGGGACGTTTATTTCGTCACGCGGCGGCGGCCCACTCGCGGCGGCGGATGGTGCAACTCTTGCCGCCTTCGGACGTTCTAGCGAAGACCCTCGCTATCGACGACGGCCGATCGCTACCTATATGAAGAAACTCACTTACACCGCGTTAGCGGCCGTGACGATGCTGGCCTGCGTACAGGCAGGCGTGGTCTCCGCCGACGCCCGGACCATCCACTTCGACGGCCAGCGGGTCGAGGCCCCCCGCTCCTGGCCGGTCTATCGGCTCAACCAGCATCCGGGGATGTGCGTGCGGCTCGATCGGCGCGCGGTCTATCTGGGGACCCCGGGGACGAACCAGCGTTGCCCGGTCGCCGCCGCCGTCGGCCGGCGGCAGGCGATCTTGGTCGAAGGGGCTAGCGCGGCCCGTGCCGGCGCGTCGGCGCTCCCCACCCCGCAGCGGCCACTCGCCAGCGCATCGGCCGGCGGCGGCGTCTTCACCGGGCTTGGCTTCGACGCCTGCACCGCCCCGTCCTCGCAGGCGATGTCGGCTTGGGAGGACTCGCCCTACCGGGCGGTCGGCGTCTACATCGGCGGCAGCAACCGAGGCTGCTCACAGCCGAACCTGACCGCGAGCTGGGTCAGCGCCCAGACCGACGCCGGCTGGTTCCTGATCCCGACCTACGTCGGCCTGCAGGCGCCGACCAGCGCCTGCTCCAGCTGCGCCAAGATCAGCCCCAGCAGGGCGACCGCCCAGGGGGCCGAAGCGGCCAGCGACGCGGTCGCGGAGGCCAGCGCCCTCGGCATGGGCGCCGGCAGCCCGATCTACAACGACATGGAGGCCTACACCCAGACCTCCAGCGCGACCGCCGCCACGCTCGCCTTCCTCGAGGCCTGGACCGAAGAGCTGCACTCGCTCGGCTACCAGTCCGGCGTCTACAGCAGCAGCGCCTCGGGGATCGAGGACCTCGCCGACCAGATCGGCACCGGCTACGTCCTCCCAGACCACCTCTGGTTCGCCAACTGGAACGGCCAGGCCACCAGCACCGACCCCTACGTCCCGTCCAACGCCTGGGCCAACCACCAGCGCATCCACCAGTACCGGGGCGGGCACGACGAGCGCTACGGCGGGGTCACGATCAACATCGACAACAACTACGTCGACGGCGGCACGGTCGGGAACAGCGCCCCGCTCGCGGCGAACGAAGATCCGCTCGGCTTCCTCGATTTCACCGGCGCCCCCGCACCGGGGCAGCTGCGGGTGAAGGGCTGGGCGCTCGACAAGAACGCGCCGACGCAGCCGCTGGCGATCCGCGTCTACGTCGGCGGCAGGGCCAGCGCTCCGGGCGCGCTCGCGCACGAGCTCGGCCCGATCGCCTCCCTTCCCCGCCTCGACGTCGGCGCCAAGTACCGGCAAGCCGGCGCCGCGCACGGATTCGACCTCAGCTTCCCGACCGTGAAGTCGGGTCCGCAGCCGATCTGCGCCTACGCGATCAACGTCGGGCCGGGTGCGGACCGCCTGCTCGGCTGCAAAGACGCGACGATCCCAGTCGCGATCACCTTCTCCAACCTCAAGGCCACCGCCAAGGGCGTACGGGTGCGGATCGCCTGCGAGTGGCCGGCCGGCACCGAGTGCCCGGGCCAGCTCGCGCTGCGGACCAAGTACAGGGTCGCGCTGCCGAGCAAACGCGGCCGGGCGCTGCGGACCCGGGTCGTCTCCCGCTCGCTCGGCCGCCGCGCCTTTCGGCTCACCGGCCAGCGCGCGCACGCCTTCACCATCCCCTTCACCGCCGGCGGACGGGCGCTGGCGGAACAGCGCAGCGGGCTCAAGGCCCAGCTAGTCGCCGCCATCCCCGGCGGCCGTCGCGTCGCCGTCCTCGCTCTCCCCTGAGTCCTCGCCCAGCGCCTCGCGCAGGCTGGCCAGCTCGGAACGCAGCGCCGCGAGTTCGCGCTCCAGCCTGGTCAGGCGATCCTCGGCGGGGATCAGCTCGGGCTCTCCCGTCGCCTTCTCTTGCTGAGCCCCTGCGTCGGGGTCCGCGGAGTCGGACTCGACCATGGCCGGAGACGCCCCTTCCTCTCCGAGCCCACCAAGCAACTGCTGGTAGCGCTCCTCCTTCTGACCGGGACGCCGCGCGTGGCGAACGACATAGCCACGCTCGACCAGCGTCTGCAGCGACGCCTCGGCGGCGGCGAGGTCGGTGAAGCCGTGCAGCCGCTCGCTGCGCTGCTTCAGCTCGCCCGGGGTCTGCTCCCCGCGCAGCATCAGCACCGCCAGCAGCGAGAGCTCGGCGTCATCGATGCCGAGCGCTTCCGGCATCAGGTGGCGGTACTTGCGGGCGCGGCTGCCGGCGCCGCTGGCGAGCCGAGTCCAGCCGCGCAGCGCCAGCCGCCGCAGCGCCTCGGCAACCGTCGCCTCGTCGTAGTCGACGACGGGATCGCGGTTGGTCGACTGGTTGCAGGCCAGCCGCAGAGCGTTGAGGGAAAGCGGATAGGCGTCCGGGGTCGTGCGCTGCTTCTCGACCAGGCAGCCGACGACGCGGATCTCGATTGCGTCCGGCTCCACCGACCTGCCTCAGCCCCGGTCGGGGCGCTCGGGGTAGAGCTCGTCGATGGTGACGAGGGCCCGGTAGGGAGCCTCGGCCGCGGCTTCGATCTTCTCGCCGCCCCCGGCCAGGCGGTCGACGACGGCGACCACGCCGGCCACCTCGAGCCCCTCCTCGCGAACCCGCCCGATCGCGGTCGCGGTCGAGCCGCCGGTGGTGACGGTGTCCTCAACGACGAGGCAGCGCAGGCCTGGCCCGACGGGTCCCTCCACCCAGCGCTGCAGCCCGTGCTCCTTGCGCTCGCCACGGACGAAGAAGGCGACGAGGTTCTCCCCCGCGGGCACGGCGATCGCGGCGCAGGCGGGCGGGATCGCAGCGGTCGCCGGGCCGCCGACGGCCACAGCGCCGAGCTCCGTCGCGACGGTGGCGATCAGCTCTCCGGCCGCGCGGAAACCGGCCGGGCGCATCAGCGTCCGCCGCGCGTCGACGTAGTACTGGGCGGTCGCGCCGCTCGCCAGGACCACCTCCCCGAGGATCAGCGAGTGCTCGCGCAGCTCCGCGAGCAGGGTCTCCTTGGCGGCATCGAGGTCAGGCACCGCGAGCATCCTAGGCCGCTGGGGTCAGAGGCAGCGGCTGCTACCAGATGAAGATGTCTTCGCCGAAGCTGATCCGCTCGTAGATCTCGGGCTGATCGGCGATGAAGGTGCGCAGGCAACCGTGGCTGGCGGGGTAGTTCGGCACCGATTCGTAGCCGTGCACCGCGTAGCCGCCGTAAAAGTAGAACGAGTAGTACATGCCGTGCGAGTTGTAGCCGGGTTCGGTGCGCATGAACTCGAAGTGGCCGGTCACGGTCGGCGTCGCCGACGTGCCCGAGGAGATCGGGTAGATAGCGTACGGCTTGTCGCCGTTGGCGAAGACCAGCACCTGCTTGGAGAGCGGCGCCTCGACGTGCTTGCCGGCGCCCGGGTGGCGGACCTCATATCCGCCCTTGCCGGCGAAGACGCTCTTGACCAGGCCCTTGCCGGCGCGGTAGCTGCGGGTCTTGTCGTTGACTTTGCGGTAGGCGAGCACGCCGCGAGCGGTCTTGGCGCCGAAGCAGCGGCCGCTGTTGGTGATGTAGCCCAGCTTCCGCATCGCCTTCTTGAAGCCGACGACGACGTCGCCGCACTGGCCCTGGTGCAGGGCCGGGAAGCTGACCTTCCAGCTCTTGCGGACGGTGCTGTCGCCGCCCAGAACCGCGGTCGCCTCGTGTTTGGCGCTGACCGCGTACTTGCCGTCCTCGCGGACGATGACGCTGGTGCGGAAGCTGCCGGTGCTGCCCTTGCCCTTGCCGACGGCGAGCTTGCGGCTGACCAGCTCCTTGCCATCGAGGAAGAACTCGACCTCGACCCGCTGGCCCGGCACGAAGGGGCTGACGGTGCCGAAAACGGGGACCTTGCTGTAGATCTGGGCGCGGCCATCCTGCAGCTTGCCGAGCTTGATCTTCACGACGGCGTCGGGTACCGCCTGGGTGGCGCCGCCTTTCGATCCGGCGCTCGCCGCGGCGGCGGAAGCGGGAAGAGCGAGCAGCCCCGCGAGGGCAAAAAGGCAGACGAGGCGATTCACCGGCCGGATGCTACTGAGCGAGCAGGGCGACAGAGTTGTTCAGCATGTGGACCAGGATGCAGGGCACGATCGAGCCCGTTTTCTCGTAGAGCAGGGCCAGCACGAAGCCGAAGGCGATCAGCGGCGGCACCGCGGTCACGCCGGTCAGGGCGTGCAGGCCGCCGAACAGCACCGCGGCGATCAGGGCTGCCCCGTAGCGCGGCAGCTTCTCGCGCAGGCCGCCGTAGAGCATCCCGCGGAAGCAGATCTCCTCGCTGATCGGCGCCGCGAACACGATCAGCAGGATCTGCACCGGCACCGAGCCGAATCCCTCGGCGATGTCCTCCTGTTCGGGGACGACGATCAGCAGCGAGTAGGCGAAAGCGAAGAGCAGGTAGGCGCCGACCGCCGCGGCCATCCACTTGAAGGCAGACGGACGGAAGCGCCGCACCCCGAGCCGGCTGAGGATCTCGCCGAGCGTCGGCGCCCCGCGCCATGCGGCGATCGCCATCGGCACCAGCAGGAACCCGAGCGCGGTCGCGATCTGCACGCCGACGTTGCCGAACGTGTCCAGGTCCCCGTTCTCTTCCTGCCCGATCACCGCCGCCGGAATCCCCAGCATGATCCCGGCCCCCAGAGCGAGGATGACGCCGAGAACCGCTGCTCCGGGACCCCAATTGGAGTAGGGGAAGGCGGTCGGCTGCCGCCCCTCCTCCGCGTCCCCGGCTAACTTGGCCTCCATGTCGCCGGCAGTTTCACAGGTCTCACGCTCGACCAAGACGCGGTTGCGGTTCCTCCGCCGCCTGCTCCTGGTGACGATCTTCATCGTCCTGGCAGCGCTCGCCCTGGCCCAGTTCACCGAACTGGAGCGGCTCGCGACCGGCATCCTCGCCTCGACCGCGATCGTCGCCGCGATCGTCGGCCTCGCCGCTCAGCACACGCTCGGCAACGTGGTCGCCGGGGTGCAGCTGGCCGTCTCGCAGCCGTTCAAAATCGGCGACCGGATCAGCTTCGAGGAAAACGAGGGCCGGGTCACCGACGTCACGCTCTCCTACACCTACGTCGACCCCGGCGACGGCACCTCGGTGGTGATCCCCAACCAGCTCCTGGTCGAAGGGATCGTCCACAACCACTCGACCGAAGACACGCAGGCTTGAGCGCCAAGCGCTGCTAGCCGCGAAGTACCCTCTGCTCGATGACGCAGCGCAATCGGCGACGGCAGCGACGTCGCGGCGGTATCGGCAGCAAGCTCCTGCTCGTTTTCGGCTGCGTCTTCGCGCTTCTCGCGATCGCCGTCATCGGCGTCACCTCGTGGGTCCTCGACGTCGCCGCCGACGCCCCTTCGCTCGCCTCCTGCAAACCGATCGACCGCGGCGGCAACTCGACTCTCTACGCCGCCGACGGCAGCAAGCTGGGGGTGATTGCCGCCGATGAGGCCCACACGCCGGTCTCGATCAAACGCATCCCCAAGAGCCTGCAGCTGGCGACCGTGGCAATCGAGGACCAGCGCTTCTACGAGCACGGCGGGGTCGACCCCGAGGGCATCCTTCGCGCGGCGCTGAAGGACATCGAAGCCGGGAAGGCGGTCGAGGGCGGCTCGACGATCACCCAGCAGCTGGTGCGCAACCTCTGCATCCCAGACCCCGAGCGCAACATCGAACGCAAGATCGTCGAGGCGAAACTGGCGATCGAGTACGCCAAGCGCCACTCGCGGCGGCAGATCCTCAACCAGTACCTCAACATCGCCTCCTACGGGACGATCGAGGGCAGCACCGCGGTCGGGGTCCAGGCGGCCTCGCGGATCTACTTCGACAAGCCGGTCTGGGAGCTAAGCCTGCCGCAGGCGGCGCTGCTGGCTGGGCTGCCACAGGCGCCCTCGGAATACAACCCCATCCTCAACCCGCGGCTGGCCCGCGAGCGGCGCGACGACGTGCTGCGGCAGATGGAGAAGCTCGGCTACGCCTCCGGCGAGCGGGCCGAGGCGGCCGAGCGCGCCGGCCTCGGGCTGGACATCTCCGACGACTACTTCGAGCACCGCCAGCCTTACTTCTTCGACTACGTCGAGAACGAGCTGATCGACGAGTACGGGGTCAACACCGTGCGCCGCGGCCGCCTCGAGGTGCGGACGACGATCGATCCCAACCTGCAGGAAGTCGGCCTGGAAGCGATGCGCTCTGCCCTCCCCTACTCGACCGACCCCTCCTCGGCGCTGGTCTCGATCGACCCCCGCAACGGCCATATCCGGGCGATGGTCTCCAGCTCCCACTACGAGCAGAGCCAGTTCAACCTCGCCGCCCAGGGCCACCGCCAGCCCGGCTCGACCTTTAAGACTTTCGTGCTGACGACCGCGATCAAGCAGGGGATCGACCCCTACTCGACCTACTACACCTCAAAACCGCTGGTCCTCGACCTGCCGCACTGGGGGCACTGGGAGGTCAGCACCGCCGACGAGGGCTACCAGGGCACCGTCAACCTGCAGCAGGCGACGGTCAGCTCCGACAACACGGTCTTCGCCCAGCTCGACCTCGACGTCGGACCGAAGAGCGTCGCCCAGACCGCGAAATCAATGGGGATCGTCAGCCCGCTGGACGGGATCCCGGCGGAGGGGTTGGGCGGCCTGCGGATCGGCGTCTCGCCGCTGGAGATGTCGAGCGCCTACGCGACGCTCGCCGCCGGGGGCATCCAGCGTGACCCGGTCTCGATCGAGAAGGTCACCTTCCCAACCGGCAGGGTCGACCGGCCGCAGAAGCCGGTGCCGCGGCGGGTGCTGCCGGAACCGGTTGCCTATGAGGTCACGCGCCTGCTCCACGACAACATCACCGAAGGGACCGGGACCGCCGCCTACACCGGCTGCGCCGGCCAGGCCGGCAAGACCGGGACCACGGACGAATACACCGACGCCTGGTTCGCCGGTTACCAGCCGAACCTGGCGACCGCGGTCTGGGTCGGCTACCCCGAGTCCAACGACATCTCGATGACCAGCGTCCACGGCATCACCGTCTTCGGCGGCACCTTCCCGGCGGAGATCTGGCACGCGATCTACGCCAACGGGGGTGTCCCCTGCGAGGAATTCGAGCAGCCGGAGAAGGAGATCAGCTGGGCCCCCTACTACGGCCACTTCACCCAGGCGAACCCGAGCGACTCGGCGGGCGATTCGGCAGGTGACGACGCGGGAGGGAAAGAGGAGCCGCCGCCGCCCGGCACCGCCGCGGTCGGTGGCTATGACCCGAACGAATATGACCCCGACGCCTACGCGCCCGGCGCCGGCCAGGAACCGGCGCCGCTGCCACCTCCGCCGCCCTCCCTCGGGGGCGGTAAGGGCGCCGGGGAATGACTCGCACGATTTGAGCATCTCGGCGGGGGCCGCCTTCGGCCTGATGTGGGTGGGCTTCGCGGCCTACCTCGGCGTCCTCGCCGCCGCCCCCGCGCTCGGCCGCCGCATCGTCTGGGCCCTGATCGCGCTCGCGGTGACGGCCTTTGCGGTCGCGCCGGTCCTCCTCTCCCACGACGTCTACAGCTACGTCGACTACGCCCGGCTCGGCGTCGTCCACGGCCTCGACCCCTACGTCCACCCACCTCTCGCCGCCCCAACCGACCCGGCCTTCGCCGAGGTCACCTGGACCGAAGCGACCAGCGCCTACGGACCCCTCTTCACCCTCGCCACCTACCCGCTCGCCTGGTTGCCGGTCGGCGTCGCCGTCGCGGTGCTGAAGGCGGTCGCGGCGCTCTCAGTCCTCGGTCTGACCGCGGTCGTCGCTCGTCTCGCCGCCTGGCGCGGGATCGACCCCCTGCGCGCGGCCGCCTTCGTCGCCCTCAACCCACTCGTCCTCGTCCACGTCGTCGGCGGCGCCCACAACGACGGCCTGACGATGCTGCTGGCGCTGCTCAGCGTCGGCGCCGTCCTCAGCGCCCGCGAGCTGAGCGCCGGCGCCACCCTCCTCGCCGCCATCGCCACCAAGTCCTCCGCCCTGTTCCTCGCCCCCTTCGCCCTCCTCGCCACGTCAAAGACGGCGCCGATGGGCCGAAATGTTGCACCAGGGTCAACATATCGGCCCATCGGCAGGCTGTTTTTGGGGGCAGCGCTGGCGGCTGGGGTGATCTGCGGCGCGGCCTACCTCGCCTTCGGCTGGGACTGGCTGAGCGCCTTCGGCCTGGCCGGGGAGAACCAGGGGCGGACGAGCCATATGAGCATCCCGATCACGGTCGCCCGCATCACCGGCCTCGATCCCGACGCGGTGCGCGTCGTCACCTTGGTCCTCTTCCTCACCCTCTCCTTCCAGCTCCTGCTCTGGACCTGGCGCGGCTTCGACTGGGTCCGCGCCGCCGCCTGGACCGCCGCCGGCCTCCTCCTGGCCACCTCCTGGCTGCTCCCCTGGTACCTGGTCTGGCTGCTCCCCCTCGCAGCAATCTCCCGCGACAGGCCCCTCCAGATCTTAGCCCTGGCGCTGACGGCCTACCAACTGGGCGCCCGCATTCCCCTCTAGCTAGAGGATTTCGGGCGAGTGCCCGCCGTCCCCTTGCGCCGCCGCTTCCTCCTCTTTGGAGGGGTGCAAAATCCCCGTCGCGACGCTCCACCCCTCGCGCCGCCCGAGCACGGTGACCGCGCCGACGTAGAGCAGTTCCCCCACCGTCATCACGCCCCGAACGGCGATCGCGATCAGCGAGCCGAGTGCGAAGCTCTTCCCCGGCAGAGCCGCCTTGACGCCCCAGGCGAAGGCGGCGTCGCGAACGCCAAGCCCGGCCGGCGCAACCAGGGTGACCAGGGCCGCGAAGTAGCCGATCGCCTGGGCAGAGCCGACCAGGAGGATGTCGTCGAAGGGGATATAGGTGACGGAGCGGGCAACGCAGTAGATGCCGACCGCGACGACGACCCAGTTCAGCGAGTAGAAGACGAGCAGCGCGATGACGCCCCGCAGCGGCACCACCGCCGGCAGCGGCTCGCGGCCGAACGCCTTCAGCGCCCGGTTCGCCAGCGGTCCGAAGATGCGCGGGTGCAGCAGCGCAATCGCAGCGGGAATCAGCAGCAGGACGGCCCAGCGCACCGGATCGCCCTGGAGGTCGGGGTGGTTGATGATGAAGTAGGCGGCGACGACGATCGCCGACGTCGCCGAGATCGCTTGTTCGTAGACGATGCTCGCGATGGTCAGGCGCCGGGGCACTCCCGCCCGTTCGGAGAGCAGGACCCGGCCGAGCACGTAGAGCACGCTTCCCGGCACATAGCGAGCGAGCAGCGGCTGGCCCCAGGCGACCTGGGCGCGGCCGAATCCGATCGGGTGGCCGAGGAAGCGCAGGATGAAGTCCCAGCCGAGCGCGCTGAGCACGTAGAAGAGCGGCAGGATGACGATCGCCGGGACCAGCCAGCCGACGTGAAAGTGGACGCCCTCGTCCTGGATCTCCGACCACTGGTCGATGACCGTGAGGACGAGAAAGCCGAAGATGAGGACGGCGAGGCCGACCTGGAGGGCAAGACGAACCCGGCGGCTGCGAGGCGGCCGGGTGCCGACCCGCGCGCCCGCCTCGCCGACCCGGTGCAGAAATGGTTGGCGGCGCTCCACTTGGCCGCACCTTAGTGGCAAGGCCGGTTTGAGATAGTCGGGCGATGGGCGAGTTCGAGCTGCTTGCGCGAGTCCGCGAACGATTGCCGCCCCCCGGTCCGCGGGTCCTCGCCGGCAGCGGCGACGACGCCGCGATCACCGTCCCCGGCGGCGCCACCGCGACCTCGGTCGACGCCCTCGTCGAGGGCGTCCACTTCCGCCGCGACCGGGCGACGCTGACCCAGATCGGGCGCAAGGCCCTGGCCACGGCCCTCTCCGACCTGGCGGCGATGGGCGCCGAGTCCGGCGAGGCCTACGTCGCCGTCGGGATCCCGCCCGACCTCGACGAAGACGGCTGCCTGCAGCTGATCGACGCGATCGTCGCCCTGGCGACAGCAACCGGCACCACCCTGGCCGGCGGAGACGTGACCAGGGCCCCGGCGCTGACCCTCGCCCTAACCGTGGTTGGCCACGCCGCGCGGCCTGAGCAACTGATCCGGCGCAGCGGCGCCCAGCCAGGCGACGCGCTGGTCCTCAGCGGTGAGATCGGCGGCGCCGCTGCGGGCCTGCTGCTGCTCGAACAGCCGCAGTTGGGGACGGCCGTGCCCGAGGAAACGGCCGAACGGCTGCGGCGGCGGCAACTCGACCCGACCCCTCGCCTGGCCACGGGCCGGGCACTCGCCGCGGCCGGAGCGCGAGCAATGATCGACCTCAGCGACGGGCTCGGCGGCGACGCCGGACATCTCGCCGCCGCCAGCGACGTGGGCCTGCGGATCGACGCTGCTGCCCTGCCGCTGGCGAAGGGTCTGGCGGAGATCGCCGCGGCGGCCGGCCGCGACCCACTCGAGCTGGCGGTCTCGGGGGGCGAGGACTACGAGCTACTGGCGGCGCTGCCGCCGGAGCGGCTGGGCGACGCCGCGGTGGCGATCGGGCAGGCGGCGGAAGCGACGCTGACGCAGGTCGGCGAGGCGACCGAGGGACAGGGGGTCGAGATCAGGCTGCCTGGCGGGGGGACTCTGGCGCCGACTGGATTTGACCAGCTCGGCTGAACCCAGGAGAGGAGCCAGTCAGCAGTTCGCGCACGCCGCGGCGCTGCAGCATTGCCATCGCCACTCGCGAGGGATCGGGCTTGTAGGAACCCGACTCGACAAGGCTTTTTAGTTCCTGTGCCTGCATGGCCTTTCTATCGGCTCAAGATTCCAGATCCTTAGTTCTTGGTACTCGCACATGCGTCCAATTGGACGCGAGCACTACCCTTCAATTGTGGCTAACGGGACGGCCCGCATTCTTCTCGTCGACGACGAGCAGTCGATTCAGACGCTTTTGAGCTATCCGCTGCGCAAGGACGGCTATCACGTCACGTCCGCGTTGGACGGCGGAGAAGCCCTGCAACGGTTCGAAGAGGGGCGCTTCGATCTCGTCATCCTCGACCTGATGCTGCCCCGTATCGACGGGGTCGAAGTCTGCCGCCAGCTGCGCTCACACAGCCAGGTCCCGATCATCATGCTGACCGCCAAAGGCAGCGAGACCGACAAGGTCGCCGGCCTCGAGGTCGGCGCCGACGACTACATCACCAAGCCGTTCTCGCTGCGCGAGTTCCGCAGCCGCGTCAAAGCGGCGCTGCGCCGCTCGCGGATGGGTGCCGAGACGCGCGAGGAGGAGCCGATCGAGTCCGGCGAGCTGACAATCGACTTCGACCGCCGCATGGTCACCCTGCGCGGAGAGGAGATCCGTGTCACCTACGTCGAGTTCGAGATCCTCGGCGCCCTCGCCCGTTCCCCCGGCCGCGTGCTCACCCGCGAGACCCTGCTGGAGCACGTTTGGGGCGACTCCGAGTACCGCGACCCCCGCACCGTCGACGTCCACATCAGGCATCTGCGGGAGAAGCTCGAGAGCGACCCGAAGCAGCCGGAGTTCCTCTTCACTGTGCGCGGGGTCGGCTACCGGTTCAAGGAGTAGACGGGAGTGCGCCGCCTCAGGGTCACCAACCTGGGCAGCCGGATCACCGTCATCGCGATCGCGATCGCGGTCGGCACCTCGTTGGTCATCTACCTCTACGCGGTCACGATCGGTGGCGCCGCCAGTGGGCTCGGCGCGGTCAAGGGCCAGATCCTGATCGGAGGGCTGATCGCGATCGCGATCGCTACCGGGATCGGCCTCTACTACGCGCAGGCGGCGGCCAAGAACATCAGCCACCTCCAGGACGCTGCGCGCAAAGTCGCCGACGGCAACTTCGAGACGACGATCCCGGTCGCGGCGGCCGGGCAGCTTGGTCAGCTGGCCCGCAGCTTCAACGAGATGCAGCGGCGGCTGGCCGAGCTCGACGGCGCCCGCAAGCAGTTCATCGCCAACGCCTCGCACGAGCTGCGCACGCCGATCTTCAGTCTCGGCGGGTTCGTCGAGTTGCTCGAAGAGGAGGACCCGAGCCCCGAGGAGCGGGCCGAGTTCGTGCGCACGATGCGCCAGCAGATCGACCGCCTGACGAAGCTCACCGCCGACCTGCTCGACCTCTCCCAGCTCGATGCCGGGGCGATGGTGATGCAGACCCGCAGCGTCGACCTCGGTGCCCTCGCCCGCGAGGTGACCCGGGAGTTCGGCGCCCGCGCGGATCTGCGCGGCTCGCGCCTGGAGCTGCGGACGCCAGAGCGCCCGGCAGTGGCTCAGGGTGACCCCGATCGCGTGCGTCAGATCATCCGTATCCTGCTTGACAACGCCCTCACCCACACCCCCGAGGGCACGAAGGTCACCGTGACCACCTATTCCGTAAACCGACGCGCCTATCTGACCGTCTCCGATGAGGGGTCGGGCATCGCACAGCGGGTCCAGAGCCGCATCTTCGAGCGCTTTTACACGGCCGACAAAGCTGGCGGCTCGGGCCTCGGGCTCGCCATCGCCAGCGAGCTGGTGCAGCGCATGGACGGGCGGATCACGATCAGCTCCAGCCGCCGCTTCACGGCCTTCACACTCGACCTGCCTCCGGCAGCGCTCGCGACCGAACCGCAGCTTCCCAGCGAAACCCTCGCCAGGACGTCCGCGTGAGGCGGGCGGCGGCGCTCGTCGTCCTCCTGCTCTGCCTCGGGCTGATCGCCGGCTGTGGCTCCGGCGACAGCGACGAAATCTCGACGGACGGGGTCAGAGTTGGCACGGTCGCCCCGAAGCAGGTGATCGTCGAGACCGCCGGCGGTGGCTTCGACGCCGCCCAGGTCTACCGCGAGGCCTCGCCCGGCGTGGTCACGATCCGCTCCATCTTCGGGGACAGCGCCGGTGCCGCCGAGGGCTCCGGCTTCGTCCTCAACGACGAAGGCGAGATCGTCACCAATGCCCACGTCATCACCGACGAATCCAGCGGCGAGCGCGTGCCCGCCAAGGAAGTCTTCGTCGAGTTCCCCGACCGCAACGTGGTCGAGGCCGAGATCGTCGGTTTCGATCCCTTCGCCGACGTCGGCCTGCTCAGGATCAAGCCAGACGGCTTCGCCCTGCACCCGCTCGAGCTCGGCAACGACGCCGACATCCAGGTCGGCCAGCCGGTGGCGGCGATCGGCAGTCCCTTCGGCGAGCAGCAGTCACTCTCCAGCGGGATCGTCTCGGCCACCGACCGCTCGGTCAAATCGCTGACCCAGTTCCAGATCGAGGGAGCGATCCAGACCGACGCCTCGATCAACCCCGGCAACTCGGGCGGGCCACTGCTCGACGCCGGCGCCCGCGTGATCGGGATCAACCAGCAGATCGAGACCAACTCCGGCGCCAACGACGGGGTCGGCTTCGCGGTCCCGGTCTCGGCGATCAAACGCTCGGTCGCGCAGCTCGAGGAAGACGGCAGCGTCGAATACGCCTACATCGGCGTCTCCAGCCAGGCGCTCTATCCCCAGCTGGCCGCCAAGCTCGGCCTCGACACCACCTTTGGCGGTTTGCTCGCGGAGGTCGTCCCCGGTGGCCCAGCCGAGAAGGCGGGGCTCGTGGGCGGCGACAAGAAACTGCGTTTCCAGGCGGGCGAATACCGCACCGGCGGCGACGTCATCCTCGAAGCCGACGGCCAGAAAGTCGTCCAACCGGACGATCTGGCCCGTTTCGTGGCCGACCGCAAGCCCGGCGAGAAGATGTCTCTGACCGTCCTCCACGACGACGAAAAAGAGCAAGTCGAGGTCACGCTGGGCAAGCGCCCGGACAGCGTTTCCGGAGGCTAGCCGCCACTTCGGCGCCAAGGCGTGTAGAACTCCGGCCTTGCTTCAGGAAGTCGCACTTGGCCAGAAGTCCCTCGCCGACTACACCCACATAGTCGGCAAGGAGACGACCGAGCGCATTCGCGAGCTGGCGGAGCCGCTCAAAGGCAAGCGCATCCTCCACGTCAGCGCCACCGCTTTCGGCGGCGGCGTCTCGGAGATTCTCTACACGATCGTGCCGCTGATGCGCGACGTCGGCCTCGACGCCCACTGGCACGTGATCTTCGGCAAAGAGGAGTTCTTCAACGCAACCAAGCTGCTGCACAACTCGCTCCAGGGTGCCGAGGAGACGCTGAGCGAGGAGCAGTGGAAACTGTTCGACGAGATCAACGAGATGAACGCCGAGGGCCTGCAGGGCGAATGGGACGCGGTGATCGTCCACGACCCGCAGCCGATCGGGCTGCGCCGCGGCGCGCTGAAGAAGGGGCGTCGCTGGATCTGGCGCTGCCACATCGATCTCTCGACCCCGAACCCGGCCCCGATCGAGCGCCTGCTGCCGATGATCGAGGAATACGACGCGACCGTCTGGCACCTGCCGGACTACGTCCCGGCCGGGATCGACCACCAGAACGGGGTCAACATCATCCCGCCGGCGATCGACCCGCTCTCGCCGAAGAACATGGCCTTCTCGCCCGAGGACGCCGCCTTCGTCTGCAAGCAGTTTGGGATCGACGTCGACCGGCCGCTGCTCACCCAGGTCTCCCGCTTCGACCCCTGGAAGGACCCGATCGGCGTCATCGACGCCTACCGCGAGGTGACCGAGAAGGTTCCCGAGGCGCAGCTGGCGATGGTCGGCTCGATGGCCAGCGACGACCCCGAGGGCCGCGAGTACTTCCAGAAGACCTACGAATACGCGGACAACGATCCCGACATCAAGATCCTCAGCAACCTCAACAACGTCGGCGCGATCGAGGTCAACGCCTTCCAGTCGCAGTCCGACGTCTGTCTGCAGAAGTCGATTCGCGAGGGCTTCGGCCTAACCGTCACCGAGGCGCTCTGGAAGGCGCGGCCGACGATCGGCGGCAACGTCGGCGGCATCCCGCTGCAGATCACAGACGGCGAGACCGGCTTCCTGGTGAATTCGCCCTCCGAGTGCGCCCAGCGCTGTCTCGAGATCCTCGGCGACCCGGAACTGGGCAAGCAGCTCGGCCGGGCCGGCAAGGAGCACGCCCGGCGCGAGTTTCTCTCGCCGCGGCTGCTGCGCGACTGGCTCAGTCTGCTGACCGACCTCGACACCTAGCGCCGCAGTCGACCATTTAACCTCTGCGGCGTGGACTCCTCGCCGCTGATCATCGTCTCGAACCGGGGGCCTGCCCAGTTCGAGCGTGACGAGAATGGCGAGCGGACCGTGCGGCGCGGCGGCGGCGGCCTCGTCACCGCCCTCTCCGGTCTCGTCTCCCATCGTGACGCGCTCTGGATCGCCTCGGCGATGACCGACGAGGACGTCGCCGTCTCCGAGGAGCGCGGCGGCCCGGTCGAACTCTCGATCGACGGCATCGATTACCGGGTGCTGATGGTCGGCAGCGACGCCGAAGCCTACGACCGCTTCTACAACGTGATCGCCAACCCGATCCTCTGGTTCATCCAGCACTACCTCTGGGACCTCTCCAACGCGCCCGACATCCGCCAGGAGGAGCTCGACGCCTGGGACTTCGGCTACCAGACGGTCAACCGCGACATCGCCGCGGCGGTGCTCGGTCAGATCGAGGGTCAGGAGCGGCCGTTGGTGATGCTCCACGACTACCACCTCTACACCGCCCCGGGGATGATCCGCGAGCGCCGCCCCGACGTCTTCCTGCACCACTTCGTCCACATTCCCTGGTCACAGCCGGACAGCTGGCGCATCCTCCCCGGCCGCATCCGCGAGGCGCTTTTCCAGGGGATGCTGGCCAACGACATCATCGGCTTCCACACCCACGCCTACTGCATCAACTTCCTCCGCTGCTGCGACGAACTGCTGGAGGCCGACGTCGACTACGTGCGCGGCGAAGTCCACCACACCCGCGGCAAGACCCTGGCTCGCGCCTACCCGCTCTCGATCGATGCCGAGCGGCTGCAGCGGGCGGCGGAGTCGCCGGAGGTCGCCGAGGCCGAGCGCGAGGTGCTGGAGCGCCGCCGCAAGCACCTGATCATCCGCGTCGACCGCGCCGACCTCTCGAAGAACGTGCTGCGCGGCTTCACCGCCTTCGACACCTTCCTCACCCAGCACCCGGAGTTCCGCGAAGAGGTCACCTTCATCGCCCACCTGCAGCCCTCGCGCCAGGACGTGCCCGAGTACGCCGAGTACCTGGAGCGGATCGAGGCGCTGGTCGCCGTCGTCAACCACCGCCACGGCACCACCGACTGGATGCCGATCGACCTCAAGATCTACGAGAACTTCTACGACGCCGTCGCCCGCTACAAGCACTTCGACCTGCTGATGGTCAACTCGCTCTTCGACGGGATGAACCTGGTCGCCAAGGAGGCGCCGGCGGTCAACACCCGCAATGGCGTCCTCATGCTCTCCGAGAACACCGGCTCCCACGAGGAGCTCTCCGACTGCGCCCTCTCGGTCAACCCGTTCGACATCCAGGAGCAGGCCGATGCGATCTACCGGGCGCTGACGATGGATCCCGAGGAGCGCCGCCTGCGCTCCGAGCGCCTGAAGGAGATCATCTACTCGCGCAACCCGGGGGACTGGGTCGACGATCAGCTGCGCGACATCGCGGAGCTCCGCGAGACGATCGCCGGCTAGGTGGGGCGAGGACCCGCGAGTCG
>DASSFS010000006.1:0-18874 GCA_035694165.1 Solirubrobacterales bacterium | reverse complement strand
CAGAGTCAACTTATCGGCCCATCGGCCGGGGGTTTAGCGTTCGGCGACGAGCAGCGTTTGCAGGGCGCGGCCGATGCGGCCCTGTTCGTCGGAGAGGACGGACTCGGCGGTGCCGACGCCGTTGGGCTGCGGCAGGGTGACGGCGTCGACGCAGACCCACTCGCCCGCGGGCATCCGCTCCAGGTGGACGGTGAGATCGACGTTGATGAAGAGGTAGCGGCGGTAGTCGAGGGCGGCGCTGACGCCGTTGCCGACGTCGGCAGTGACCATCACCCGCTGCAGCGGGCTCGGCTCCTCACCGGCCACCAGCGGCTGGCGCATCCGCAGCCAGACGACGGCCGGACCCGGCTCGACAAAGCCGCCCTCAACGAACCGGCACTCCATCGCCGTGTGGTAGCCGAGCTCCTGTCCGGTGGGGAAGAACTCGACTTCGGAGCCGTGCGCGGGCGCGGGCGGCGGCGCCTGCAGAACAGCCGCCTCGGGTGGGATTTCGACCGGGGCCGTGCGGATCCGCCAGGCGCTCGCCCGCACCAGGGGCTCCCCGCTCTCGTCCCGCAGCTCGGCTTCGAGCAGCTGCACGCGCTTTCCCGGTCGCACCACCCGCGCGCTGACCCGCAGTGGCGCGATCGGCACCGAGCGCAGGATCTCGCAGGTGACCCGGCCGATCTGGAACTCCTCCGCATCCGGCAGCCGCTCCAGCTCCCGCCCCAGCAGCGCCGCCGGTGGCCCCGCGTGCTGGGCGCCAGGGTCCCAAGGCCCGCGCGTCAGCTCAGTCGCAACGAAGCGATCCCCATCTCGCTCGTAGAAGGCCTCCCCCACACCGCCATCCTAGGCGTGTCTGACCTTAAGGCCCTATATGGGACCGGCAAGTCAGACACGCCTGGCCGGCTTGATGCGAGGCGTACTCTGGATATAGAGAGACGAAAGGAGAAAGATGGCGACGAAGGTCAATAAGTCCGAGCAGGAGTGGCGCGAGCAGTTGACGCCGGAGCAGTACGAGGTGACCCGCAAGGGCGGCACCGAGCGCGCCTTCACCGGCCCGTACGTGGACGAGAAGAGCGAGGGGATGTACCGCTGCGTCGGTTGCGGCACCGAGCTGTTCTCCTCCGACACCAAGTTCGACTCCGGCACCGGCTGGCCCAGCTTCACCGAGCCGGCCAATTTGGAGCACGTCGAGCTGCGTCCCGACAACAGCCTCTTCATGAAGCGAACCGAGGTCGTCTGCAAGACCTGCGACGCCCACCTCGGGCACGTCTTCGACGACGGGCCTGCGGACCGGGGCGGCCAGCGCTACTGCATCAACGGCTGCGCCCTGGAGCTGGAGAAGAAATAAACCGGACCGGACGGCGGCGCTACTGCTGGACGGCGCCGCCGGCGCCGAGGTAGTTGAAGCGCACGGCGAGCGCGACCGCCTCGGTGCGGGTGTCAACCTCGAGCTTGCCGATCGCGTTGCGGACGTGGGTGTGGACGGTCGCCGGGCTGAGCTGCAGTCGCTCGGCGATCTCTTTCACCCGCAGCCCCTCGGCCAGCAGCTCGAGGATCTGGCGCTCACGCGGCGAGAGGTCGAGCAGTTTCTCCACCTCAGAGGGCTTGCCGCCAGCGAAGTCGCCACCGAGGAAGGTGCCTCCCCCGGTCACGGCTTTGACCGCGCGGGCGATGTCCTCAGCTGGTGCCGACTTCAGCACGTAGCCGGAGGCACCGGCTCGCAGCGCCAGCGCCAACAGATCCGGCTGGGCGTGGGCGGTGAAGATGATGACTTTGGTCCGCGGGCGGGCCTTGAGGACCTCCTTGGTGGCCTCGATCCCGTCGCGCTTGGGCAGCTCGACGTCGATGATCAGCACGTCGGGTTCGAGCTCCTTGACGACGTCGACGACGTCGCGCCCGTTGCCGGCCTCGCCGACGATCTCGACGATGCTCGAGTTGGCCATCCGTGCCTTGATCGCCTCGCGGACGATCTCGTGGTCGTCGCAGAGAACGACCCGCTTGGCGTCCCGCACACTCGCGTTCATTGCGGCGCAATCCTCTCAGGGGAACCGTATCGATGCAAAATATTAGGTAGCGTGAATCCGCCGTCCCGTTCCTGCCTGTTCTCGATCAGCGCGATCATCGTCCTTCCCACCGCCACGGCCGTTCCGTTCAGCGTGTGCACCGCCTGGGGAGATTCGCCGTCGGTGGCCCGATACCTACAGCCGAGCCGCCTCGCCTGGTAGTCAGTCGTGTTCGAACAGGAGGTCAGCTCGCGGTAGCGCTCCTGGCTGGGGATCCAGGCCTCGCAGTCGTACTTCTTCGCCGCCGGGGCGCCGAGGTCGCCGACGGCGACGTTGACGACGCGGTACGGGATCTCCAGCTCGGTCAGGATCCGCTCCTCGATCGCCAGCAGCCGCTCGTGCTCGGCCGCCGACTGGGAGGGCTCGACGAACGAGAACATCTCGACCTTGTCGAACTGGTGGACGCGGAAAATGCCGCGGGTGTCGCGACCGGCGGCCCCCGCCTCGCGGCGGAAGCAGGTCGAGAAGCCGCAGTAGCGGAGCGGCAGCGAGGCGGCGTCGAGGATCTCGTCCGCATGGAGACTGGCCAGCGCCACCTCTGAGGTGCCGGTGAGAAAGAGCTCGTCCTTCGGGATCTCGTAGATCTGGTCGCGGTCGCCGGGCAGGAACCCCGTTCCCTCCAGCGCCTCTTCGCGGACCAGGACCGGCGGGACGACGGGCTCGTGGCCCTCGGCGCGGACCAGCTCGATCGCGAAGCGGACCAGGGCCAGCTCCAGCATCACCAGGTCACCCTTGAGATAGGCGAAGCGGGATCCGGAGACGCGCGCCGCCGTCTCCATGTCGATCAGGCCGAGCTCGGTGCCGATCTCGAGGTGATCGCGCGGCTCGAAGTCGAACTCGGGCGGCTGACCGACCTCGCGGAGGACCACCGCGTCGTCCTCGGTCATCCCATCCGGCGCGTCGGCATCGGGGAGGTTGGGGAGCGCGACGGCGATCCGGCCGAGTTCGGTCTCGACCTTCTCCAGCTCCTCTTTGCCGGCCTCGATCCGGTCCTTCAGCCCTTGCACGGTCGCCATCAGCTCATCGGCATCGCCGCCCGCTTGCTTGACCTCACCGATCTGCTTGGAAAGGGTCTTGCGCTCGGCCTGGGCGTTCTCCACCTCGGGCAGCAGCTCGCGCCGGCGAGCATCGAGGGTGAGCAGCTCGTCGACTTGCTCGGCAGCGCCGCGACGGGCGAGCGCCGCCTTGACCCGCTCAGGGTCGGAGCGGATCAGTTTCAGGTCGAGCATGTTGCTCCGGCGCTAGGGCGCGGGCTCTTCGCCGGGCCGCGGCGAGGATTCTGCTTCGGTGCCGGCGTACTTGGCGACGAACCGGGCGACCGCCTCGGCCTCGTCGCCGACGACGATGTTCTGGGGCATGATTGCGCCGGAGAAGCCGCCGTTCTGGATCGCGAAGAGAGCATCTTCGTAGGTCTCGGTTCGCTGGCTGAGGTCTGGCCCCTGCGTGCGCTCGCCGCGGTTGCCGCTGCCCTGGGTCCCGGCGGCGCTCAGCGTGTGGCAGCCGGAACAGTGCGTGGCGAAGAGAACGGCCCCCTCGTGGGTGGGGTCATCCTTGGAGACCGAAATCCCTTCCTCGCCGAAACCGCAGGCCGAAAGGCTGAGGGCAGCGGCGAGAAGGATGCCTATGAGCAGTACGGGGCGCACGCGGCGCGCATCATATTGTCTAGAGCCGATCCCGATCGTCTGACGATGCCGCCGCCCGACCCAGCCCGTTTCCGCGCCGCGATGGCGAGCCTGCCAACGGGGGTGACGATCGTCGCCGCGGCGGGGGCAGATGGACCGGCGGGAGCGACCGCAAACGCGGTCTCCTCACTCTCTATAGAGCCGATGTTGATGCTCGCCTGCCTCGACCGCGGCTCCCGCACCCTGCTCGCCGTCCAGGCCGCCGACCGCTTCGGGATCAGCGTCCTCCACGCCGGCCAGGAGGAGATCGCGCGGGCGTTCGCGACTAAGGCGCCGGTGCCGGAGAAGTGGGCCGGAGTTGGCTGGAGCGAGCGTGGCGGCATCCCGGCGATCGACGACGCCCTGGTCTGGATCGGCTGCGACCTGCGCGACGTGATCGCCGCCGGCGACCACGTGATTGTTACCGGCGAGGTCCGCAACCTTGTAGTCGGCGACGGCGACCCACTCGTCTTTCACGCTGGCGAGTACCGGCCATTGGGCTAGGCGCAAAGAGGGCGCCGCCGAGGCTCAGTTGCAGCCGGTCGCGATCGCCAGCGCCTTGCAGACTTCGTGCATGCGGGGTCCGGAAAGGGTAGTGATCGGCTTTCCGAGAAAGTCGCGCGGGACACGTCTGATGTTGTCGAGGTTGACGGCGCATTCGTCGGGCATGCCGTCGTCCCCGTTGAGCCGAACCTCAGTGGGAATACCGCGAATGGTCGAAGTCACGATCACCGCGATCACGTCGTACAAGACTGGGATCGCTTCTGAACGAGTCAGGATCAGCATCGGCCGCCGCCCATCCTCCGGCGTCTCGACCCAGCAAACATCGCCACGGCTCACCATGGTTCTTCCCTTATCGCTTCACGTGCTTCCCGTTCCGCCGCGCGGTGATCTGCCTCGCTTGGAGGGATGCGTTCGTAGCCTTCCCGAATTTCCTGATCGATACGGGCGTTCTCCTCGTCATACAGGTACGCCTCGATCGCATCGCGGATCAGGGCCGAGCGCGAGCGGCCCTCGCGTGCTGCCCGCTCGTCGAGCCGCCGCAGCAGCTCCTCGCTGAGCTGGACGAGAGTCTGGGTGCGCGTCACTCGCCATATGGTATCCAATGGTTGCTTCTCGAGCACGGCCATAGGCCCTCTAAGGGCTGGGCGCGCGAATCTCTCCTTGACTGCCGGGCTACGAGTTTGCGCGGTGGCAGACGGCCTCGACGTTGTTGCCGTCGGGGTCGAGGACGAAGGCGCCGTAGTAGCCGGGGTGGTAGATCGGGCGGGGGCCGGGGGCGCCGTTGTCGGTTGCACCGGCTGCGAGGGCGGCGGCATAGAAGGCATCGACGGTCTCGCGGTCGGGCGCCCCGAAGGCGACGTGGGCGCCGCTGACGGCGGTGCGGCCGCGGGCATTGATCCAGAAGTAGGGCTTCGGGCCGTGCTCGGTCTCGCTGCCAAACCCGGCCGCCGCCGATTGGATCTCCATCAGCAGCTCCACGCCGAGCGGCGCCAGCGCCGCTTCGTAGAAGGCCTTGCTGCGCTCGTAGTCGCTGACCTCGAGCCCGACGTGATCCAGCATGGGCCGCAGCTTACCCCTGCCACAATCGATCGATGAGCGACAAAGCTCCGCGGTACCAGGAGCCGGGCTGGTTCACCAAGAACGTCTTCAACCGGATCGTCGCCGGGCTGGCGCGGATGGGGATCAGCATCGCCGGCTCGCGAGTGCTTGAAGTGAAGGGGCGTAAGAGCGGTGAGTGGCGCCAGACGCCGGTCAACCCACTCGAGTTCGAGGGTCATCGCTACCTGGTCGCTCCACGCGGCGACGCCCACTGGGTGCGCAACATGCGGGTCAGCGGCGGCGGCCGGCTCGTCCGCGGCCGCAGGACCGAGGAGTTCACCGCGACCGAGGTGCCCGAGGACCAGCGCCCGCCCCTCCTCCGCGCCTACCTGGCGAAGTGGAAATGGGAGGTCGGCACCTTCTTCGGCGGCGTCGGTCCTGACTCCTCAGAGCAGGAGCTGCGGCGCATCGCCCCGGACCATCCAGCGTTCCGAATCGACGACTAGACCGGCCCAGAACCCCCTGACGGGAGTAGGCTGACCAGCCGTATGGAGGCGGCGGCGGTACCGAAGGCGCAGTGGACCTTTGCCCAGAAGGGGATCGTCGTCCTCGCTGCGATCCAGTTGCTGTGGGCGCTGGCCGGGTTCATCGCCGAACCGAACTTCTCGCTGGGAGAGGACGCGCCGACGCAGCGGGTGCTCGGCGTCGACTTCAACGGGTACCACGCGCTGGCCGGGCTGCTGCTGTTCGGCCCCGCCTTCTACTTCGCGCTGAACCCGAAGTGGGCGCTGTACTACGCGATCTACGCCGCCGGGGCGCTGGTCCTGACCGGCATCTGGGCACTCTTCGATGAACAGCCTGCCTGGGTCTTCACCTTCCCCAACAACACCTCCGACGCGATCTTCCACCTCGCCACCGGGGCGCTCTTCGCACTCGTCGCCGTCGTTCAGATCGGCCGCGACCGCGAGGCCTGACGAGCGCTCATCGCGACTAGAAGAAGTGGCCGCTGGTGCCGGCGGCGCGCAGAGCGAGGAAGAGGATGACGCCGCAACTGACGGTCATGATCCCCATCTCGCGGCGGACGATCGCCAGGGCGACGGACTGTTGGGTGTCGGCGTCGAGCTCTTCGAAGTCGGTCTCGCCGAGCTCGCGCTGGGCCGCCCCGCTGCGGGCACCCTCGGCCAGGAAAGACACGACCAGCGGCAGGATCCCGTAGAGGTAGTGGAGTTCGTCGCTGACCTTGTGGTCGGTGAAGACCAGTAAGCCGCCGAGCATTACCTGGAGGAAGACCGAGACCTGGGCGGCGCGCAGCAAATACCAGAACGGGATCGAGGGGCGGCTGCGAAACCAGGCGACGCCGCCGACCGCGAAGGCGAAGAGGTTGAGCAGGATCACAGCGCAGCCGACGACGAGGTGGACGGTCGGCACCGCTCATCTCCTCCGCGCTGCGTCAGGGGTCCGGCCACATCGGCCCGATATCCGCCCAAAGGGGTCGGAATTCGGCTTGCTGATGCGGAAAGCCACTATGTAGCAAGTTGTCACAATGTGGGTGTATAACAGCGCCTACGGGCGTTGAAAGACGGGCGACGAACGTCTGGCGCCGCCCGCAAAAGAACCCCACCTCCCCTAGTGCTCAAGAGCTACCTCCCGATTCTCGTCTTCGCGGTCCTCGGCATAACTGTCGGTGGCGCCTTCGCGATGCTCAATCACCTGATCGGGCCAAAGAAGCCGAAGGTGCCGACGCAGGCAAGCCGGCGGCAGGGCGAGCCGTATGAGTCGGGGATCCCGGTCGAAGCGATGACGGGTTTCAAGTTCGGCGTCAGCTTCTACCTGGTGGCGATGCTGTTCATCCTCTTCGACATCGAGGTCGTCTTCCTCTACCCCGTCGGCGTGATCATGAAGAGCGCCGACAGTGTCTTCGTCCTCGCCGAGCTGATCACCTTCGTGGTGCTGCTGCTGGTCGCCTTCGTCTACGTCTGGCGCAAGGGAGCCCTCGATTGGAAATAGAGCGCCGCAGCCTCCGCTCCAAGCAGCTCTCGGCTCGAGACATGCTGCGCGGCGATCTCGAGGGTGAGGACCTCGAGCGCTACGTCGAAGAACGGGTCGTCACCACCACCTTCGAGAAGATGCAGAACTGGGCGCGGTCGAACTCGATCTTCCCGCTCACCTTCGGCCTCGCCTGCTGCGCGATCGAGGCGCCGATCTCGATCGTCACCGCCCGCTACGACCTCGCCCGCTTCGGCGCCGAGGCCCTGCGCGCCTCGCCGCGCCAGGCGGACATGATCATCCTCTCGGGTCGGGTCTCGATCAAGATGGCGCCGGTCGTCCGCCGCCTCTACGACCAGATGCTGGAGCCGAAGTGGGCGGTCTCGATGGGCGCCTGCTCCTCTTCGGGCGGCATGTTCTCCAACTACGCCGTAGTTCAGGGCGCCGACAAGTTCATGCCGATCGACCTCCACATACCCGGCTGCCCGCCGCGGCCGGAGGCGGTCCTCTACGGCTTCACCAAGTTGCAGCGCAAGATCCAGGGCAACGCTGATCAAGGCTGGCGGGCGCGTTACAACGCCGCCGGCACCGAGGAGTGGGCGCGCGGCGGTCCCCGCAGCGAACCGAATCCGGAGGCGACGGCTGCCTACGAGGAAGCCCGGGAGCTGGCCCGTGCCTGACGCCCCCGGACTGGAGCTACTCCGGGGAGAAATCGAGCGCGATCGCCCCGGCGCCGTCCTCGCCACCTCCTTCGACCGCCACCAGGCGGCGCTGATCGTCGACCCCGACCAGATCCTCGACGTGCTGCGCTGGCTGCGCGACACGGAGGGCCAGGCCTACAAGTTCCTCTCCAGCCTCCACGTCGCCGACTACCTGCCGGCGGAACCCCGCTTCGGCGTCCACTACGAGCTGCTGAACCGCGACCGCGTGGAGCGGATCAGGGTGAAAGCAATGCTGGCCGATCCTGGTGAGGACGGCCTGCCGGAGATCGACTCCTGCGTCTCCCTCTTCCCCACCGCTGAATTCCAGGAGCGCGAGGCCTACGACTTCTTCGGGATCGTCTTCCGCGGCCACCCCGACATGACCAGGATCCTCTTGCCGGACGACTACGTCGGTTGGCCGCAGCGGCGCGACTTCCCGGTCGGCGGCGAGCCCGTCACCTTCACCTACAACGAGCGCCGTTATGGCTGAGCTGACCGAGGACCGCAGCAAAGAGGTGATGACGGTCAACATCGGGCCGCATCACCCGGCCACCCACGGCGTGCTGCGGCTGATCGTCGACCTCGAAGGCGAGGTCGTGCGCGAGCTGAAGCCGGTGATTGGCTACGTCCACACCGGGATCGAAAAGTCCTGCGAGGACAAGAGCTACTGGAAGGTCATCCCCTTCGTCGAGCGGATGGACTACGTCTCCTACTTCTTCCAGATGGAGGCCTTCTGCGGCGCGGTCGAGCGGCTGGTCGACCTCGAAATCCCGCCGCGGGCCAAGTACCTGCGGACGATCTTCCTCGAGCTCAACCGGATCCACTCGCACCTGGTCTGGCTGGGGACGACGGCGCTCGACCTCGGCGCGATCTCGATGCTCTGGTACTGCTTCCGCGAGCGCGACAAGATCCTCGACCTGTTCGAGATGGCGACCGGACAGCGGATGCACACCCGTTACTTCCAGGTCGGCGGCGTGATCGAGGACATCCCGCTCGGTTTCGAGCAGAAGTGCCGCTCCTTCGTCGAGGAAATGCCGATCCGGGTCGGCCAGTACGAAGCGCTGCTGGACCGCAACGAGGTCTTCCTGCAGCGGACCAAAGGGGTCGGGATCGTCTCCCGCGAGCGGTTGCTGGAGCTGGGCGTGACCGGGCCGCTGCTGCGCGCCGCCGGCGAGCCCTGGGATCTGCGCAAAGCCTTCCCGACGCTCGCCTACCCGAAGCTGGACTTCAAGATCCCGGTCGGGACGGTCGGCGACAACTACGACCGCTACCGGGTGCGGGTGGCGGAGATGGTCGAGTCGGCGCGGATCGTCGGCCAGTGCCTCGACGCCCTCCCCGAGGGGCCGTTCATCGCCGAGGACCGCAAGTACGTGCTGCCGCCGCGCTCGGAGCTCTCGACCTCGATGGAGTCGCTGATCCATCACTTCAAGCTCGTCACCGAGGGCTACCGGGTCGGCCCCGGCGAGGTCTACTACGGGATCGAGGGGCCGCGCGGAGAGCTCGGCTGCTTCGTCCTCGCCGACGGCTCCTCGAAGCCGGCGCGGGTCCACTTCCGCGACCCCTCCTTCGTCAACCTGCAGGCCTTCCGCGAGATGGCGCTCGACAGCTACGTCGCCGACATGATCTGCAGCCTCGGGATGCTCGACCCGATCCTCGGCGGGGTGGACCGGTGAGCCAGAACGGCGACGCCAAGCTGCCGGTCGACCGCGCCGTCACCGAGGGACGCGTCCCCGGCCGCCGCGAGGAGCAGGTCCCGGAGCTGCACGAAGTCGACTGCCCGCCGGAGCTGCGGGAGCGGATCGAGACGCTGATGTCGCGCTACCCCGACCACCGCTCGGCCTCGATCCCGGCCCTCTGGGCGGTGCAGGAGCGCTACGGCTGGTGCTCGCCCGAGGGGATCCGCCAGGCCGGCGCGGTGATGCAGTGCACCCCCGCCTATCTGGAGTCGGTCGCGACCTTCTACGACCTCCTGCACACCGAGCCGGTCGGGACCCACCGGATCGAGGTCTGCACCAACATCAGCTGCTGGATGCGCGGGGGCGATGAGCTGCTCGATGCCTTCAAAGCGGCGACCGAGGGCGAGGACGACTTCTTCGTCACCGGTTTCGAGTGCCTCGGCGGCTGCGACATCGCGCCGATGGCGGCAATCGCCCAGCGCTACTACGGGCCGCTGGAAGCCGCCGAGGCGGGCGTCGCGATCGCGCAGCTGAAGGCCGGCGAGGACGTGCTGCCGGCGAAGGCGCTGGAGCAGCGGCCGCTGGCCGGGGACGTGCCAGCACCTGAAGCGAACGCGACCGAAGGCGAGAGCTGATGCCGCACGAGCTGGAGACCCGCGTCCTGCTCGAGCACGCCGAGGACCCGGCGCTGCGGACGATGGCTGGGTACAAGGGCTACGGCGGCTACGCGACCCTGGAGAAGGCCTACCGCGAGATGGAGCAGGATGAGGTCCTGAAAGACCTCGAAGACTCGGGCCTGAGGGGCCGCGGCGGCGCCGGCTTCTCGATGGGCAAAAAGGCCTCCTTCCTGCCCCGCGGGAAAATGGACAAGTACCTCTGCTGCAACGCCGATGAGTCCGAGCCGGGCGCCTTCAAGGATCGCGAGCTGATGCAGCGCAACCCCCACCAGCTGATCGAGGGGATCGCGATCGCGGCGCTGGCGGCCGACGCCGGCCACGCCTTCATCTTCATCCGCGGCGAGTACGACCTGCAGGCGGACATCCTCGACCAGGCCGTGGCCGAAGCGTATGAGGCTGGTTACCTCGGGGAGAACATCCTCGGCTGCCACCGCGACCTCGAGCTGGTCGTCCACCGCGGCGCCGGCGCCTACATCTGCGGCGAGGAGACGGCGCTGCTCGACGCGCTCGAAGGCAAGCGCGGCAACCCGCGCCTGAAGCCGCCGTTCCCGGCGGTGCAGGGCCTCTACGGCGGGCCGACGCTGATCAACAACGTCGAGACGCTCTCCAACGTGGCGCGGATCCTCGCCCACGGCGTCGACTGGTTCAAGAGCTTCGGCACCGACCAGTCGCCGGGCACCAAGGTGGTCTCGATCTCCGGCGGCGTGCGCCGGCCCGGCAACTACGAGGTCGAGCTCGGGATTCCGACCCGGGATCTGATCTACGGCCTCGCCGGCGGACCTTTGCCCGGCTGCGAGATCAAGGCCTTCTACCCCGGCGGCTCCTCCTCTCCGGTGCTGACCGCCGAGGAGGGGATGGACCTCCCCTACAGCTTCGAGGCGATGGCGGAAGCGGGCTCGATGCTCGGCTCCGGCTCGATCATCGTCGCCGACGACCGGGTCTCGATCCCGCATATGGCGCTGCGCACGGCGCGCTTCTACCACCACGAGTCCTGCGGCAAGTGCGCTCCCTGCCGCGAGGGCACGAACTGGACGGTGAAGATGCTGGAGCGGGTGGTGCGCGGCGAGGCGACGCCGATGGACCTCGACATCATCGATTCGGTCCAGGACAACATCACCGGCCACTGCCTCTGCGTCCTCGGCGACTCGATGGCGATGCCGGTGAGCTCGATGGTGCGCAAATTCCGCGACGAGTTCGAGCAGGTGATCGACGAAGCGGCCGATCCCTACGCGGCTGTGCAGGGCTCGATCCTCACGGTGGGGACGGCCGGATGAGCGGCAAAGAGGTGACGATCGTCGTCGACGGCCGCGAGATCGCTGCGACCGAGGGCGAGATGCTCCACGACGCCGCCCGCGAGGGCGACGTCGAGATCCCGGTCTTCTGTTACGAACCGAAACTCGGCGCCCCGGTCGGCGCCTGCCGCATGTGCCTGGTCGAGATCGAGGGGATCCCGAAGCTGCAGACCTCCTGCTCGACCCCGGTCCGCGACGGGATGGTCGTCCATACCCGCACCGACCAGGTCAAGCACGCGCAGAGCGCGGTGGTCGAGTTCCTGCTCGTCAACCACCCGCTCGACTGCCCCGTCTGCGACAAAGGCGGCGAGTGCCCGCTGCAGGACATCACCCAGGGCTGGGGCCCCGGGCAAAGCCGGGTAATCGACGAAAAGCGCCACTTCGAGAAGCCGATCGAACTCTCGCCGCTGGTCGCGATCGATCGCGAGCGCTGCATCCTCTGTTACCGCTGCGTCCGCTTCAGCCAGGAGATTGCCGAGGACGAGCAGCTGCAGGTGCTGGAGCGTGGCGACCGCAGCTTCATCGGCACCTTCGACGAGCGCCCATACGTCGCCCCCTTCCACGGCAACATCACCGACATCTGCCCGGTCGGGGCGCTGACCAACTACACCTACCGCTTCCGCGCCCGGCCCTGGGATATCGAGCAGGCGGGCTCGGTCTGCACGCTCTGCCCGAGCCAGTGCAACGTCAGCTTCACGGTCCGCGACGAGCAGGTGAAACGGGTGATCACCCGCGACAACCATGAGGTCGACGACGGCTGGCTCTGCGACCGCGGCCGCTACGGCTTCGAGATGTTCGGCGCTGAGCAGCGGGTCGCCGGGCCGCGGCTGCGCGGCGGCGCCAGCGACTGGGAGACGGCGATCGCGAAAGCGGCCGCGGGCCTCAGCGCCGCCGGCGGCAAGGTGGCGGCGATCGTCGGCGACGCCTCCAACGAGGAGGGCTACCTGGTCCAGCGCCTGCTGCGCGGGGCGCTCGGCTCGCCGCACATCGACTCGAGGCCCTCGCGCGGCGCCCGGCGTGAGGAGATCGTCCGCCTCGCCCAGCCGAGCCTCTCGGCCAAGGTGCGCGAGATCGACGATGCCGAGGTGATCCTCGTCCTCGGCACCGACCCGCTGCACAGCTCGCCGATCCTCGACCTGCGAATCCGCAAGGCGATCCGCCGCAACGGCGCCCGGCTGGCGCTCGCGACCGAGCGCCCGACCGCGCTCGACGGCGGCGCCGAGGCAATCGCCCGCTACGCCCCCGGCGAGGCCGCTCACTTCCTCTCCGAGCTGGCGGCGGCCGTGGGTGGCTCCGAGAACGTCGCCGCGCCGCTGGCCGAGTCTCTGCGGGACGCCGGCAAGGTCGTCGTCATCTGGGGCGAGCGCATCGCCCGCGACGGCGCGACTCCCGCCCTGCTCGACCTCGCCGCCGCCCTCAGCATCGAGTCCACCGACGGCAGTGGCCTGCTCGAAATCCCCGACACGACCAACGCCCGCGGCCTGCGCGAGGCCGGCTGCCTCCCCGACGCCGGCCCCGGCCTCAGCGAGCCGAACCTAGCTTTTGGGTCCCAGGAGGACCAAAAAGCGCAGCTCGACGGAAAGTCGACCGAGGAGATTCGCGCCGCCCTCGAGTCCGGCGAGATCGAGTCACTCCTCCTATTCGGCGTCGACCCCATCCGCGACTTCCCGGATACGCCGGCCTGGGACGCGGCTCTGACCGCCTGCAAACACCTCGTCGTCTTCTCCATGTTCGAGAACGCGACCACGGCTAAGGCCGACGTCGTCTTCCCCCTGGAGACCCACGCCGAGAAAGACGGAACGGTCACCCACCCCGACGGCCGCCTACAGCGCGTCCGCCCAAGTGCGTCCCGTCCCGGCGACATCCGCCCGAACTTCCAGGTCCTCTCGGAGCTCTCCGCAGCCCTCGGTCATAACACCGGAATCAATTCCCAACCCACCGCCTTTGCCGCCCTCCGTCAGGAGGTCCCCTTCTACGCCGATGTCACCGACGCATCCATCGGAGGCAAGGGCATCCGCTGGCAGGACACCCCCTCCGCCTCATCCCTGCCGAGTCCCGCCCCGAGCGCCGGTGCCCCCTCCGAACGTTTTGCGGAGGAGGAGCAGAGTTCGCCCGCGGCGCCAGCCGTTCCACCCTCCTTCGACGAGGTACCGAGTGAGGAGGGGGCACCGGCGCTCGGGGCGTCCTTCGCTCTTGGGACCTACCGCGATCTGTGGGCAGGTCCGATTACTGAGTTGAACCCGCCGCTGAAGTTCCTGCAGCCAACGCAGCGAGTCGAGATGTCTCCCGCCGACGCCGAGCGCCTCGGCCTGAAGCAAGGGGAGAAGGTCCTGGTCGGCCAGAACGGCACGAGTATCGAGGCCGAGGTGCAGATCAAGGAGCGGGTGAGTGAAGGTGTCGTGTTCCTGGCCGAGGGAACCAGCGAGGGCAACGCGAATGGCTTGCTGAACGGTGGGCCGGTGCGAGTTGAGATCACGAAGCTCAGTGAGACCCACGCCTAATGCTGCCGATCGCAGACACGACGTTCGTCGAAGCGACCTGGATCATGGTCGTCAAGTCGCTGGTGATCTTCGCCGTGATCTTCGGGATCCTGCCGGTGCTGACGGTGGTCGAGCGGAAGCTGATCGGCCGCTTCCAGCACCGCTACGGCCCGAACCGCGTCGGCCCCTTCGGCATCCTGCAGCCGCTCGCCGACGTCGGCAAGCTGATCTCCAAGGAGTCCTTCCGGCCGGCGAACGCGGTCTCGACCCTGTTCATCCTCGGGCCCCTGCTGCCGGTTCTCTCCGGCGTCCTGGCGCTGGCGATCATCCCCTGGGGCGACGTCCAGGACGGCGTCGGCCTCTACGGGATCGACGTCCCGATCGGCATCCTCTACTTCTTCGCCGTCGGCTCGATCGCTTTCTACGGCCTGGTCCTGGGCGGCTGGGCCTCGGGCTCGAAATACAGCCTGCTCGGCGCCATGCGCTCGGCCGCGCAGCTGATCTCCTACGAGGTCTCGATGGGGCTGGCTCTGCTCGGCGTGATCATGATGGCCGGCTCGCTCTCGCTGGTCGACGCCGTCCACGCCCAGGGCGACGTCTGGTTCATCGTCCCCCAGTTCGTCGGCTTCCTGATCTTCATGCTCGCCGGCTTCGCCGAGACCAACCGGACCCCCTTCGACATGCCCGAGGCCGACGCCGAGCTGGTCCAGGGATTCATGACCGAGTACGGCGGCATGCGCTTCGGCTCCTTCCTGCTGGTCGAATACATGGAGATCCTGGTCGTCTCCGGGATCGCGGCGGCGATGTTCCTCGGCGGCTGGATGGGTCCCGGCCCCAGCTTCCTCGACCCGATCTGGATGCTGGCGAAGATGCTCGGCCTGGTCCTGGTCTTCATCTGGGTGCGGGCAACGCTGCCGCGGCTGCGATATGACCAGCTGATGACCCTCGGCTGGAAAGTGCTGCTGCCGCTGGCGACGCTGAACGTCCTCGTCACCGCGATCCTGGTGGTGGTGACGTGAGCGCCAAGAACGAGGGCAACGGCTTCGACCCGAAGTCCGCCCCCTACCTCGACTCGATAGAGGTGATCGCGGTCCAGCGCGGGCCCGAGCCCGGCGGCATGGGTGGCGCCTACCGCGCCTTCGGCGAGACCCTGCGGGGCCTGAAGACGACGATGGCGCGGCTGATCGAGGGGCCGATGACGATCGAGTACCCGGAGGAGAAGACGCCGGTCTACCCGCGCTTCCGCGGCCGCCACAAGCTGCACAAGTTCGAGGACACGGGGCTGGAGAAATGCGTCGGCTGCTCGCTCTGCGCCGCCGCCTGCCCGGCAGACTGCATCCGCGTCGTCGCGGCGGAGAACATCCCCGGCGACCGCGTCTCGGCTGGTGAGCGCTATGCCGCCGTCTATGAGATCAACCTCTCGCGCTGCATCTTCTGCGGCTACTGCGAGATCGCCTGCCCCTTCGACGCGATCACGATGGGCCACGACTACGAGATGGCCGACTACGACCGCCAGAACCTGATCTTCACCAAGGAGATGCTGCTGGCCGAGTCGATCGAGCGCACCCCGCTGAAAAGCGAGGGGGAATAGATGGAAGCGGTGCTCTTCTTCCTCGCCGCGATCGGCGCGCTCGGCGGTGCGATCGGCGTGATCGCGATGCGCAACCCGTTCTACAGCGTGCTGGCGCTGATCGTCCACCTCTTTGCCCTGGCGGTGCTGTTCCTGCTGCTGACCGCTGCCTTCGTCGCTGCCGCCCAGGTGGTCGTCTACGCCGGCGCGGTAATGGTCCTCTACGTCTTCGTCGTCTCCTATGTCGGCGGCGGTGGCGAGTCGGCCTGGGAGCCGATCCCGGGTCAGCGCTTCCTGGCGCCGCTACTAGGGATCGCCCTCTTCATCGAGCTCTCGGTCGCAGTCCTCTCCTCTGCCCTGCTCGCGCTCGGCACCCACGGGCCGGACGTCCAGCCAGGCTTCGGCGACCCGGCCGCGATCGGTCGCCTGCTGCTGGAAAAGTTCCTGCTGCCCTTCGAGGCCTCCTCGATCCTGCTGCTGCTGGCGGCGGTCGGAGCGGTCGTGCTGGCCGGGCGCAAACGCGAGGAGACGGCGTGAACATCGAGTGGTACATCGTCCTCTCGGCGCTGCTCTTCACCACCGGCGCCGTCGGCATCCTCGTCCGCCGCAGCCCGATGGTGATCCTGCTCTGCCTGGAGCTGATGCTGAACGCCGGCAACCTGGCGCTGGTCGCCTTCAGCCGCATGGTCGGCAACCAGGAGGGACAGGTCTTCGCGATCGTCGTGATGGTGATCGCCGCCTGTGAGGTGGTCGTCGGCCTCGGCCTGATCGTCGCCCTCTTCCGCCGCAAGCTGCCGCTCAATGTCGACGACCTGCGGGAGCTGCGCGGATGAGCGCCACCAGCTGGGCCTGGCTGGTCCTGCTCCTGCCGCTGCTCGGCTCGATCTTCATCGCGCTCGGGTTCAAGGTCCTGCCGGCGAAGGTCGCCGGGATCATCGGCACGGTCGTGATCGGGCTCGCCTTCGCCTGCGGCATCGGCGCTCTGCTCAGCCTGCTCGGCGAAGACCCGGAGGCACGCCACCACGCCTCCTCGCTCTGGGACTACGCCAGCGCCGAAGGGCTCGACATCAAGCTCGGCATCTTCGTCGACCCACTCTCGGTCTTCATGGTCCTCGTCGTTACCGGCGTCTCGACCCTGATCCACCTCTACTCCTACGGCTACATGCAGTCCGACGAGGGCTATCACCGCTTCTTCAGCTACCTCAACTTCTTCGTCTTCTCGATGCTGCTGCTGGTCCTCGCCGGCAACTTCGTGCTCCTGATCGTCGGCTGGGCCTTCGTCGGCTTCGCCTCCTACGCGTTGATCAGCTTCTGGTACCGGCGCACGACCGCGACCAAGGCGGGGATGAAGGCGTTCGTGATCAACGTCGTCGGCGACATCGGCCTCGTCCTCGCCACCTTCCTGATCTTCCGCGAACTCGGGACCTTCGACTTCGGGCCGGCCTTCGAGAAAGCCCCCGAGGTATTCCAGACCAACGAGTGGTCGATCACCGCGATCTGCCTGCTGCTCCTGGTCGGCGCCTTCGCCAAGTCGGCGCAGCTCCCGTTCCATACCTGGCTGCCGGACGCGATGGAGGGCCCGACGCCGGTCTCCTCGCTGATCCACGCGGCGACCATGGTCACCGCCGGTGTCTACCTGATCGCCCGCACCCACACCTTCTTCGTCCTCGCCCCGACCGCCGCCGACATCGCTGCTTTCGTCGGCCTCGCCACCCTCCTCGTCGCCGGCACGATCGCCCTGGTCATGACCGACCTGAAGCGGGCGATCGCCTACTCGACGATGAGCCAGATCGGCTACATGATCATGGGCGTCTCGATCGGCGCCTACAGCGCCGGGCTCTTCCACCTGATGACCCACGCCTTCTTCAAGGCGCTGCTGTTCATGGCGGCCGGCTCGATCATCGCCGCGATGGCGAACCGCCAGAACATCGACGAAATGTCGGGCTTCGGCAAGGCGATGCGCTTCACCTCGATCACGATGCTCTGCGGCGCCCTGGCGCTGGCGGCCTTCCCGGGCACCTCGGGCTTCTTCTCCAAGGACGAGATCCTCGCCTACGCCGAGGCGCGCGGCGGCATGTACCTGATCTTCACCGTGCTCGGCTACGCCGGGGCGCTGCTGACCGCCGTCTACACCTTCCGGCTGATCTTCCGTGTCCTCCCGGGAGCGCCGTGCAAGGAGGCACAGCACCTGATCGACACCGGGCACGTCGTCCACGAGGAGCCGCGCAACCCGGCGAGCGGTGAGCTCGAGGACACCGACGTCGGTTTCCCGGGCTCCGAACATCACATCGCCGAGCAGTCGTGGCCGATGAAGGCGGCGATGGGGGTGCTCGCCTTCCTCGCCCTGGTCGGCGGCCTGGTCCAGATCCCGGGCGTCGACGACGTCATCGGCGCCTTCCTCGAGCCGGTCTTCCACGACTCGCCGCTGGCGGCGATCCACCCGACCGTGACCGCCGACTGGGAGGGCCTGGGGGTCGGCGCCGTCCTCTCGGTCCTCGGCATCTTCATCGCCTACTTCTTCTACGTCGCCCAGCCGGCGACCCCGGCGATCCTGATCCAGCGCCTGCGCCCGCTCTACACGCTGTTCGTCAACAAGTGGTACTTCGACGAGCTGATCGACTTCCTCGTCGTGCGGCCGGCGCTGGCGATCGGGCGCTTCGCCAACCGGGTCTTCGAGCGCTTCGTGGTCGACGGCCTCGTCAGCGGCACCGAGGGGACGGTGCGCGCCACCAGCGGCGTCGTCCGCGCCGTCCAAAACGGCTTCGTCCGCAGCTATGCGCTGCTGCTGGTCGCCGGCTTCGCCGGGCTCGCCCTCTACTTCCTCTTGAGCAGCTCATGATCAACGCGCTGCTATGGGCACCGCTGGCCTTCGGCATCGTCGGCCTCTTCCTGCCGAAGCGGGCCACTGGCTGGTGGGCGACGCTGGGGGCCCTCGTGACCCTCGGGATCGCGGTCGCGATGGTCCTCGACTTCGACAGTGGCAGCTCCGGCCTGCAGCACACCGTCGACGTCGCCTGGATCTCCGGGCTGGGCGTCGACTACAGCCTCGGGATCGACGGCCTCAACCTCTTCCTGATCGTGTTGACGGCGCTGCTCTGGCTCGGCGGCATCGCCTTCGCCGCCTTCCGTGAGCAGGACCGACCGCAGCTCTTCTTCTTCCTGATGCTGGTCGCCGAGACGGCGACGCTGGGCTCGTTCCTGGCTCAGGACCTGCTGCTCTTCGTCCTCTTCTTCGACTTCA
>DASSFS010000005.1:0-34875 GCA_035694165.1 Solirubrobacterales bacterium | reverse complement strand
CAACTTATCGGCCCATCGGCCGTCAGTTGCGCGGCTCGAGCACGACCAGCGGGATCTCGCGGCCTTTGCTGCGGATCGCGTAGTTCTCGTAGCCGTGATAGGCCTTGACCGCCATCTCCCAGAGTCGGTCGCGCTCTTCCGGTTTGGCGACTCGAGCGTGGACCGGCAGCTGCTTGGAGCCGATCTGCACCGTGGTGTCGGGATTGGCCAGCAGGTTGTGGTACCAGGCCGGGTGCTTGGGGAAGCCGCCTTTGGAGGCGACGATGACGATGTCCTCGCCGTCCCTTACATAGAGCAGGGGGGAGGTTCGCTTGGTGCCGCTCTTGGCGCCGACGTGATCGAGCAGCAGCATCTTGCCCGGCACGCCGGGAATCGTGTGGCCGATGCGCCCGCCCGTTCGCTGGTAGAGGAACGCGTGGGCGCCCATGAAGCGGCGGGTGGCAGGCCAGATCTTGTCCGCTACGTCGAGGTAACGGGGCGTCCGCCTGCCTCCTGCCGCTTCCGAGCTCATCTCAGGTGTACATCCCGCCGAACATGCCGCCGGTCACATTGAGGACCTGGCCGTGCACGTAGTTGGCAAGGGGTGAGGCGAGGAACAGGACCGGGCCGGAGGCCTCGGTGGGAGTGGCCGGGCGGCCGACCGGGATGATCGCCGAGGCCATCGCCCGCATCTGCTCGGGGATGCCGAGCTCGATCTTCTCGCCGGTCGGGGAGGTCATCTCGCCACCCTCCTCCTTGGCGGCCGTGAGGCGGGTGTCGACGAAGCCGAAGGCGACCGCGTTGACGTTGATTTTGAACTGGCCCCACTCCTTGGCGAGGGTTTTGGTCAGCCCAACCACGCCCATCTTCGCCGCCGAGTAGTTGACCTGGCCGGCGTTGCCCATCGTGCCGGAGGTCGAGGAGACGTTGATCAGCTTGCGAAAGACCTCTTTGTCTTCGCCGCGCTCGGCCTTGGCAGCCTCGCGCCAGTGGGGGGCCAGCGCCCGCGCCACGCGGAACGGGACGACGGTGTGGATGTCGAGCATCGCCTGAAACTGCTCGTCGCTCATCCGGTGGGCGACACCGTCCCAGGTGTAGCCGGCGTTGTTTACGGCGATGTCGACGGCGCTGAAGGCATCGACGGCGGCGGCGACGAGCTCGTCGGCGGCGCCCTCCTTGGTCAGATCGCCCGCGTAGACAGCGGTCTCGCCGTTGATCTCACTAGCCGTCTGCTCGGCGACGTCGGCGTCGAGGTCGTTGATCAAGACCTTGGCGCCCTCGGCTACGAACAGCTCCGCGGTCGCCCGCCCGATCCCCCGCGCCGATCCGGTGACGATCGCCGCTTTCCCATCGAGAAGTCCCATCAGATTGCGTCTCCTTTTGGTTCGTGAAGTCGGCGCCGGAGGCTACAGGGATCGGCGTAATCCTGGTCAGCCGGCCAGTTTTTCGATCAGGGGGGAGAGCTTTCAGCGCCCCGGCCTTAACCAACCGTGGAGGCGTCCCTAGCGTATGGCACGATATATGGCGTGAAGCGAACGACGATCTATCTCACCGACGTTCAAAAGCAGCAGCTCGAGGTCGTCTCGGCGCGGACCACCCGGACCGAGTCGGACCTGATCCGCGAGGGCGTCGACCATGTCCTCGACGCGCATCGCCCCAGGATGCGGAAGCCCAGCGCTCTCTTCGCCCTCGGCGACCCCGTTCTCGACGATCCGATGCGGGTCGACGAGGCTCTTGACGGATTCGGCGAGTCGTGATCCTCGCCGACACCAGCGCGGTGCTGCAACTTGCCAGCTCGACCGCGCTGCGGCACGCAGACGTACTCCGCGTCGTCTCCGAGCTCGACGGCCCTTTTCTACTCTCGCCATTCGTTCTCGCCGAGCTCGACTACATGCTCGGCAGCAGGCATGGCCAAGCCGAGCAGCTCGCATTGCTGATGGAGGTTGTGGAGGGTGCCTACGAGCTGGCGGAGTTCGGCCGCACGGAGGTCGAGGCCGCTGCGGCGGTGATGAGGCAGTACGAGGACCTGCGAGTCGGCCTTGCCGACGCTTCGATCGTCGTTCTCGCGGAGAGGCACGCGACCGCCGACGTCCTCAGCTTCGACCACAGGCATTTTCGCGCCATGCGCGGGCCCGGGGGGCGACCGTTCCGGCTCCTCCCCGACGACCTACCCGCCTGAGGGGGATAGGCTCGATCGGTGCCAAGCGCGGAAGAGACCCTGCGAGCGGCTTACCGGGCCTTCAATACCCGCGACGTCGAGGCGGCGGTCGTTTTGATGCACCCTCAGGTCGACTGGCCGAATGCCTGGGAGGGCGGCCGGGTGGTCGGGCGGGAGGCTGTTTCCGCCTATTGGACCCGGCAGTTCGAGGCGATCTCCAGCGCTGTCGAGCCGGTCGACTTCGTCGAGGAGCCCGACGGCGCGATCGCCGTCTCTGTCCATCAGGTCGTCCACGACGCCGAGACCGGCGAGCTGCTCGCCGACACCACCGTGACGCACCGCTATCGACTCGCCGACGACCTGATCGTGCGGATGGACGTTCTCGAGCCAGGGGAGTCCTAGACGAGGCTGGGCTCAGGCGAGCCTGACGCCGCCATCGTCGGTCAGGCGCCAGTGCGGGTTGTGGGCGATCTCCCAGGGATGGCCGTCAGGATCGAGAAAGACGCCGCTGTAGCCGCCCCAGAAGCTCTCGGCGGGCTCGCGGCCGATCGTCGCTCCGGCTGCGCGCGCCTGCTCGATCGTCTCGTCAACCTCGGCCGGTGAGCCGAGGTTGAGGGCCAGGGTCACGCCACCCCAGCCGGGTGAGTCCTCGACGCAACTGTCCTCGGCCAGCTTCGCCCGGTCCCACAACGCGAGGACCATGTCGCCAGCCTGGAAGAAGGCGACGTCGTCGCCGGGCTCGGCGCCGGTCGTCCAGCCAAGTGCTTCGTAGAAGGCCCGGGCTCGCTCGAGGTCGGAGACGCCGAGGGTGATCAGGCTGACCCGCTGCTTCATAGGCCCATTGTTCCAGTAAGAATGGCCGCCGTGAGCGACCTGGCCAGCATTTTTCTGCTCTCGCTGGTCGCGATGTTCACGCCGACGCTGCTGGCGGCGGTGACGGTGATGATGCTGCTGCCGAACCCGAAGAAGCTGATGCTCGGCTATCTGCTCGGCGCCTACACGACGAGCATCACGCTGGGCCTGCTTATCGTCTTCTCGCTGAACGGATCCGCGAGCGTCAGCACCGCGAAGAACACGCTCGGGCCGGGGGAGGACATCGTCGTCGGCCTGCTGGCTCTGCTCGTGGCGTTCGTTCTTGGGACCGGTCGCGAAGGTCCGCTGCAGCGTCGCCAGAAAAAGAAGCAAGCGGAGGAGGCGGCCGAGGAAGCGAAGGAATCTTGGCCGGAGCGGATGCTGTCGAAGGGCTCGGCCCGGGTCACCTTTGCGGTCGCTGTCGTGCTCACGCTCCCCGGGGTCTCCTACCTGACCGCGCTCGATCGGATGGCGGATCTGGACGCCGGCGTGGCGCCGACCGTGCTCCTGGTGGTCGGCTTCTGCCTGATCCAGCAGCTGCTGCTGGAGGTGCCGCTGCTTGGCTATGCGTTCGCGCCGGAGAAGACTCAGGATCGGGTGACGCGCTTCCGCGCCTGGCTCGGTCGCAACGGCCGCCGCGCGGGCGTGATCCTCGCCGCCACCGTCGGCGTCCTGCTCGTCGTGCGGGGTGTCATCACCCTGCTGGCTTAGCGGTTCATCCCTTAGCGGTTCATCCCATCGAGCGTTCCTCGACCACCTCGAAGACCCCGTCGGTGCCGACCGACTCGACGAACTGCTCGGCGGCGGCACGCCGCTGGTCGTATTCGTTGTCCTCTTGGTTGCCGCGCATTTCCTCCAGGGTGCCGTCGAAGAAGCCAAAGGTGATGACTTCGTTCTCGTCCTCGACGCCGCGCAGGGCGACGAAGCGTTTCCAGCCCGGGGGCGGCTCCATGTCGTCCGGGGGGACGAAGGCCTGTTTGAAATCCTCCATCGCGCCCGGTTTGAGCTTGCGAACGGTCAGTGCGCAAAGCATCTGGCTCTCCTCTCGTCTGGCTTTCCCGGTCGGAAGCCCGACCGGGGGCCGAGACTCGATCTTAGACGCGGGTCGGAGGCCAGTCCAGTCCCGTCTCAGAGCTTGCCGACCCGCTCCAGGTAGTCGTCGAGCGCCTTGCTTTTCTGCGTGTCCTCGTAGACCTCATAGTCCCGCAGCAACCCCCAGGAGATGTGGCCCCAGATGACGTAGCGGTTCTCGTAGACCCGCTCGCCCTCGGCCGTGTCGAGGTGGTCGGTGCCGCGGATGCAGATCGTCTGTCGCCAAGGGAAGCCCTTGAGGATCACCTCGTCGGGGCTGATCTGGAGCCCGGTGTCGGCGAAGCGCTGCAGCCACTGCTCCAGCTGCGCCTTCCCCTGCAGATCGGTCGCCCAGGAGCTGTCGCCGGGGAAGCGGAACCGCACGTCCTCGGCGTCCATTTTCAGCGTCGGCCCTATGTCCCCGGCGCTGGCTCGCGCCATGTTGCGGGAGATCATCTTCTTGGCCAGCCAGGACAGCATCGGTGCCTCCTCTGCTCGTTGGTCTGGGGAACTTAGCGGCCGATCGCGGCCAGGTCGCCGGGCCTCAGCAGGGCGATCAGGGTCGAGCGGTCGACGATAGCCAGGCCTCCCTTGCGCAGCTTGATCTTGGCGCCGGTCAGCCGAGCGACCTCGAAGGAGAAGTCGGGTTGGTGGCCGACCAGAAGCACATTGCCACGGCCGCTCGCCAGCGCGAGGGCGTCGAAACCACCGCTGCCCAGCTCGCTGGCGGTCTCGGGCGTGATCCCGAGTGCCTCGCAGGCGAGCTGTGCCGTTTCCGCCGCTCGCAGCTTGGGGCTGGTCAGACAGGCCTCGATCTCTTCTCCAAGCGCCGACAGCGCACGGCCGGCGGCTTGCGCCTGGCGCCTCCCCTTCGCGGTCAGCCGGCGGGCCGCGTCATCTCCGTTGCCGTCTTCGGCCTGGGCGTGCCGGAGCAGGTAGATCATCCGTCCAAATCCTAAGCCCAGGCGTGATCTCTGCCGATACATCCGGTTTGACCTGCAGAGTTCGGGACTGGATCGAGATTTTTAATCGTCCTTTAGGTGCCCGACGCTCTCGATCTCTAGCATGCCCGATGAATTTGCGCCGAGCTCACAAAACTCACAAGCTCCTCATCGCCGCCGTAGCTGCGCTAGCCCTTCTCGTAATTCCAGGCGCGGCCTCCACCTCCGAGCGGATCGTCATCCACGGCGCCGCTTCCGGCTCCTACCTGAAGCTGAGCACGAGCGGCTCCAACATCGTCGTCGACGGGATCATGGCCAACGCGCAGCCGCAGGGCTGCCGCTTCACCAACGGTCACCACGGAGCGGTCTGCCCGACTGGGGATGCGACCGCGATCGAAATCAACACGGGGCCGAACGGCGACATGGTCGAAGTCCTCGATCGCATGCCCTTCCCCCTGACCGTCCACCTCGGCTCCGGCGAGGACAAATTCATCGGCAACGCCGAGAAGGACATTTGCTATCCGGAAGGGTCGATGCGGAACCGCTGCATCGGCAACGGGGGCGATGACATCTGCATCACCGGCTCCCGCAACAGCGACTGCGTCGGTGGCGGTGGCGACGACTACTGCAAACACGGCACCGGCAGCGACGGCTGCTGGGGGGGTCCCGGTGACGACATCTGCATCATGGGCGCGGGCCAGGACGGCTGCCACGGCGAAGGCGGCAACGACCGTCTCTACGGCGAGGGCGATCCCGACCAGCTCTATGGCGGCGAGGGCCACGACTACTGCGACGGCGGCCCCGGCTGGGGCTACTCCCACACCTGCGAGGCCGGCCCCAGACGCTGATCGACGGGGCTTAAAGCCCCATCTGCGAACAAAGGACTCGCGCGCGGTTTAGGGGATACGGATTCCCGCGATCGGGTCCCTTCGAGAATAGGGCCTAGGGAACAACCACGATCGTGGCTGGTCCTGATCTGCCGGACGATGTCAGGCGGCCTCCTCCTCATCCTGAGTAGCTGACTCGTCCTCGTCCAGAGTTGGCTTATTGTGCGGGATTCGCTCGTCGAGGAGATCAACGGACTTCTCGGTAAACGCTTCTACCTGCTCCAGCGCGCCGATAATGCAATCAAGTGCAGTGATGGCGCGCCCAGTGCCGCGAGCCATATCTCGACTGATTCCGCTGAGTTGAATCAATAGATCGCGAAAGCCGCCGATCGCTTTTAAGCCCTCTCTCGTGGCCGCCCCAAGTTCTGCGAGCGAATCTCGGTTTGAGACCGCCTGCGCGATATCGATTTCATCTTGGTCTGCAAGCCAGGCGGTGAACGTCAACCCAGCATTAATGAGCTGTTCGCTCTCCGATTCGAGCCCTGGGGCCTCGACATTGAGCTCTGCGGCGTAGACATCGAGAACCTTGCCGAGTTCGCCTGCGACCCGATGCGCAGTTGCGGCCATGCCTGGGCCGCCAGCTGCCTGGATGTCGTTGACTTCTTGCGTCTTCGCTGCGAACTGTTCGCCAACTCGCTCCGTACTATCCGCGATGGCGGTCAGCCGTTCCTTAAGCTGACCGTCGGCTGATTGAAGTGACAAGATCGCGTCGAGAAAGCCTTCATCGGAATTAGTTTCGGACTCGGTATCGGCGGATACATCGGCTGCTGTTACACCGGAGCGTTTTTGCTCAGCGACCTCTTGAGTACCTGGAGACTGCTCCGGCAGGAAATCGACTACTGGGCTGCCAAAATCAATGTTGCCTTCGAGGTGCGCCTTTCCTATCGCTTCAAGCTGGTCGCCTAGCCTGCTTGCAGCATCGAATAGCGTCGAATAGCGAATTACGCGATAAGTTCGCAGATCGAACGGAATGTCGTCCATTGATTGCGTGATGAGCACCGTATTCCGCCGGAGGGCGTGACTTACGCCAAGCTCATAAAGAACATTGGGATTGCGAGAGGTCAACTCCGCGACAACCAGGTCCGCATTTGCGATTCCGCGTACCACGTCCTTGAGGACGTTCTGCTGGTCGAGGTCGCTATCGGCCCGCTTTACCGCGTACCCGACTTTTTCGAGCGCCGGAGCAATCAGCATGTCGTAGACAGTCTGAAACTCCGGGTCGAATGGCATCACCACGAATGCCTGCCTTGGCTCTGACTCCGCCATCGGCGCAACTCTAATTGAGCGGTCCAGCAGAACGTGGGCAGCGTCGTCGGTGCCGCCCCAAAGTGTCTTGCGGTGGCCGTCGAGCCGTGCTTGCTCAACTCAACGGGAGACTGCCAATCCCTACAGCCCCATCTGCTTGCCGAGGATCTCCTTCATGATCTCGTCGGTGCCGCCGCCGATTGGGCCGAGGCGGGCGTCGCGGACGGCGCGCTCGATTCCGTACTCGCGCATGTAGCCGTAGCCGCCGTGGATCTGCAGTGAGGTGTCGGCGATCTCGAGCACGGCGCGCTGGGTGACCAGCTTGGCCATGCTGACGTCGCGAATGCAGTCCTGGCCCTCGTGGAAGAGGCGCAGGGCGTTGTAGGTGAGGGCGCGGGCGGCTTCCGCCTTGGTCGCCATCTCGGCGACGTGGTGGCGGATCGCCTGGAACTTGCCGATCGGGCGGCCGAACGCTTCGCGCTCCTGCGCGTAGGCGACGGTGACCTCGATCAGGCGCTGCATCGCCCCGACGGCGCCGATCGCCATCAGCAGCCGCTCCCAGGCGAAGTTGGCCATGATCAGCTTGAAGCCGCCGTTCTCCTCGCCGAGCAGGTTCTCCGCCGGCACCTCGACGTCGGTGAAGGACAGCTCGCCGGTGTCGGAGGAGTGCCAGCCCATCTTCTCCAGCTTCTGCGCCACCTCGTAGCCAGGCATCTCGCGCTCGAGGACGAGGAAGGAGATGCCGCCGTGCCCGCCCTCCTGGGTGGTCTTGCAGGCGCAGACGAGGAAATCGGCGCGGACGCCGTTGGTGATGAAGGTCTTGGCGCCGTTGACGATGTAACCGCCGTCGACCCGCTCGGCCTTGGTGGAGATGCCGGCGACATCGGAGCCGGCGCCGGGCTCGGTGATGCCGAGGGCGCCGATCTTCTCGCCGGCGATGCCCGGCACCAGCCAGCGTTGCTTCTGCTCCTCGGTGCCGAAGTTGAAGATCGGCGGCATCGCGATCGAGGCGTGGGCGTTGAGCCCGGCGGCGACACCACCCGAGCCGCCCGAGCGGGCCAGCTCTTCGACCCAGATCGCGTCGTGCAGGTGGGTGCCGCCCTGGCCGCCGTACTCCTCGGGGAACTTCAGCCCGAGGAAGCCGAGCTCGGCGCAGCGTGAGTAGAGCTCGCGAGGAAATTCTCGCGCCGCCTCCCACTCATCGACGTTGGGTGCAATCTCCTTGGTGACGAAGCGGCTGACGGTTTCCCGCAGCTCCTCATGCTCCTCGCCGAATGGAGGGAGGGTGGCCCGGGCTCCGGTGTCTTTGACGATCGTCATTTCGCGTGGGGCGAGTTTGTAACCCCAGGGGTGACAAACTCGCCCCGACCCGGCTACAGCCCGTAGCTGCGGCCGATCACGTCGAGCATGACCTCGTCGGTGCCGGCGCCGATGCGGTTGAGGCGGACGTCGCGGTAGGCGCGCTCGATCTCGTACTCCTTCATGTAGCCGTAGCCGCCGAGGATCTGGATGCACTCGTCGGCGACCTCGCAGCCGACGCGCGAGGCGAAGAGCTTGGCCATCGTGATCTCCCGCACCGGGTACTCGCCGTTGGCGAAGCGCCAGGCGGTCGAGTAGGTGAACTGCTTCGCCGCCTCGGTTTTGGTCGCCATCTCAGCGAACTTGTGGCGGATCGCCTGGAATTTGCCGATCGGGCGGCCGAAGGCTTCGCGTTCCTTCGCGTACTCGAGGGTCTTCTCGATCATCCGTTCACAGCCGGCGTGGGAGCCGGCGGCGGCGACCAGGCGCTCGCCCTGAAGCTCCCAGGCGATGTGGTAGAAGCCTTTGCCGACCTCGCCGAGCACGGCGTCGGCCGGGACGCGGACGTCTTCGAAGGCGAGCTCGCCGGTGTCGGAGGCGTGCATCCCCATCTTCTCCAGCTCGGCCGAGACGGTGAAGCCGGGGACCTTCTCGCCGTTCTCGTCGCGCAGGTCGACGACGAACAGGGTGATGCCGGCGTGGCGCTCGTCCGGATCGGTCTTGCAGACGAGGACGATGAAGTCCGCCCGCGGACCGTTGGTGATGAAGGTCTTGGAGCCGTTGATGACGTATTCGTCACCGTCGCGGATCGCCGTCGTGCGGATCCCGGCGACGTCGGAGCCGGCCCCCGGCTCGGTGATCCCCAGGCTGCCGACCTTTTCGCCCTTCAGGCCCGGTTCGAGGTACTTCTTCTTCTGCTCCTCGGTGCCGAGCAGGTGGATCGGGGGGAGGACCATGTCGCTCTGGACCGCGAAGCCCATGTTGGTGCCGCCGGAGCCGGAATAGCTCATGCACTCGGCGCGGACCAGCGAGTAGAAGTAGTCGCCGCCCTGGCCGCCGTACTCCTCCGGGAAGCAGAGGCCGAGGAAGCCGAGCTCTCCCGCCCGTTCCATCGCCGAGGTCGGCCAGTAGGTGTCCTCCCACTCGTTGCGGTGCGGCCAGAGCTCGTTCTTGACCCACGACTGCATCGACTCGCGCAGGTCTTCGTGCTCCTGGCTGAAGATGAAGTGCTTGCGCCCTGCTGCGTGGTCGGGCTTGATGACGCTGGAGCCGTTGGTCGCGGTCGCCACTGGTCTTTCTCCTCGCTTGGGTTTCCCGGTCGAAAAAGCGAGTAGACAGTAGCACTTCCCACTTTCAACGCAACTCGGTATGGTTGCGCCTCGATGAGCCAGGGAAGCTATGAGCTGGTCGCCTACAAGGTGGCGGACGGCGTCGCCACGGTGACGCTGAACAACCCGGAGAAGCGCAACATGCTCTCCGGTCAGATGCTGACCGAGCTGGTCGACGCGATGAAGGTCGCGAAAGCCTCCGACGACGTCCGTGCTGTCGTCCTCACCGGGGCCGGCGACAAGGTCTTCTGCGCCGGCGCCGACCTCGGTGGCTTCGCCGCCGACGCTCCCTTGGTCGCCAAACATTTCGCGAGTGATTTGTTCCTCGAGTTCTTCCGGCTGATGCCACGGCTGGGCAAGCCCTCGCTCTGCGCCGCCAACGGCCACGTGCTGGCAGGGGGGATGGGGCTGGCCCTCTCCTGCGACCTGGTGATTGCCAAAGAAGGGGCGACCTTCGGCACGCCGGAGATCAACGTCGGCGCCTTCCCCTACATGATCATGTCGATCATCTACCGCAACGTCCCGCGCAAGAAGGTCAACGAGATGATGCTGCTGGGTGAGCGGCTAAGTGCCGAGCAGGCGGTCGAGTACGGGCTCGCCAACAAGGTGGTTCCGGCCGCTGAGTTCGATGCCGCTGTCGGCGAGTGGGCGACGAAGCTGGCCTCCAAGAGCCCGGTCCTGATGCGACTCGGCCACGACGCGATGTACCGCCAGCAGGACATGGCGATCGACGACGCCCTCGAGTTCCTCCGCTCGCAGCTCTCGCTTACCTTCAGCACCGAGGACATCGTCGAGGGCGTCACCGCATTCTTCGAGAAGCGCGACCCGCAGTGGAAGGGAAGGTAGGAGTGGCAAGCACCGAGCAGGAGCAGGGGGAGAAGAACCTCCTTCCGGGCACCGCCCCGCTGGCGGAGCTGAACGAGCAGCTGCACGCGCGCCGCGAGAAGGCGCGTCTTGGAGGCGGCGAGGAGAAGATCGCCAAACAGCACGACCGCGGCAAGCTGACCGCGCGCGAGCGGCTCGACCTGCTGGTCGACGAGGGCACCTTCGTCGAGCTCGGAATCCACGGCCGCCCGCACTTCGCCCAGCGGGCGATGGACGGGGTCGAGGCGCCCGCCGATGGCGTCATCACCGGCTGGGGCAACGTCGACGGCCGTCCCACCTGCGTCGCTGCCTACGACTTCACGGTGATGGCCGGCTCGATGGGGATGACTGGCGAGCTCAAGGTGACCCGCCTGCGGGAGATGGCGCTCTCCAAGCGGATGCCGTTCGTTTGGCTGCTCGACTCGGCCGGCGCCCGCATCCAGGAGGCAGCGGGGTCGCTGTTTGCCGGCTCCGGTCACCTCTTCCGCGAGGAGGTCGAGATGTCGGGCGTGATCCCGATGGTGGCGGCGATGATGGGCCCCTGCGCGGCGGGCACCGCCTACATCCCCGCGCTCGCCGACTTCGTCCCAATGGTCTCCGGCCAGGGGGCGATGGCGCTGGCCGGGCCGCACCTGGTCAAAGCGGTGACCGGCGAGGACATCTCGATGGAGGAGCTCGGCGGAGCCAAGGTCCACTGCCGCAAGTCTGGAGTGGGGGACCTCGAGGTGAAGGACGACGCGGAGTGCATCGAGGCCGTCAAGAAGTACCTCTCCTACTTCCCCAAGGACTGCGAGCACAAGCCGCCCGTTATAGAGACCGACGATCTCGACGAGCGGATGTCGGAGAAGCTGCTGGAGATCGTCCCCGACTCCTCGCGCCAGCCCTACGACATGTACGACGTGATCCGCGAGATCGTCGACGACGGCGAGTGGTTCGACCTGAAGCCGAAGTTCGCCAAGACGCTGATCACCTGCTTCGCCCGCTTCGGCGGCCAGCCGGTCGGGATCGTTGCCAACCAGCCCAAGCAGCTGGCCGGGATCCTCGACAACGACTCGGCCGACAAGGCGGCCCGCTTCATCAATCTCTGCGACGCCTTCAACATCCCTCTGGTCTTCCTTCAGGACGTGCCCGGCTTCATGGTCGGCTCGAAGGTCGAGCACGCCGGGATCATTCGCCACGGGGCGAAGATGCTCTACGCGGTCAGCCGCGCCACGGTGCCGAAGGTGACGGTGATCGTCCGCAAGGCCTACGGGGCCGGCTACTACGTGATGTGCGGCAAGGCCTATGAGCCGGACCTGATCGTCGCCTGGCCGGGGGCGGAGATCTCCGTGATGGGCGCCGAGGGAGCGGTCGAAATCATCGGCCGCTCGGCGATCGAGGCATCGGAGGATCCCGAGGCCACCCGCGAGGCGATGCTGAACGCGGTCCGCCAGCAGATCGACCCCTATATCGCCGCCGGCAACGCCGTGATCGACGACATCATCGATCCGCGCGAGACCCGCCCGACGATCGTCAAAGCGCTGCGCATGGCTCGTGACAAGCACGTCGAGAAGCCCCGCAAACGCCATGGGGTGATGCCCGTATGAGCCGCTTCGAGGATCCGGTGGTGATCAGCTGCTCGATCAGCGGCGTGATCGCCAACCGCGACCAGTGCCCGGCGATCCCCTACACGCCGGAGGAGTACGCGGCGGAGGCGCGGCGCGCGGTCGACGAGGGCGCCTCGCAGATCCACATCCATGCGCGCAAACCGGACGGCACGCCCTCGTATGAGATCGAGGACTTCCAGGCGATCACCGAGGCGATCCTGGCCGAGGTAGGCGATGTCATCGTCAACTACTCGACCGGTGCGATCGGGATTCCGATCGAGAAGCGACTGGAATACCTGCGCGCCTGCAAGCCGGATGTGGCCGCCCTGAACATGTCCTCGATGAACTACGCCAAGTACTCCAAGCGGCGCAAGGACTTCGTCTTCAAAGCCGTATTCGAGAACAGCTTCGACACGATCGTCGAGTTCCTCACCGAGATGAAAGCACTGGGAATCAAGCCCGAGCACGAGTGCTTCGATTCTGGCCACGTCGCCAACCTCGACCCGCTGATCGACATGGGGCTGCTGGAGCCGCCGCTGCAGATCTCCCTGGTGATGGGGGTGACCGGCGGCATCCGTCCGACCCCGCGCAACGTGACCCTGATGTCGGACCAGATCCCGGGCGGGCCGGAGGGGCCGAACCAGTGGCAGACGATCGGCATCTCCCGCGATCAGTGGAAGTTGCTCGCCGCGGCGCTGGTCCTCGGCGGCAACGTCCGCGCCGGTGTCGAGGACAACCTCTACCTGCCGAGCGGGGAGATGTGCAGGTCCAACGGCGAGCTGATCGCCAAGGCGCGCCAGATGGCCGAGGACATCGGCCGTCGCGCCGCCAGCGTGGCCGAGGCTCGCGAGCTGCTGGGGATCCCCAAACGTGAGCGCTCTCCCGCTTAGCGACGTCAAGGTCCTCGACCTGACCCGGCTGCTGCCGGGGGGTTTCTGCTCGCTGCTGCTGGCCGACCTCGGCGCCGAGGTGCTGAAGGTCGAGGACACCGGCATGGGCGACTACATCCGCTGGGCGCCGCCCTACTACGGGAGCGACGAGCAGCAGGCGCTCGGCACCCGCTCCTCGCTCTACCTCTCGCTCAACCGCGGCAAGCGCTCGGTCCGGCTCGACCTCAAGAGCGAGGCCGGTCGCGAGGCGCTGCTGCGGCTGGTCGAGGACTACGACGTCGTCCTCGACGGCTTCCGCCCCGGCGTGCTCGACCGGCTCGGGGTCGGCTACGAGCGGATGCGCGCGGCCAACCCGGCGCTCGTCTTCTGCGCGATCACCGGCTACGGCCAGGACGGGCCCTACGCGCAGCGGGCCGGGCACGACATGAACTATCTCGGCCTGGTCGGGCTGCTCGGCCTGACCGGCGCCAAGGACGGGCCGCCGGTCCAGTCCGGCGGCCAGATCGCCGACCTCGGCGGGGGTGGGCTGATGGCCGCCTTCGGGGTGATGGCCGCTCTGCACGAGCGCCGCCGCTCCGGCGAGGGCCAGATGGTCGACGTCTCGATGGCCGACGGCGCCCTCTCCTGGCTGGCGATGGTCGCCGGCCGCTACTTCTGCGACGGCGAGGTGCCGCGCCGCGGCGAGCAGCAGCTTGCCGGCGGCCTCATCTGTTACCTGCCCTACGAGGTCGCCGACGGCTGGGTCAGCTGCGGTGCCCTGGAGCCGAAGTTCTGGGCCGCTCTCTGCAACGGGGCCGGCCGTCCCGACCTGATCGAGAAACAGTTCGAGGCGCCGGGCTCCGACGCCTGGCAGCAGGTCGCCGACCTCTTCCGCTCGCGCACCCGCGACGAGTGGCTCGCCTTCAACGATGAGCACGACTGCTGCATCGAGCCGATCTACGACCTCGACGAGGCGCTCGACTCCGAGCTCGTGCGCGCCCGCGAGATGGTGGTCGAGCTGGAGCAGCCGGAGCTGGGCACGGTGCGCCAGTTGGGAGTGCCGGTGAAGATGAGCAGGACCCCCGGCGACCCGAGTCGACCCGCCCCGGCCTTCGGCGAGCACACCGAGGAGGTCCTGCGCGAGGCCGGCTACTCGGCCGAGGAGATCGCGGCGATGCTCGAGTCCGGCGCTGCGGCTGGTCCAGCCACGGACCCGAAGCCGACGGAGTTCCGGGCGTGAGCACCAAAGGCGCCGAGCTGCTGCGGATGGGCGAGCTGGCCGAGGCCTCCGGAGTGCCGGCGCCGACGATCAAGCACTACCTACGCGAGGGCCTCTTGCCGGAGCCGGTCAAGACCAGCCGCAACATGGCCTACTACCCGCCCGAGTTCGCCGACCGGATCAAGCTGATCAAGCGCCTGCAGGAGGAGCGCTTCATGCCGCTGAAGGCGATCAAGTCAGTGCTCGACGAGGATCCCGAGCGGGCCGGCGCCCTGCTCGAATTGGAGGACCGCATCCTCGACGGGGCGCTCGCCGGTGAGCGGGCACGAACCAGCGCCGCCGAGGTTCGCGAGCGCTACGGCGTCCCCAAGGAGGTGCTCGACCGCCTGGCCGAGCTGGAGATCCTGACGCCCAACAGTCGCGGCTACTCCCCCTCCGACGTGAAGATCATCGAGGCGATCAGCCGCTTCCGCGCCGGCGGCTACGACGAGCAGATCGGCTTCACCGTCTACGACACCCTGCGCTACAAGGAGGCGCTGGAGCAGCTGGTCCAGCAGGAGGTCGAGATGGTGATGACCCGCCTCGCCGGCGAGGTCCCGCCCGAGCGCGTGGTCGAGATGCTCGAAGCCGGCTCCCAGCCCCTCAAAGACCTGATCGCCGCCCTCCACACGAAGCTGATGGTGGCCGAGTTGGAGCGCCACCGAGCCGACCGCGGCTAGCGAGCGCTGGCGCCGACCATCTCGCGGGCGACCGCGATGCTCTCGACGCTGACCATCGCCCCGGTGCCCTCGGCAACCTTGGCGGCTTCGTCGAGCGCCTCGATGGCTCCGTCCTGCCCGGCAGCACTGCGGGCGACGCCGAGGGCCTGCAGCGCCAGCGGCAGCGACCAGAGCATGCCGCGCTCGCGAGCCACCTCGCTGGCCCACTCGGCCAGAGCAACCGCCTCCTCGGCCCGGCCGACGGCGGTCAGCGCTTCCGCCCGCAGACCGGCTCGCCAGCACTCCATCTCATCGCCGCCCGGGATCGCGCTGCGGTAGATCCGCTCCGCTTCCTCGAGCGAGGCGAGCGCCGTTTCCGCTTCGCCGGCGGCGAGCTGTGAGGCGCCCAGGTTGGAGAGCGCGAGGCTGCGCGAGAAGACGTCGCCGAGTCGTTCGGTCAACTCGCAGTTGCGCCGCGCCAGCGCCACTCCCGCCTCCGGTTCACCCCGCTGCGCCAGCATCAGCGCCTGGTTGCTGCGGGTCCAGCTGGCGACCTCGGGATCGCCCTCTTCGGTGGCGATCCGCAGGCCTTCGTTGAACAGCGCTTCGGCTTGCTCGAGGTCGCCGCGCTCGCGTCGTGCCAGGCCCTTGGCCATGATCGACCAGGCGAAGGGATTGCCGATCACGATCCCGGCCCCGGCCTGGCGATTCTCGCCGCAGAGCTCGATCGTCTCGTCGAGCGTCTGTTCGAAGCGGTCGAAGTCAGCAGTGCAGAGGTAGGCGTAGGAGCCGGCCGCTCGCATCGCGATCCGCAGGTGCAGGTCGCCGGATTCGTCGGCGAGCCGGTTGGTCTCGGCGACCGCCTCCAGCCAGGTATCTGCCTCGTGCGGCAAGCCCGGACGGGACTCGATCGCCAGCTTGAGCAGGGCGAGCGAGCGCCGGTCCCCGGTCCGGGTCGCGATCCTCTCCGCGTCGCTGCGCAGCCGTTCTTCCTCCCCGCTGTCCATCCCCAGGCGCCAGGCGAAGTCGAGCTGCAGCAGCCGCGACATCACCGCCAGCGCCGTCGTCTCCTCGCTCTCCTCGAGCTGGTCAGACAGCTCCATCACCTTGCGCCAGAGGCGCATCGCGTCGCCCGGGCGGCTGCTGCCGGCCCAGTAGGCGGCGCGAGCCGACCAGCGCGCGGCCTCAAGTGTCTCGCCGCCGGCCTCCATGTGGCTGGCGATCAGGGCGGAGAGCTCGTCGTGGCGATCGGGGGGATTGAGCTCGATCAGTACCCGCGCCGTCGCCGTGTGCGTGACCGCGCGCTGGTCAGCGAGCTGGGTCCCATAGGCGACCTCGCGGGTAAGCGGGTGGCGGAAGGCAAAGACCCGCTCGGGATAGAGCTCGGCCTCGTAGAGGAAGCCACCGGCGATCAGCTCTGCCAGCGCGGCGTTGTAGTCGTCGCTGCCGCTGAGGCCGGAGACCATCCCCAGAGCCCGCTCACTGACCTCCTTGCTGGTGACCGACGCGGCCTGGAGCAGGCGCTTGGCGGTTGGTGAGAGGCGGTCGATGCGGGCGGCGAGGACGGTCTGGACGCTGGCAGGGACGACGACCTCCTCGACCGGTCGCGCCAGCCGGTAGTCGCCGCGCTCCCCCTCGAGATTGCCGGCCTCGGCCAGGGTGCGGACGATCTCCTCGATGAAGAAGGGGTTGCCGGCGGTGCGCTCGTGGATCAGCTCGCCGAGGCCATCGAGGGAGGGATCCTCTCCGGCCAGGTCGCGCAGCATCTCGCGCGTGTCGTCTGGCCCCAACGGCTCCAAGGAAATGCCGCGGTAGGTCGGGGCGCCGGCCCACTCGGCGTCGTATTCGGGGCGGAAGTTAACGATCGCCAACGTCTGCGTCCCCTCGACCGAGGAGATCAGTTCGCCCAGCAGGGTCGCGCTGCCCTCGTCCATCCAGTGCAGATCCTCGACTAGGGCAACCATCGTCTGGCGGCGGTTGGGCGCCCGCACGAGCCGGCAAACGGCGCCGCGCAGGGCGCGGTGGCGCGCCTCGGCGCTGAGCTGCGGCAGGGGGCGCTCGGGGTCGGGCACGCCGAGGAAATCGAAGAGCAGCGGCAGCTCGTCGGCGAAGCCGGGGTCGAGCAGCAGCGTGCGGCCGGCGATCTTCTCGCGCACGATGCGCTCGGGGTCGCCGTCGACGATCCCGAAGTAGGACCGCAGCATCTGCAGCACCGGCATGAAGGGGATCGAGCGCGCGTGTGCCTGGGCCTGGCATTCGAAAACCTCGACGGAACGCTCGCGGCAGCGTTCGGCGAACTCGTGGCAAAGGCGGCTCTTGCCGATCCCCGGTTCGGCGACGATTCCGACCGCTGCGCCCTCGCCGCGCTCGGCCTCGGCCAGCGCCTGGTCGAGCACCGCCATCTCCTCATCACGGCCGACGAAGGTGGAGAAGCCGCGCTCGCGGGAGAGGTCGAGGCGCGAGCGCGCCGATCCGACTCCGGCCAGCTCGAAGACCCCGACTGGTTGGCTCGCTCCCTTGATCTCGAACTGGCCGAGGTCCTTCAGCACCATGAATCCGTGCGCCAGCTCCGCCGTGCTTTCGGTCAGGTAGGCGCGCCCGGGCTCGGCCAGAGCCTCCATTCGCTGCGCCAGCCCGACGGTGTGGCCGATCGCCGTGTACTCGCCTTCCTCGCCGGCGCCGATCGCGCCAGCGACGACCTCGCCGGAGTTGATCCCGATCCGGGTTGAGAAGTTGAGCCCCGGCCCGCGCCGCAACTCGGCCGCGTAGTCGGAGACGTCGTCGAGCATCTGCAGAGCCGCGTAGCAGGCGCGCCGCGCGTGATCCTCGTGGGCGACCGGGGCGCCAAAGACGGCCATGATCCCGTCGCCCGTGAACTTGTCGACGGTCCCCTCGAATTTGACCACGGCGTCGGCCAGGATCGAGAAGAAGCGCTGCATGATCTTGCGCCACTCCTCGGGGTCCTGCTGCTCGGCCAGGTCCATCGACCCGCTCACGTCGGCGAACAACACCGTTACCTGCTTGCGCTCGCCGTCGTCCGTCGTCGTCGCAGTCACCGTCATTAGGTTACGCCGGTACGCATGTAGCCTGGCCGGATGCGATCCGCCTTGATCACGGGAGCATCGACGGGCATCGGCCGCGCCACGGCGGTGCGGCTGGACGGGGCGGGGTGGAGGGTCTACGCCGGCGTGCGTAGGCAGGAGGATGCCGAGGCTCTGCGAGCGGCTTGCAGCGACCGGCTGACCCCCTTGATGCTCGACGTCACCGACCCTGAGCAGATCGCCGCAGCGGCCGAGCGGGTGACAGCCGAGCAGGGGAGGGGGCTCGACGGTCTCGTCAACAACGCCGGCGTCGCCATTCCCGGGCCCCTGGAGACTCTTCCGCTGGCGGACTTCCGTCGTCAGGTCGACGTCAATCTGACCGCCCAGGTCGCGGTCACCCAGGCGATGCTGCCCGCGATCCGGCAAGCCGGCGGCCGCATCGTTTTTCTGAGCTCCATCGGCGGCCGCATCGCCTTCCCGCTCAACGGTGCCTACCACGCCGCCAAGTTCGGGATCGAGGCGGTGGGAGACGTCTTCCGCCAGGAGCTGAGGCCCTGGGGCATCGCGGTCTCGATCGTCGAGCCGGGCTCGATCGACACTCCGATCTGGGAGCGGGGCGCACGCAACGCCGAAGAGATCGAGGCTCGTGCCCACCCCGACCAGGATGCGCTCTACGGCTCGGCGATCGAGCGCTTCCGCAAGGTGGTCAGGGACACCGCCGAGCGCGGCATCCCGCCCGAGAAGGTCGCGAAGGCGATCGAGCACGCGCTCAGCGCCGACCGGCCCCGCACGCGCTACCTGGTCGGCATCGACGCCAAGGTGCAGGCGCACCTGAAGCCGCTGATCCCAACGCCGGTCTTCGATCGCATCGTCGCCAAGGCGATGGGCCTCTAGGCACGAACAGCCGTAGGAACTTCAGTTAGGCCTCCTATACTGGGCCGGTCGATTGACTGGTCAATCAGCCAGTGGGATCGGCGGAGGAACCCTTTGCGAGCAGCAGCCGTACAGCTCAACTCGACCAACGACAAGGCCCGCAACCTGGCGAGGGCCGAGCAGCTGGTGCGCGCCGCCGCAGCCGATGGCGCCGAGTTGGTGGCGCTGCCGGAGAAGTGGAACCTGCTGGCCGGTGGCGAGGAGCTGCAGGCCGGGGCCGAGGCGCTCGACGGCCCCAGCCTGACCGCCGCCCGTGGCTGGGCGCGGACGCTCGGCATCCACCTGCTCGCCGGCAGCGTCGCCGAGCGCGGCGAGGGAGAGAAAGCGTCCAACGCCTCGGTGCTGATCGGCCCCGACGGCGAGGACCTCGCCGTCTATCGCAAGATCCACATGTTCGACGTCGATGCCGGTGGCGTCTCCTATCGCGAGTCGGCCCACGAGGAGCCTGGCGACGAGCCAGTCACCGCTCCACTCGGTGAGCTGATCGCCGGCCTGACGGTCTGTTATGACCTCCGCTTCCCGGAGCTGTTCCGCATCCTCGCTCTGCGCGGCGCCCGGCTCTTCACCGTTCCCTCGGCCTTCACGCTGGCCACCGGGCGCGACCACTGGGAGGTGCTGCTGCGGGCGCGGGCAATCGAGAACCAGGCCTTCGTGCTCGCCCCCAACCAAGTCGGGACGGCGCCGCCGCATTTCGAGTCCTTCGGCCGCTCGGCGATCGTCGACCCCTGGGGCACGGTCCTGGCCACCGCTCCCGACGAGGAGTGCTTCATCGCTGCCGACCTCGACCTGGCGGCGCAGGAGCGGGTGCGGGAGTCACTCCCGTCTCTCGCCAACCGCCGTCCCCAGGCCTACGTCTGGCCGCAGCTGACCGAGGCGCGGGCCTGATGGCCAAAGCACCGCCAGTCGACAAGCGCCGCCAGATCCTCGACGCGGCGATCCGCGTCTTCGCCCGCCAGGGCTTCCACGCGACCCGCGTCTCCGACATCGCCGACGAGGCGGGTGTCGCCTACGGGCTCGTCTACCACTACTTCCGCTCCAAGGAGGAGGTTCTGAACGAGCTCTTCGTCGAGCGTTGGTCGCTGTTGCTGAGCGCGATCGAGGAGACCGACCGCACGGAGGAGACGCCGCGGGAAAAGCTGGCCGCGGTTGCCGGGTTCATCGTCGACTCCTACCGCCACGACCCGGAGCTGATGAAGGTGATCATCGTCGAGGTCACCCGGGCCGCCAACTCCTTCGGCCGCACTCATCTGCCGGAGATCCGCCGCGCCTACCAGTCGATCGCGAAGATCGTCGAAGACGGTCAGAAGGTCGGCGCTTTCCGTGACGACGTCGCTCCACTGTTTGCCTCGATGTCCTTCTATGGCGCGATCGAGCAGCTGCTCTCAGGCTGGATCTTCGACGTCATCCCCGCTTCCGACACGGACTTCGATCAGGCAAAGGAGCTTGTGGTGATGACGATTTGCGACGGCCTCGAGCCGCGATAGGTAAGGTCGCGAACCGGGTATGGACAACGAGATGGTCAGACGATTGCTTTGGAGCGGCGTGCTCGCCGCCAGCAGCGCCCTGGCCAGCATCATCGCGACGCGCCTGGCGGCGATCGTCTGGCGCCGCGTCTTCGACGAAGACCCGCCCGAGTAGGAGGAGCCCGTGCCCGACCCCAGTCAGACGCCTCCCGTAGGCCCGCCGACGCCCCAAGCTCCACCGCCGGAGCCGACGCCGGAGAAAAAGTCCGTCGCCGATCTCGTCTTCGATGTTTCGCAGGGAACCTCCTCGCTGGTTCGCGAAGAGTTCGAGCTCGCCAAGGCCGAGGTCACGGAGAAAGTCGGCAAGCTGCTGCGTGGCTCCGTGGTCGGGATCGCCGCGGGCGTCTTTGCCTTCCTCGCCTTGATCCTGGTCATGGAGGGAATCGCCTGGCTGCTCAACGAAGAGGTCTTCGACGGCAAGGCCTGGCCCGGCTTCTTCATCGAGGCCGCTGCCTTCCTGCTGATCGCCGCCGCCGCCGGCCTGATCGCCTACCGGGCGCTCAAGGCTGGGGCGCCGCCGGTTCCCGAGCAGGCAATCGAAGAGGCAAAGCTGACCAAGACCATGTTCGAAGGGGAGGAGGGCGGCGATGCAGGAACGAACCGCAGCTGAGATCCGTCGCGATATCGACGTCCAGCGCCAGCAGCTCGGCACCTCCGTCGAGGCGCTGCGCGGCCGGGTCACCGAGCTGACCGACTGGCGCCGCCAGGTCAACGAGCACCGCAGTCAGCTGATCATCGGCGCCGCCGCGATCGGCTTCGCGATCGGCGTCCGCGCGATGCTGCGCCGTAGGCGCTAGCTCGGTTCGACCAGCTCGGTCGGCACGCTGCCGATGCCGAGTAGCCCCGGGCCCACGTGGGCGCCGAGGACGGGGCCGATCTCGGAGACGAAGACGGGCTCGCTGCCGAAGATTTCGCGGGCGTCGTCGATCAGGCTCGAGGCAGTCTCCTCGTCCTGGATGTGCTGCACCACCCAGCCGTCGAAGCCCTGCTCGTGGCGTTTGCGAGCGTAGTCGCGCAGCCGCTCGACCGAACGGGCACGGGTACGAACCCGCTCGACCGGGGTGATCTCCTCCTCGAGGGTGAGGATCGGCTTGATCTTCAGGGCGCCGCCGATCCAGGCGCGGGCGCCGCCGATGCGGCCACCGCGCCGCAGGTACTCGAGGGTGTCGATCGCGAACCACATTTTCAGCGCCTCGCGGGTCTCCTCGGCCCGGGCGAGGACGGCGTCCGCATCGGCGCCGCCGAGGGCCGCGGCGGAAGCGCCAAGCACCGCCAGGCCCATGCCCCCGGCGGCCGAGCGCGAATCCATCACCCGGATTCGCTCGCCACCCTTTCTTTCGTCGATCAGCCGTTGCCGTGCTTGTCCCGCAGCCTCGAAGGTGCCGGAGATGCCAGCGGAGATATGGATCGAGACGACCTCCCTACCGGCGTCGAGCAGCGGCTCGTAAACGGAGATGAAGTCGCCGATTGAGGGCTGCGACGTGGTCGCGCCGCTCTCCGAGGCACGCAGTCGCTCGTAGAACGCGGCGTAGTCGGTGATGTCGACCTCGCGCTCCTGGTGCCCGTCGACTGCGACGTAGAGGCTGATCGTCTCGATGCCCCGCGCCTTCACCAGGTCGCCGGGAAGGTAGGCAGTGGTGTCGCAGACGACGGCAGTCTGGTCACTCGCGTTCAACCCAGCGATTCTCGCAGAAGCCCGCTGCACGGAGGATCCGCCTGTGCGTCGCTACACTTTGTGAAGTGACGGATACCCCACAAGCCGCGATCACGCTCTCCGACAAGGCTGTCGAGAAAATCGGCGAGCTGCTCGGTGGCCAGCCCGAGGGTGGCGAGCAGGCACTGCGCGTCGCCGTACGTGGCGGCGGTTGCTCTGGCTTCCAGTACGCGCTGGCCTTCGACAAGCCGAAGGAGGACGACAACGTCTTCGAGGTCGACGGCGTCGCCGTCGTCGTCGACAAGGTCAGCATGCAGTTCGTCTTCGGCTCGGAGGTCGACTACGTCGAAGGTTTGCAGGGGGCGGGCTTTCAGGTGAATAACCCGAACGTCGTCGCCGCCTGTGGCTGTGGCTCCTCTTTCCAAGTGAAAGACGACGCTGAGACCGCAGCCGCCGTTTAGCGCGGACGCGGTCTATTCGATCTGAAGCGGCGGGGACTGCGCCGGGGGCGCCGCCTCTGCGGGGGCTGACGCACTCGCTGGCTGCTCGACTCCGAGCGCCTCGGCCAGCTCGCCCGACTCGAACATCTCCTCGACGATGTCCGCGCCGCCGAGCAGCTCGCCGTTGACGTAGAGCTGCGGGAAGGTTTGCCAGTCGGAGATCTCGGCCGTGACCTCGCGCAGCGGCTGCAACGCGGGGAGGACGTCGATCGCGCCGTACTCGACGTCGAGCTGGTCGAGCACCTGCACGACCCGCATCGAGAAGCCGCAGCGCGGCATGTCCGGCGTCCCTTTCATGAAGAGCAGAATCGGGTTGGCGCCGATCAGCTCCTGGACTTTGGATTTCAGCTCCGGGTCAGCCATGGCCGCATTGTAGGGAGCAGCGCTCGCCGGGCGTCAGATCTGCGTGGCGATCAGGCCGATGATCGCCGCCAGTACCGCGACGAAGGCGGCAAAAAGGCCGCCACCGACGAGAAGGATAGTGTGCTGGAGGTTGTCGATTCTGCCGCTGAGCTCACTGACACGGCCGTTCAGGTCGTCGAGGCGGGAATCGGTCCAGGTCGATCGCATTGACTCCATGCTCCTGAGGCTAGGGAAAAGGGCCGCACGCGTGGCGCATGGAAGTGTAACTTTTTGTCTACGGCGTCGAGGTCTTGACCGACAGCGCATGGATCGTGCCGTCGTCGAAGCGCTCTTTGACCGCGGCCTTGACCAACCGGTGCTGATCGATCCGGGAGAGGCCCTCGAACTGGGCCGCGCTGACGACCGCCCGCAGGTGGTCGCCGTTGCCGGTTTCGTCGCTGACCTCGACGCTGGCGCCCGGAAGCGCCGCCTCGATCATCGTCGTCAGCTCTGCCAGGTCAGCCACGGGCGAGATTGTATGGGGGCGGATCGGTCGGGCTAGGATCGCCGGATGGAGCGGGAGGAGGTTCGCTTCCAATCGGGGAGCGAGGAATGCGCTGCGTGGTTCTTTCGACCGGCGAAGGCGGCGGGTCCGTCGCCGTGCGTCGTCATGGCATCGGGTCTCTCGTGCGTCCGCGAGCAACGGCTCGACGCCTTCGCGGAACGCTTCGCCGAGGCCGGCTACGCCGTGCTTGCTTTCGACTATCGGCACTTCGGTGCCAGTGGCGGCCAGCCCCGATCCCTCATGCAGGCAGGCCGCCAACGTGATGACTGGCGCGCCGCGCTTTCCTATGCGCGTTCGCTGGACAGCGTCGATTCCGGCCGCCTGGCGATCTGGGGATTCTCGCTTGGCGGCGGCAACGTCCAGGCACTGGCGATCAGCGAGCCGGGAATAGCCGCCGCGATCTGCGTCGCGCCATTGGTCGACGGCATGCGCACGCTGCTGTATATGGGCGGCGTGGCCCTCGTTGCCCGGCTCGGCGCCGCCGGCATCCGTGACGGTATCCAGGCCTTGAGGGGGGCCCAGCCGTACATGGTCGCGGCCGGTGGGCCGCCGGGCTCACTCGCGGTCCTCGCCTTCCCCGATGCCGTCGCCGAATTCGAAGCAGCGACCCCGCCGGGGTCGACCTGGCGCAACGAACTCTGCGCCCGAGCCGTGCTGGCACCGCCCTACCACTTGGCGCGGAAGACCGGCCGCATTCGTTGTCCGATCCTCTACTGCATTGCCGAGGACGACCGGGTCAACCCGCCGGCCCTTGGTGTGAAGGCCGCCGAACGGGCTCCCCAAGGTGAGCTGCGCCTTTATCCCGGAGGGCATTTCGCGCCGTTGCTGGGCGACACCTTCGAGCGGGTGGTCGCCGACCAGATCGAGTTTCTGAGTCGCCAAGTGCCGGCGACCTTGGAAGACCCTTAGGAGGGTCTAGCCGGCGAGCTTCTCGCCGATCGTGTCGAGCATCTCCTCGACCCTGACGAACTTGACCCGGGGGCGACCGTGGGGCTCGCCGCGGCCAACCTCGGCTTGGTCGATCGCCTGCCAGTCCTCGAAGCTGACGTAGCGGGTGCCGCGCTCGGCCAGCAGCGCCTCAACCGCAACGGGATCGGGGTTGGCCGGCTCCAGCAACGTCTGCGACTCGACGTCGGCGAGCAGGTGCTGGACCGTCTCCAAAGCATCTTTCTTGTTGGTGCCGATGACGCCGGAAGGGCCGCGCTTGATCCAGCCCGCGGTGTAGTGGCCGACCTTGTGGCCGGCATCGTGGGAGTCGAGCACGCGACCGCCCTCGTTGAGGATCAGCCCGCGCTTCTCGTCGAACGGCACGCCTTCGATCGGGATGCCCGTGTAGCCGACCGAACGCAGGATCAGGCCGCACTCCAGCTCTTCGCGCTCGCCAGTGTCCTTGGCCCGCAGCGCGCCGCCTTCCTCGACCAGCTCGTTGCGGCCGATGACGATGCTTTCGACCTTGCCGTCGCCCTTGATCTCGATTGGCGAGGCGAGGAAACGGAGGACGATCCGTTGGTGCTTGCCCTCGGGCGTGCGTTGGGAGAACTCGCGCAGAGTCTCGACGTTGACGCGGGTGGTCTTGTCGACCTCGTCGGACGCGAGGAAGGCAGCGCTGGCCGAGTCGAGCTCGACGTCGGCCGGATCGACGATCACGTCGGCGTCCTCCATCTCGCCCAGCTCCTTGATCTCCGGGTTGGTGAAGGCGGCCTGGACCGGTCCGCGGCGGCCGAGCACGACGATCTCGCGGATCTTCTTTGCGTCGAGCAGCTCGATCGCGTGGTCGGCAGTGTCGGTCTGGCGCAGCTCGTGGTCGGTCAGGGCCAGCATCCGGGCGACGTCCATCGCCACGTTGCCGTTGCCGATCACCACCGCCCGCTCGCTGGAGAGGTCGAAGTCGTGGTCGGCGTAGTCGGGGTGGGCGTTGTACCAGCCGACGAAGGCGGTGGCGGCGGCGCTGCCGGGCAGGTCCTCGCCGGGAACGCCGAGCTGGCGATCGGTCTCGCAGCCGACCGTGAAGACGATCGCGTGGTAGAGCCGTTCCAGGTCCTCGACCTCGATGTCGCTGCCGACCTTGACGTTGCCGAAGAAGCGGAAACCCTCACGGGCAGCGGTCTTTTCGTAGACCCGGGTGACCGACTTGATCTTCGGATGGTCGGGGGCGACGCCGCCGCGGACCAGGCCGAAGGGGGTGGGGAGGCGGTCGAAGAGGTCGACCTGGGCGTGCAGGTCGTCGCCTTTGAGGATGTGCTCCGCCGCGTAGAAGCCGGACGGGCCGGCGCCGACGATGGCGACTCGAAGGGGGTTCTCTGGGCTGCCGATCTTGCTCATTGGACGCGGAAGAATAGGGAATGCGGCGAGCGAGGCGGTGGCGGCCCGGTTCGGCGCCGGCGCTTAGGCGGGCACTGCGGTGGCCGCGCCATCGAGAGCGTCGAGCGCCTTGCGCGGCGACATCGCCACGCAGGTGAAGATCGGCGTCTCGCGCTCGGTGTACTCGCTCGACTCGGTCGGGCGCAGCTCGTTGACCAGGTCGAGGAATTCGCCAGGATCGTCGCCCTCGAAGCAGACGACGAACTCCTGATCGTCGAGTCCGTAGGAGTAGGTCGTGTTGATCGTGATTTCGGGATAGCGGCGGCCGACCTCGATGTGGCTTTTCATGATCCGGCCCCGCTCCTCCGGCGCCAGCCCGTACCAGCGGCGCTGCTTGACCATCGGGTAGAGGAAGAGGTACTTGCGCTCGGAGACGCAGATCTCAGTCCGCGCCTGCTCCTCGGAATAGGGAGAGCGTTTGGTCATCGAGAGGAAGGAGTACGGCGTTTGCGCCCATTTCGCCAGGCCGCTCTGGCCGAGGACGACGTGGAAAGTGTGGATGTCGTCGAGGTTCGGGCTCTGACTGAGCAGGACGAGGTCGACGTCACCGCGCGTTCCTATGGTTGAGTAAGCCCGCAGTGACCGGTCGACTCCAAAGTCCTCGCAGGCGGCGAGGAACTCCTGCTTGTCGGTGGCTCGAAGCTCGGCGTCGCGGCGGCGCCAGGCGGGGTCGAGCTTGAAGAACGTGAACTTGGCGAAAGTGCGGTCGGCCATGATGAGGGTCACGATAGCGGCAGGCCTATTGCTGATCGGCGGGCCGGGGGCCGGGCAGGGGGCTTCACTTAACTTTTTCGATGAGGCCGCACTGGCTGTCGCCTCGGGCCAGGGTGCCGAAAAAGTACAAGACGTTTCGCCCCCTGCCCGGCCCCCGGCTCAGGCGAGCGGCAGGGGTCCGAAAGTAACTCTTGTTTGGCTCCCGCCAGGTTCCGGGGTCCGCGACCTGGCGAGCTATGGGCTCTCGCCCGGGACGCTTTCGGCGGGTTTGGGGTCGGTGCCGGCGGCGCAGACTTATTTGGACATCACCCAGGGGAACCGGGTTTTCGATTCGCTCTATGACTCGGAGTTGCCGGCGGGGGTGCAGGTGCCGCTGAGCCAGCCGGTGAGGGATGCGGCGGTCGTGCGGCGGGCGGAATCGGCTCCGGCGGACATCGAGCCCGGGCTGCTTGCCCTGAGTCTCGAAGAAGCGGGCAAAGGGTTTGCCGTGCGGCAGGTGACCTTGCGTCAGCTGCCCGCGCTGATCGGGGAGCTGCGTGGCGAGGACCTTCTGATCGCGCTCGAGCGGCCGCCACCGCCGAGGAACAGGGGGCTGGCGATCGGCATTGCGGGGCGCGGATTCGACGGCAACCTCAGCTCCGACAGCACCCGGCTCGACGGATACGTGCTGTCGACCGATCTGGCGCCGACGATTCTGGAGCGGCTGGGGGTTGGGGTTCCCGATGAGATGTCGGGGCAGCCGATCGAAGCCGAGGGAGAGGTCGATGCCGCGGCGGTGGTGGCGCTGAGCGATCGCCTCACGGTGATCTCCGAACGTCGAGGGGCTGTGATCGGGATCAGCCTGCTGGTCTGGGTCCTCGTCTTGCTCTTGGAGATTGGCGTCACCCGGGGCGCGGCGGCGCGGATCAGCGTGCGGGTTGCCGGTTTGGCGGTCGTCTACCTGCCGCTGGTACTGCTGGTGGGAGCCGCCGCCGAACCGGGCCAGACCGTCGAAATGCTGTTGGTGATGATCGGGGCACCACTGCTGGCCGGGGCGACGGTGGCGCTGTTTGCCGGTTATCGGGCGCTGGCCGTGGCATCGGCGCTGACCGTCATCGCCTACGCGGTCGACGTCATTGCCGGCTCGCCGTTGACCGCACTCTCTCTGCTCGGGCCCAATCCTGGCTTGGGTGTGCGGTTCTTTGGCATCGGCAACGAGCTCGAGGCGCTGCTGGCGGTCCTTATCGTCGCTGGCACCGGTGCCGGCCTGGCCGGATTCGCCCCCGAGCTCTCGTCACGCGGTTGTGCTGCCGCATTCCTGGCAATAGGCCTTTTGGCAGCCTTCGTCTTCGCCGCCGGGCGCTTTGGGGCCGACGTTGGCGCGGCAATCGTCTTTCCGGTCGGCGCTGGCGTCGCAGCGGCCGTCATTGCTGCCCGCAGGTGGCGCACGGCTCTGCTCGTAGTTGCGCTTCCAGTCGCCGCTGTGGCGCTTCTCGCGCTGGGCGATCTCCTTTCTGGCGCCAACGCCCATCTGACTCGCTCGGTGCTGGACGCTGGTGGCCTCGGCGATCTCGGCGAGGTCGCCCGGCGCCGCCTCCAACTCTCTACCCACAGCTTCACCCGGCCAATCGTCTACGTCTTCCTGCCCCTGATCGCCCTGCTCGCTGTCGCGGCTGTAGTGCGGCGCGATCGACTGCACGCCTGGCTGGTCGGGCGCCCGGCGATGCGCGCTGGTCTGATCGGGGCGGCGGCAGCGACCGCCCTCGGCACGCTCGCCAACGACTCAGGGGCCCTTCTGCTCGAGATCGGCGCCGCCTACCTGCTCGTCTTCGTCGGTTTCAGCTGGGCGGAAGCTGGGCCCGCCACTCAGCAGACAAAAAGTTACACTTCAGACTCCCAAATATGAGCTTTGGCTCTCTAGCATCCGGAGCATGGAGTCGATGAGATCAACTTGGACTGATTCGCGCCTCGACGACCTCAACGGTCGCGTCAGCGACCTCGACAACCGGATCAGCGACCTCAGCAATCGCGTCGATGCGGGCTTTGCTCGGGTCGACGGCCGCATCGACTCCCTCCAGCGAACGATCATCCAGGTTGGCGGCGCTTTGGTCGCCGCTTTCGTCGGTCTCCTGGCGGCCGTTCTCGGCCTCATCGCGACCCAGCTCTAGACCCGCGCAACGGCCGGATCGGCCTTCCACGATGAGGCCGGACGATGATCTACCCTTAGTCGCTCGTGCGCATAGGTCTCGTCTCGCCATATTCCTGGTCTTACCAGGGCGGCGTGAACCGGCATGTGGAGGCGCTGGCTGAGGAGTTTCTCGGCCGCGGCCACGACGTTCGCGTGCTTGCCCCTTTTGATCCGCCTGGACGGGTCAGTCGAGTGCTGCACCGGGCCGCCGCCGAACCCCGTGAGACGCCCGGCTACCTGGTTCCGCTTGGCCGCACGATGGGCTTCGGAGCCAATGGGTCTGTCTCCAACCTCGCACCCTTCCCACTGGGCGGCGTCGTTGCTCCCCGTCGCGCGGTGCGCCAAGGCAGGTTCGACGTGATCCACGTCCACGAGCCGCTGGTGCCGCTGGTCGGGTGGAACGCCACGCTGGGGGCGAGGACTCCAGTTGTGGGCACCTTCCATGCCTACTCGACCAAGGCTCTGCCCAACTACATCGCCAACGCGGTTGGGGCCCGCCGCCTCTTCAACCGCCTTTCGGCGCGGATCGCCGTCTCCGAGGCGGCCGCCTGGACCGGCCGGCGTTGGTACGGCGGCGACTACACAATCATTCCCAACGGAGTCGACGTCGAGGCGACACCGCATGCCCCGTCGGCGCCAGGGGGGGAGCTGCGGATCCTCTTCGTCGGCCGTCCGGAGGAGCGCAAGGGGCTGCCGATCCTGCTGACCGCTTTCGGGGCGCTGGTCGAGCATGTGCCCTGCCGGCTCACCGTGATTGGCGCTGATCGCGAGGACGTGCTCCGCTACGTCGCCGACCCGGACCTGCTGCGCTGGATCGACATTCGCGGCCGGGTCTCGGGCGAGAGCCTCTGGTCGGAGCTGCACGGCGCCGACGTCCTCTGCGCTCCCTCGCTTTCCGGCGAGAGCTTCGGCATGGTCCTGACCGAGGCCTTCGCCGCCGGCACGCCGGTGATCGCCTCCAACATCGCCGGCTACAGCGACGTCGTCAGCGACGGGGTCGACGGCCTGCTGGTGCCCCCCGGCGATCCCCAACGCCTGGCCGAGGAGCTGCAGCGCGTCCATTTCGAGCCGGAGCGACTGCGGGCGATGGGAGAAGCGGCCCGTCGCAGCGCCCAACGCTATGCCTGGCCGCGCGTCGCCGACCAGGTGACGGAGGTCTATGAGCGAGCGATCCAGGTGCCGCGGCCGACGAGCGCCGGTGAGCGTCTGGCCCACTGGAGTGGGTTCCGGCCGGCCGATGGAGGTCCCCGGCGGCCGGCGCGCAAGCTGCCTTCGCTTGATCCGACCCCGGCCCAGTCCGGCGGACGTGGTCGCGCCGTCGCGCGTCGCCTCGGCCTGATCGTCGCCGGCGCCCTCGGGGTCGGCCTGACCGTCCTCGCCGCCCAGAAGATCGGCGTTGACAACGTGGTCGAAAGCATCGTTCGCTCGAACCTGACCTGGGTGCTCATCGCCTGCGCCTTGATGGGGTCCTCGCTCTTCTTCCGCGCCGCATCCTGGTACTGGATCGCACGCGCGGCGCTGCCGAATCGGCCGTTGCGCCGTCGCGACGTCACCTCGGCGACGATGATCGGCGTGCTGATGTCGGCCACCCTGCCAGCCCGGTTGGGGGAGCCGGCCCGCGCCCTCGCGCTGGCCCGTCGAACCGGTCGCATGCGGGAAACCTTCCCCGTTCTGCTCGGGACCCTGGTCTCGCAGACGATGCTCAATCTGGTGGCGCTGGCGCTGCTAGGGGTGATCATCGTCTCGACCACGCCGCTCTTCCACTCGGGCACCCAGAAGCTGTTCGTCTTCAGCCTCGTCCCCCTGCTGCTCCTGGTTGTCGTGCTCGTTGCCCCGATGTTGATGCGCCGCAACGGCAACGGGCGCATGGCACGCCTGGGGGCGGCCCTGCACCGGGCGCTGATTCAGGTGCGCGCGGGCCTTGCCGTCTTCCGCCACCCGCGCCAGGGCATCCTCGCCGCCGCCGCCCAGCTCGGCGCCTGGGCGATCCAGCTCGCTGCCTGCTGGGCGCTGCTCTACGCGCTGGGACTCGATGACAAGGCTGGGATCGGTGCCGCGGCAGCCGTCCTCTTCGCGGTCAACGTGACCGCGGTCGTGCCAGCGACGCCATCCAACATCGGCGTCTTCCAGCTGGCCGTGATCAGTGTCCTCCACACCGGCTTCGATATTGGCACCGCCGATGCCCTCGCCTACGGAGTGATCCTGCAGGCGGTCGAGATCGCGACCGCCGTCGCCCTGGGCCTGCCGGCCCTCGTTCGCGAGGGCCTCACCTGGAGCGACCTTCGAGTCCAGGCCCTCTCGACCGCTCCGGTTCGGCTCGAGCCGAGGCCCGTCGCTCGCGACAAGCCGCAGCAGGGCATGCACACCTGAGCCCTAGGGATCTCCATTTATAAAAAAACCTAGTGTGTTCCACTAGCATGCATCCGGTCTCGCGGCGATCAAGGATAGGAGCGATTCCGAGCGGTACATGTCGAAGTCCGGTGCCATCGCATCCATCGACGAGGAGGTTCGAGCTGGTAGCCGTGTGCTGTCGGTTTTCGAGAACCCCCTGAACACGCGGATCCTCCGTGCCCACGCGGAGGGATCCCTGCGTAATACCGAGCTGCGGGCGCGGGTTGGCGGAGTTGCGCCAACGACCGTCCGCGCTGCCGTCGCAAATCTGCTTGAGGTGGGCGTGCTCAGCAAGATCTTCGTCGGGAACTCGAGCTATGCAGTCGCAACCGAGCTGAACCCCGCCGGCGAGGAGATGCTGTTCGTTGCGAGCGTGGTCGAGGATTGGCTGGGGCGCTGTCCAAACGGTCCACTCGCTCCCAATAGCGAGGCGGCAAAGGGCGCCGTCAAAGCGCTCGCGGGGGGCTGGAGCTCGAGCCTGATGCGAGCGCTCGCCGGCGGCCCGCGCACTCTGGCCGAACTGCATGAGCTGATCCCCAAAGTCAGCTATCCATCGCTCGAGCGCCGGATCTCCTGGATGCGGGCAACCGGTCAGATCGAGGCGGTGGAGAGGGAGGGGAGGGGCACGCCATACGGCGTTACCGATTGGCTGCGGCGGGCAATCGGCCCACTGGGCGCGGCCGGTCGTTGCGAGCGCCTTTATATGGACGCGGAGAGCGGGCCAATCACGGATGTCGAGGTCGAGGCATCGTTCCTGCTGGTGCTTCCGTTGATTCCACTGCGCAAGAGCGCTCGCGGCGCCTGCACGCTGGCAGCCAATACGGGCCCAGTCGGCTCCGACGATGAGCAGCCTTTGCTGACTGGCGTCACGGTCGAGGTCGAGGGAGGAGAGATCGTCTCCTGCACACCAACGATCAACCACGAGCCAGCGACCTGGGCGGTGGGCTCCGCGGAAGCGTGGCTCGATCTGGTGATTGACGGTCGCATCGAGGATCTCCGCATTGGCGGATCAGCTCCCCAACTGGCTCTCGACCTCGCCACGGGCCTGCACTTTGCGCTCTTTGGTGATCGCTGAGGAAGGACGGGTGCCGGGGTGCGCAGGAAATCGAGTGTTCAGCACCGAGTTTCTTGACGAGTATCGGCGAGTACGCATAATCTCGAGACGAGGAAGCTCTGACGCGATTTCTTGGGGGTGGCCAAGTGGAGTACGACGCGACTTTGCTGGAGCAGGTCGCGCAGCAGTTTCGGCGCGACATGTGGCGCTCGGTAACGCCGGACGCCGTGGCCGAATCAGGGGTGGAGGTTGAGCGGTTCGGCCCCGTTCAGGCGACGGCTTTCGGTGATCTGCCCGAGGTCTACAGCCTCAATCAGATCCAGGGAGCGGCGGAGCCCGGGGCGGTAGAGGAGGGGCACTTGGCCCGCGCGATCGAATGGATGCGGGCGCGGGAAGTTGACTACCGAGTGCCAGTCGCAGAGTCCCGGCCGGGGACGGCGGAGGCCGAGGCGTGGCTCAGCGTCCGCGGCTATGAGCGCGGTGCCGGCTGGCTGAAGATGATTCGGGAGGCGACGTTGCCCGATCTGCCGCTGGACCCCGACATCGTGATCTACGAGCTCGGCCAGGACGAGGCCGATGGCGAAGGACTGAGCAACATCGTCTCCGAGTCGCTCGAACTGCCGGTCACGGCTGGCACCTTGTTCTTTTCACTGCCGCAAGAGAACCGTTGGCGTTGCTACACGGCGGAGCTTGCTCCCGAAGACGGGGTCGTCGCCACCGGCTCGATGCTGATCTATGGCGGGATCGCCCAATTGGGGCCGGGCACCACGCTTGAGCACGCCCGCGGAAGGGGTTGCAACACGGCGCTGTTGCGGCGGCGGCTGATCGACGCGGTCGAGGCCGGCTGCCACACGGTCTTTGTCGAGCTGGGCGAATTCGATCCCGAGCGCCTTTCGGCTGCCTATCGCAACCTGTACAGGGCTGGCTTTGAAGAGGCATATCAAAGCCGTAACTGGCAGCGCCCGGCCTTGCATCCGGCCAGGGTCTACTGAGCGAGCTGGCTGCTAGCGGCTGAGCTCGGGCTCGGCTGCGGGCTCGGTGTCGTCCTCGTCGGGATCGGACTCAGGGGGCAGCTCGCCGCCGCGGTCGGTGCCGGCGATCAGCTCATCTGGGGTCTTGTCCTCGGGGATGAAGCCGGACTTCATGCCGAAATAGACAGCCTGCGGGTGGTGGGCGATGATCGCCACCGTTGACTGCTCGGGCATCACCGCGAAGCCGTCGGAGAGGGTCATGCCGATCTCTTCGAGGCCGAGCAGGCGCCAGACTTTCTCGTGCTCGGACTGGTCTGGGCAGGCCGGGTATCCCCAGGAGTAGCGCCGCCCTTGGTCGGGGTCGATGCCGAGTTCGCGGCGGACATCGGCGTGCAGCCACTCGGCCAGGCCCTCGGCCGACTGGACGCCGAGGCCGTGGACGAAGAGCTGTTCGGCGAACTCACCTTCGCGCTCGAGGCGCTCGATCAGCTCGGTCACCTCGGGGCCGACGGTGACGCCCTGCAGGGCGACGACGTCGCGTTCCCCCGACTCCAGCGGTCGGTAGAAGTCAGTCAGGCAGATCCGGTCGTGCTTGGGCTGGCGCGGGAAGACGAGGCGCTCGAGCTCGCGGTCGGGGTCCTCTGGGTCGAAGACGACCAGCTCGTTGCCGTCGGCGTTGCAGGGGAAGTAGCCGAGCCGCACCCGCGGGTGCAGGTAGTCCTGCTCGCGCCACATCCGCTCCAGGCGGGGCGCGAAGCCCTCCTCCTCAGCCGTTCCCTCGACCAGATCGCGCCAGGCCTCGCCCTTGACTCCGCGACCACCCCAGTGCAGCTTGAACAAGACATGACGGTCGAGGTAGGGGAAGACTTCGTCGAGGTCGACTGGGAGCTCGCGGGGACCCCAGAAGGGGGGCTTCGGGATCGACACATCGGTGCGCGCCGCAGAGCGGACGCTGTCGTCAGTGGTCGGCGGCGCGTCGTCGACCACGACCGGCTTCTCACGCAGCTGCTTGGCCTCGGCGCGGATCCGCTCGACCAAGGCGGCGCGAGCCTGCTCGTCGACCAGCGCATCCATCGTGTCCAGCCCCTGGAAGGCGTCCTTGCAGTAGAAGACGCCGGGCTCGTAGACCTCGTCGGACTCCCTGCCCTTCGGGTAGAGCGTGCGGCGCCCGAAGTCGCGGTTGATCGCGGCGCCGCCGATCAGCACCGGGAACTCGAGCCCGCGCTGGTGCAGCTCCTGGATGCAGGTCGGCATCTGCTTCGAGGTCGAGACGAGCAGGGCGGAGAGGCCGATCGCATCGGCCTCGTTCTCGACCGCGGCCTCGATGATCGTGTCGACGGGAACCTGCTTGCCGAGGTCGATCACGGTGTAGCCGTTGTTGGTGAGGATCGTGTTGACCAGCGACTTGCCGATGTCGTGGACGTCGCCGAAGACGGTCGCGATCACCACCTTGCCCTTGGTGTGGCCGTCGATCCGGTCCAGGTGGTTCTCGAGCTGGGCGACGGCCCGCTTCATCACTTCCGCCGACTGCAGGACGAAGGGCAGGATCAGTTCGCCGGCGCCGAATTTGTCGCCGACCTCCTTCATCGCCGGCAGCAGCACCTCGTTCAGGGTCGGGACCGCGCCGATCTTCTCCACCGAGCGCTCGATCTGGTCCTCGACG
>DASSFS010000004.1:0-4762 GCA_035694165.1 Solirubrobacterales bacterium | reverse complement strand
CTCATGCTCGGCGCGCTGGTCGTGTCCGTGGTCGCCCTGCTGGTGGCGATGATCGTCTTCGTCTTCATCCGGGGCTGGCCGTCCTTTCAGCACAATGGCCTCTCCTGGTTCACGGCGGGCGGCAGCGTCGACAACCAGCTGCAGACGATTTTCCAGTCGGGCGAGACGCCCGGGGCGCAGCCCGTCTACACCCTGCACGCCTGGCCCCTGATCTGGAGCACGATGCTGATCGTGGGGGGCGCGGTGGCGATCGCCTTCACCTGCTCGCTGTTCGTGTCGGTCTTCATCGTCGAGTTCGCCCCGGAGTGGATGCGAAACATCCTCCAGCCGGTGGTGCGACTACTGGCCAGCGTCCCCTCGGTCGTCTACGGGCTGATCGGGGTGCTGGTGCTGGTGCCCTTCGTCAACAACCACCTGATCACCGAATCGAGCCGAGCCTCGGTGGACCACATCATCTCCCTGACCGGCTACGGACTGGGGACTTCCGTGGTGATCCTCACCGTGATGATCGCGCCGCTGATGATCTCGATCTTCAGCGACGGCCTCAACGCCGTACGCAAGAGCTGGCTCGAGGGCTCGCTCGCAGCCGGCGTCAATCGCTGGCGGACCTTCTGGAAGATCGCGGTGAGGACGGCGCGCCCGGCGCTGGTCGCCGGCACCGTCATCGCCACCGCCCGCGGGATCGGCGAGGCGATCATGCTCGCGATGGTCTCGGGCGGAGTGAGCTTCTCGCCCAATCCCTTCGATGGAGCGATCTTCCTCGTCGAGCCGTCGCGCCCGATAGCGCCGACGATCATCGCCAACATCGACGGCCTCGCCTCGGCCCCCTCCAAGGCGACCCTCTTCGCCTTCGCCTCGATCCTGCTCTTCTCGGCCGCGATGCTCTCGCTCGCCGGCTGGGCGGCGCGCCAATCGATGAAGAAGTACACGCAGCACGTATGAGCACGGTCGGCGAAAAGCCCAAGGCACAGAAGGAGCCGGCCGGGCCGGAGCTTGCGGCCGCCCAGTACGGGGCCGTCGAGTCCAGCGCCGCCTGGCGCCTCTCCGACCGGATCGGACTCGCCTTCTGCTGGTTCCTCGGTCTCCTCTTCTGCGCGATCGCCGCGGCGATCGTCATCTACATGCTCGTCAAAGGCATCCAGTACGTCCGGCCGGAGCTGCTCACGGAGTCGCCGAAGACCGGTTTCACCCAGGCGGAGACGGGGGGCTTCCTGGATCCGCTGATCGGCACCTTCATCGTCGCCGCGATTGGCATTGCGATCGCCCTGCCGCTCGGGATCGCGATCGCGGTCTGGCTCAGCGAGTTCGGCCGGCCATTTGTGCTGGCTCGCATCGTCGAGTCAACGGTGGAGATGATCGCCGGCACCCCGTCGATCGTGCTGGCGCTCTTCGGCACGGTGATCTTCTCGAGCACGGCGCTGGCGTTCCTCAGCCGCGAGTCCGAAGGAGTCGTCTTCGGCCGCTCCTTCTTCGCCGCCGGCGCGATGCTGTCCCTGGTCGCGCTGCCGCTGGTCGTGAGCGCGACCCGCGAGGGCCTGCAGGCGATCCCGGCCCACGTCCGCGAGGCCTCCTATGCGGTCGGCAAGACCAAGATCGCGACGACGCGGCGGATCCTGCTGCCGGCGGCCCGCCCCTCGGTCGCCACCGGCACGATGCTCGGCCTCGGCCGGATCATCGGCGACACCGCAATCATCGTGGTGCTCCTGGGGGCCCTTCAGAACTTCGAGCCAACCGGCTCGCCCTTCCCCCTCGACTACCTCCAGGGTGCCGGCAGCACCCTGACCAACTACGTCTATTCCAACGCCCCCACGGGGGAGCTGAACAACCCGCAGAAGGCGTACGCGGCCGCGTTCGTCCTGCTGGTCCTCGTCCTGTTCCTCAACGCGGCGGTCGACGTCGTCCATCGTCGCTCCCGAAAGGCAGGCTCATGGAATTCCTGAAGCCCCCTCCGGTTCGCCGGCTGGACCTCGAACGCGCCCCGGAGGCGCAGGAGGCGCCCAGGCAACCCGACCAAACACCGAGCGCTGCGAACGGAAACGGCAACGGCAACGGCAATGGCGCCGCACCTGCCGGCTTCGCGGGTGCTCGGAAGCGGCGGATCGGCGCCCCGCAGGTCTCGATACCGCGCATGGACATCGACCACCTCTCGGTGGCCTACGACGGCAAGCTCGCGGTCAAGGAGGTCGAGCTGCCAGTCCGTCAGGGTGAGGTGCTCGCCCTGATCGGACCATCGGGCTGCGGCAAGACCACCCTGCTTCGGTCGCTCAACCGTTTGACCGAGCTGACCCGCTCGGCGTCGCTGAGCGGGCGGGTGACGCTCGACGGCGTCGACATCCAGGCGATGGAGCCCACCGCTCTGCGCCGGCGCGTGACGATGGTCTTCCAGCAGCCGAACCCGTTCCCGATGAGCGTCTTCGACAACCTCGCCTACGTCCTGCGCGAGCAGGGCTCGCGTCGGGGGAGCAAGAAGTCGTTGATGGACCCCGTCTGCGAGGCGCTGGAACGGGCGGGCCTCTTCGATGAGGTCAAGGACGACCTCTCGCATCCCGCCCTCAGGCTCTCGGGTGGTCAGCAGCAGCGGCTCTGCATCGCGCGGGCGCTGGTGGCGAAGCCTGAGGTGCTCCTCCTGGACGAGCCCTGCTCCGCGCTTGACCCGCAGTCGACGGAGAAGATCGAGGAACTGATCGTGAAGCTTCGGGAAGACGTGGCGGTCGTGATCGTCACGCACAACCTGCAGCAGGCGTACCGCGTCGCGGACTACGTGGGCTTCATGTACCTCGGCGACCTCGTCGAGTACGGCGGCGCCAAGAAGGTGTTCGGCGAGCCTGATCAGGAGCGGACCAAGGACTACATCAGCGGTGAGTTCGGCTAGTCCGCTCATTCCATTCGCGGCGACGCTCGTGGCTCTCGCCGCGGTCGTCTCCGGCTGCGCCACCACCCAGGACGCCAACCAGCGGGCCTCGATCCAGGCCGACCGCACCCTGGCGAGCCGCGAGCCGTTGGCGATTCACGGCAGCGATCAGGACGTCCGGGTCGCTCGCACGTCGGTCATCTCCGGCAAGGACGGCTCGGCGGTCGTGGTCGTGCTCCGCAACCGGGGGACCGCGCCGGTCAACGACCTGCCGATCGAGCTCGTGAAGCGCGGGGGAGACCCTCTCAACGCGCGCCCGAACGTGCCGTATTTCCAGTCTCACGCGCCGGCCATCGCGCCAGGGGCCGAGACGAGCTGGGTGTACGTGACGAAGGACAAGATCGGCGCCGGACCGGTCTACGCACGGCTGGGTGCCCCGCCGGCAACGGCCCCGAAGGCGAGCGACGTGCCGAAGCTTGACGTGAGCGAGGCCGGTTCCGACGGCAGCGAGCAGGGAAGCAGCGTCGTGGCCAAGGTCGCCAACGACACCGGCATTCCGCAGTACGGGCTGGATGTCTACGCCGTGGCCCGCAAGGGGGATCGCTACGTCGCCGCTGGCCGCGCGTCGGTCGCCCACCTCGGGGTTGACGAGAGCACTGAGCTGACGCTGAACCTGATCGGCGACGCAAAGGGATCGCGGATCCAGGTCTACGCCCCTCCAACCCTCTTCGAGTGAGGAGTATCTGATGGCAACCACAGAGAGTCGATCCAGCACGGAGGCGGCCGCGAAGACCGCCGCGCACCCCCAGCCCAAGACTGAATACGCCCACTGCGAGGAGTGCGGGGCGCCGCTCGACGAGAAGCAGCGCTACTGCGTCAGCTGCGGGGCTCGGCGCCGCGATACGAGCGTGCCAACCTCACGCTACTTCGCCACCGCCGCGCGCAAGCCGCGGCGTGGCACGGGTAAGGGCGCGGCGCCTTCGGGGGCACGTGCGGCCGCGGTTCTCTTCTTCGTCGTGCTGCCGATTGCGGTGGCGATCGGAGTCCTGGTGGGCAAGGGCAACGGGGGCGGCAACAACGACCAGGACCTGGCCGCGGCGATCAAGAGCCTGCAGGCGAGCGGCGGCGGCGGCGCGGCGCTGGCGTCGAACACCGGTGCCGCCACTCCGATCACCAGCGACTTCACCCTGGACAAGGGGTACACGGTCGAGCTGAAGACGCTGCCCGTAGACGGCACCGATCAGGCCGCCGTCGACGCGGCGAAGAAGTCCGCCACCGATCAGGGCGCGGCCGACGTCGGGATCATCAACACTTCCGAGTTCACCCTGACGCCGGCGCCGCCGGCGAACACCTACGTCCTCTACTCGGGCCAGTTCACGAGCAAGGCGGACGCGACGAAGGCGCTGGGCAAGCTGAAGGCGAAGTTCAAGGACGCCCAGGTCGTCTCGGTGAAGAAGAACTCGAGCGGCGAGGGCCAACTCGTGGACAAGACGGCCTACGGCGACGTCCACAAGGTCGAGGGCTTCACTCCGAGCGCTCAGAAGGTGCAGTCGGACACCGCCCTCGTCCAGCAGCAGGCCCAGAAGGTCGGTAAGAACTACGTCGACTCGCAGAAGGACCTCCCCGACGTGATCGTCGTCGGTGGCACCGGCGGTGGCTCGAGCAGCCCGGCGGCCCAGGGGAACGGTGACTGAGATGCCGAAGTTCCCCAGGCCGGCAGTGCGGCTGCACGCGCCCAAGATCAAGGTGCCGAGGGTGCAGGCGCCGCGGCTGAGCCGTTCCGGCGGCACCCAGCGCAATGGCCATTCCCCGCGCAAGCCCGATGCGGAGCAGCCCGCCAACCGGGAGTTGATCGCCGAGCGCGACCGGCTGCTCGAGAAGTTCACCGTGATGCAGACGGATCTCGGCGGC
>DASSFS010000003.1:0-25633 GCA_035694165.1 Solirubrobacterales bacterium | reverse complement strand
GTTGCCCGCGGGCGGGTAGCTTGCGATAGGTGCGCGTCGCCACCTGGAACGTCAACTCGATCAAACAGCGGCTGCCGCGTTTGCTGCCCTGGTTGGACGAACGGCAGCCCGACGTCGTCTGCCTGCAGGAGACCAAGCTCGCCGACGACGCGTTCACCGCGCTGCTCGGCGAGGCACTCGACGAGCGCGGGTACGCGTTCGCCGCCCACGGCGAGACGGCCTGGAACGGCGTCGCGATCCTCTCGCGCGTCGGCTTGGAGGACGTCGTTCCCGGCCTCGCGGGCGCTCCCGGATTTCCGCATCCGGAGGCGCGGGCGGTGTCCGCCACCTGCGAAGGGATCCGCGTCTTCTCGGTCTACGTCCCGAACGGACGCGAGCCAGGTTCCGAGCACTACGAGTACAAGCTCGCCTGGATGGCGGCGCTGCGCGACGCCGTGGCCGCGCACCCCGAGGCGACGGTCGTCTGCGGCGACATCAACATCGCCCCGGCCGACGAGGACGTGTTCGACCCGGACGCCTACGCCGGCGAGACGCACGTGACGCCGCCCGAGCGCGCGGCGCTGGCGGAGCTGCAGGCGGTCGGCCTGCACGACGTCATCCGCGACCGCTGGCCGGGAGAGCGGGTCTTTACCTACTGGGACTACCGAGCCGGGATGTTCCACCGGGACCTGGGGATGCGGATCGATCTGATCCTCGCCGGCTCGGCGGTCGCCGGCCGCGTGCGCGCGGCCTGGGTCGACCGCAAGGCTCGCAAAGGCAAAGGCCCAAGCGACCACGCGCCGGTCCTCGTCGATCTCGACGAAGCTCCCGACGGGGACGTCGGGCCGGTCGTGCCGCCGCCGTCGGCCCCGGTCACCAAGCGCGGCGCGGCCAAACTGCCGCAGTCGCCTAGCTAGCCGCCCCCCGCCCGCGGCGATCGCGATCGCGTGAGGGCTGCACCCGCTTCGGCTCGCCCGCCATTTTCGGATAGGAGGGCGGGTAGGGCATGTCGCCCTCACCCTCGGCGGCATCGCGCTCGTAGAGGTCGAGCAGCGGCTGCAGCGAGTGCGCGACGTCGTCGATGGCAGCATGGAGATCGCCCACGGCGGCGAAGCGGCCGGGCAGGGTCGCGACAGTGAAGTCCTCCGGTGCGACCTCTGGGAGCTCATCCCAGGTCACCGGCGCCGAGGCCGGCGCGCCCGGCTTCGGCCGCACGCTGTAGGCGGAGGCGATCGTCCGGTCCCGCGCGTTCTGGTTGTAGTCGACGAAGATCCGCTCGCCCCGCTCCTCCTTCCACCACTTCGTCGTCACCTGGCCGGGCAGCCGCCGCTCCAGCTCCCGCCCGAAGGCGATCGCGGCGTGGCGGACCTCGGTGAAGCTCCAGCGCGGTTCGATCCGCACATATATATGGACGCCCCGGCCCCCTGACGTCTTCGGGAAGCCGGCATAGCCGAGCTCCTCCAGCAGCACTCGGGCCTCTGCCGCGACCCGCACCGCGTCGGCGAAATCGGTCCCCTCCTGCGGGTCCAGATCGAGACGCAGCTCGTCGGGATGGTCGACGTCCGCGTCGCGCACTGGCCAGGGATGGAAGGTGATGGTCCCCATCTGGGCCGCCCAGGCGACCACGGCCAACTCCGTCGGGCAGACCTCGTCGGCGTGGCGACCCGACGGGAAGTCGATTCGGGCCGTCCGCACATAGTCCGGAGCCCCCCGCGGAACGCGCTTCTGGAAGAAGGCGTCGCCGCCGCCTTTCTGCCGCGTCGAGACGACGATCCCCGGGTGCACGCCCTTCGGCCAGCGCTCAAGCGTGGTCGGCCGGTGGCCAACGGCCCGCATGATCCCCTCCCCAACCGCCAGGTAGTACTCGACGATGTCGAGCTTCGTCAACGAGGCGGAGCGCTCCGTAGCGGGGAAGATCACCCGATCCGGATTGGTCACGCGCACCTCACGCCCACCGGCATCGACGCTCGCGCCGCCGGCCACCATGCCTCTATACGACCGGTGGGGGAGTCCCTTCGGCGCTTCCGGCGAGCGTCTCGTCCCAGTCGCAGACGAGGCAGCCGTGCCGGAAGGCCGAGTGGGCGAAATCGAGCGCGTAGCTGTGCGGGTCGGGGGCGGCGCGGACGTCGTCCCAGTCGAGCACGTACTCGCCGAGCGCGCCGTCCCAGCGTGCCGCGTCGGGATCGAGGGCGGCCTCGCCGAAGCCGTCGGGGGCGGGATGGGCGTAGGCGTAGAACGCCGCTTTGCCGTAGTGGCCGTCGCCCGGCCACCAGCCGATCTCGATCTGCTGAACGTCGCCGGCGTTGCGCGTGATGAAGTCGTCTGAGGGCGGCTTGACGGAGAGGCCGGAGAAGAGGCTGACGGCGAGGTCGAAGGAGCCCCACCAGGCGTTGACGGGGCTCGAGCGGCCGCGGTAGGGCGCGCGGAAGTCAGCCAGCACGAGGGCGGCCTGGGTCGCGGCGGCGAAATAGGCGGCGACCTGGTCGGGCTCGTAGGTCGCGTGCTCGGTGTCCTCGTCCAGCGGGACGCTCCAGGTCACCTCCTGCGGCGTCGGGTCGATCTCGACCGTCCCCGCCAGGGCGCTCGCCGCGGCCAGCAGCTCTCGGGTCACCTCGCCGACAGGGCGGTGGGGGATCAGCGGCAGCCGCAGGGTACGTCCGTCGCTGTGCTCGGCGACTGCCTGGTGGCGGTGCAGATCCAGCGCGACGACCAGAGTCCCGGAGCCGTCCGGCGCCGGCATCGGCGCCGTCTCCCAGCCGCGCGCGGTCAGTCGCAACGCCGCATGCTGGAGCTGTGGCTCAGGCGGCGCCAGCTTCACGGCAATCTTCCCCAGCACCTGCGTATGCGCGTGAAGCGTGTCGCAGGTCTCGCTCCAGTCCTCATAAGAGGTGGACGGCCATGGGTCGGTAGACGCCATCGGCTCCAAGGTAGCGCTCCGGCTCGCTCGCAGCCAGAGAAGTGCAGCCGGCACCGGCTTAGAAGGCGGCAGCGGCGGGTAATCCACGGACGTGGACGATGTCGTCGTCGAGAACGGTGTCGCGCGCTGCTGGTGGGCGACCGAATCTCCTGAGTACCGCCCCTACCACGACAAGGAATGGGGGTTCCCGGTCACCGAGGACGCCCGCCTATTCGAGTTTCTCAGCCTCCAGGAGTTCAGGGCGGGGCTCTCGTGGGAGGTGGTGTTCCACAAACGCGAGGCGTTGCGCAGCGCCTTCGCCGATTTCGACTACGAGCGCGTCGCCGGGTTCGGGAAACGCGACGTCAAACGACTGCTGTCCGACTCGGACATCATCCGCAACCGCCGCAAGATCGAGGCGGTAATCGACAACGCCCAGATGGCCGTGGAGCTCGCCGAGCAGGAAGGCTCGCTGGCCCACTACCTGTGGCGCTTCGAGCCCCGGCAGCTGCCCGTTCCGAAGAACCGCGCCGACCTCAGGAAGCTGTCCGCCTCACCCGAGGGCATGCCCCTGGTCAAGGACTTGAAGGCGCGTGGCTGGCGCTTCGTCGGTCCGACCACGATCTACACCTTCATGCAGGTGACCGGTTTGATCGACAACCACCTCGAGGGCTGCGACGTCCGCGCCAAAATCGAGAAGCGCAAGGGGCGGCTTCGGCGGCCCTGAATGGGGACGGGTTAGCGCGGCACGTCGTCGTCGCCGGCGCCGCGGGGGTTGAGCGCCTTGGCGACCGGCGTCTCGGGACGCTTCAGCACGCGCAGGCCATAGACGAAGACGTTGGCGCCGCCGAGGTTGCCGCCGCCGATCAGCGCGGCCCCGGCGACGATGCCGAGAATCAGCGCCAGCGTCGGCACTTCCCCGTCGTTGTAGCCGGGGCGCTGGGCGAGCCAGGTCAGCGCGAAGAGGACCGTCGCGGTGACCATCACGCCAAGGTGCAACGTCGCCATGCTCCGGGCCGGCGTGCCGCGGGGAATGTCGAGCCAGTCGACCAGGCCCGTGATCGCCGTCGGCGCCGCCAGCAGCAGCCCGAAGGAGATCGCGATCAGCGCCGTATGAGCCATCTGCGGCGGCTGCAGCCCCGCCGCGCCGGCGATCAGCGCGACGACGCCGATCGTGTAGGCCCCGATGCTGGCGTCCGTCAGCGGAGGATGGAGCGGCTTGCCTGGAAATCCTTTCAACAGTCGTAGCGCCGTCATCGTCGAGTCTCCTCTCAGTGGCTTTCTCTAAGTCACCTTCTTCCTCATTCGCGACGTTCAAAACGCAAAGCCCGACCGGAGCGGCCAACGGGGACGACCGGCGTACCATCCAACTGATGCCCCTCTACGGACGTGAGCACGTCGAGCGCTACCGCGCCACCAATGGCGAGGAAGGACATGGCGACACCTATACCGTGATCGCCTCCAAAGGCGGCTCCGACGAGCCGCCCGCCTGGCACCAGCGCGACACCGAGCGCGAGATCCCGGTCGTCGTCCTCGAGCGCGCTTAGCGCTGAGGTTGGACGATCTCCTGGACGGCCCAGCCGTTGCCGTCCGGGTCGGCGAAGAAAACGAAGCGGCCCCAGGGGAACTCCTCCACCTCGCTCGCCTCGACGCCGCGCTCCACCAGCTCCGCCCGGGCCGCATCGGCGTCCTCGACGACCATTTGCAGTCCCTCGACGCTACCCGGCTGCATCTGGTGCGCACCAGTGGTCAGCGCGATCGAGCAGGCCGATCCCGGCGGGGTCAGCTGCACGAAGCGCAGCTCCTCACTGACCCGGTGGTCGTGATCGGCGAGGAAGCCGACCTGGTCGACGTAGAAGGCCTTGGCCCGATCCACATTGGAGACCGGCACCTGCATCAGCTCCAGTCGCCACTCGATCTTCGATGCCGTGTTTCCCGCGTCCGCCATTGGCAGTCCTTTCGTCATCCGAGCGTCCTATGATCTCTCGCTCGGTAAGTTCCTTATCTACCAAGTATCTTAGCAACTAAGAGATATGCCTGCAAGCCCGAAGCGACAACTGATCGAAGCGCTGATCGCCGCCTTCCGTGCCAGCGGCAATCAGGACAGCGCCTTCGAAAACCTCGCCGCCGAGCGGCTCGGCGTCAACCGCACCGATCTGCATTGCCTCAACGCGATCGAGAACGCCGGTGGCCTCACCGCCGGCGAGCTGGCGGCCGAGGTGGGGTTGACCAGCGGCGCGGTGACCGGCGTGATCGACCGGCTCGAGCGCGCCGACTTCGCTCGCCGCGTCCCGGACCCCGTCGACCGGCGCCGCGTCAAGGTCGAGGTGACCCCGGAGTTCTATGCTCGCGCCGGACAGATCTGGGGGCCGCTGGCGGCGGAGTGGGAGGCGTCCCTGGCAAGCAGGTTCACCGCCGCCGAGCTGGCCCGGATCACCGAGTTCCTGGCGCTCACCAACGAAATCGGCAAACGCCACCTCGACCGCTTGGCGAAAGAGAGCTGAAGGGACCTACCCCCGCAGTTCGACGCTCACCGCAGGGTGCGGGCTACCTTCTTCTTCGCCGTGTCGCCGGCGTCGTCACGCGCCTCGCCGGCGATCAGGAGCCTGACCTGGGACAGCGACCGCAGTTTTTTGCGTCCCTGTTTCGAAAGTGCCAGCGTCACTTTCTCCTCGCCCTCGGCGGCGAAACGAACCGTTTTCGGCACGAAGACCGGGACGAGCTTGTTCCGAGCCCCGCCCCCAGCGCGGCGGACCTTGAGCTTCGCCCGGCCGCTCAGGTTCACGCTGGCGGTTTCGTTGACGCCTGCAGTGAGACGCAGGGTCCCGGTCCGCATCAGCTTCCCCAGCGACTCTCCCTCGATTCGGAGGTCGAGCTTGATCTTGGGTCGGGGAGTCGGAGGGTCGATCGCGGCGATCGCAATTGCCCCGAGCCGCGTGCTCGTATTGCCGCCGGCGTCGACGCTGCTGACCGTCACCGGGTAGGCCCCTGGCCTGGCGTAGACGTGGGAGACGGCGCTGCCTTTGGCGCCGGATCCGCCGTCGCCGAAGGTCCAGCTCGTCGTGAATGGGAAGACGTCGAATGGCGAAACCCCGAAAGAGACCCGCTCGCCCACGGTCCCCGTGGCGGGGATCTGGACGGCGTCGAGCTGCGGCGCGGCGAAGTCGTAGCCGGTCGCCTGCGCGAACAGGCCGTCGTCACCGTTGCGTCCGAAGACCGCGATCGCGTCTCCCGCCGCGTCGAGCGCCAGTTGGGGGAAGGCGGCGCCTTCCCCTGCGGCGGAAAGGGTGTCCGGTTTGGGCCACTCGCCGCCGGGCGGGCGCACCGTCGCCTGGACCCTGAAGTTAGCGCCGTCGAAGCGGAACCACATTGCCACCGCACCGACCGCGGCATTCGTCGCCACCACCGGGGCATTGCTGGTTTGACCCGGGACGGAGAGGAAATCCGGGTCTGACCACTCATCGCCGGCAGGCCGCACCGCCGCCTGGACGATGAAGTTGCTGCCGTCGTAGCGCGTCCAGACCGCTACCGCCTGGCCCGCCTCGTCCATCGTCACATCCGGTTCTCTCGCTTCCTGGTCGCCATCGGAGAGGTCGTCCGGGCCCGCCCAGTCGCCCCCCGCGGGTCGCACCGCCGTCTGGATGGTGTCGACGCCGTCGAGGCGATTCCAGACCGCGACCGCCTCGCCCGCCTCGTCGACCGCCACACTCGGTTCCCCTGCGTCCTCGCCCGCAGCCGAGAGATCGTCTGGCGCTTCCCAATCGCCGCCCGCAGGTCGCACCGCCGCCTGGACGATGAAGTTGCTGCTTTCGAGTTTCCAGACGGCGATCGCATTGCCCGACGCGTCGATCGCCACATCCGGCGCCTCCAGCGGGGTTACATCCTCGCCCGCTTCCGAGAGGTCGTCGGGTTCCGACCACTCGCCGTCGGCGGATCGAACCGCCCCTTGGAGGATCCTGTCGCCGCCTTCGAAGGCAGTCCAAACGGCGACCGCTCCGCTTGCCGCGTCCAGCGCGAGCCAGGGCGTTACCGCTTCGGAGATCGAGTCGGACACGTCTTCCGGCTCGGACCACTCGCCGCCCGGGGGGCGCGCCGCCGAGCGAACGACGAAGGTCGATGGAGCTTCCTCGGTTATCCACACCGCGATCGCGTTGCCGGACGCGTCGATCCCCACCCGCGACTGTTTGCCTTCTTCGCCCGGAAGGGAAAGGACCTCCGGCACGGACCAGTCGCCCCCGGCGGGGCGTTCGGTTGCCTCGACGATCTCCTCGCCGCCGACGTGGCGTTCCCAGATCGCGACCGCGTTGCCCGCCGGGTCGACCGCCACCTCGGGTCGACCGTCGAGGACTTCGTTGGAGGCGGAGATGTCCGTTGGCTCCAGCCAGCCGGCCGCCGACGCACTCCCGACCGTGGTCGACAACATTCCAACGACCAGCACGATCAGCACAGCGACCCGTCGGTTCACGTCTTCCTCCCTTGGCATGGCCAGATCCCGCTACACCGTAGCACCCGTGCCGAGACTACGGTTCAAGCGTGAAAGAGACGAGCCCCGCCGGGGGAGAGGCGAAGAAACGGCAGCGGCTGTCGCCCGAGGCGATCACCGAGGCGGCGATCCGGCTGGCCGACGCCGAGGGCCTCGATGCGGTCTCGATCAGGCGCGTCGCCGCCGAGCTCGACGCCCGCGCGATGAGTCTCTACGACCATTTCGCCAGCAAGCGCGATCTGCTGGCCTCGATGAACGACGAGGTGGTGGGGGAGATGTTGGTCTCCCAACCGCTGCCGGAGGCCTGGCGTGAGGCGGTCGCGATTTCCGCGCGGAAGATGTTCGCCGCTTATGCCCGCCATCCCTGGGCGATTTTCGTCGCCGCCGAGCAGCTCGGCCCGGGCCCCAACGCCATCAAGCTCGCCAAGCAGATGGCCCGGGGAGTCGCCACTCTCCCGCTTGAGGACGGGGATGTCTGGCAGGTGCAGGGGATCGTCAACGACTACGTCATCGGCTACTCGTTTAGAACCGTCGGCACCGTGAACCCGGAGGACATGGAAGCGGCTATCGCCGCCACCGACGTAGTCGAGTTCCCCGAGCTCGCCGCCCTCCCCGACAACCTCCGCACCCGCTCCTCGATCGAGCGCTTCGACCTCGGCCTGCAGACCGTGCTCGACGGGATCGAACGGCGCTTTCTCGATCAGCCTGGCTGAAGCCGGGCGACTACACCAGTGGCGTGCTAACCTGCAACCAGATGGTTGTAGATAGCGAAACGACCCGCGACGACGAGAAGGCCGCCGACCTGTTGTTCGGGGCGCTGGCCGACCCGACCCGCCGCGACATCTTCCGCCGCGCCCACGAGGGCCGGCTCTCGGTTTCGGCCCTGGCCCGCGAGTACCCGATCAGCCTGGCGGCGGTGCAGAAGCACGTCGCCGTGTTGGAGCGGGCCGAACTGGTGAGCAAACACCGGGTCGGCCGCGAGTCGATCGTCCGCGCCGAGACCGATGCCCTAGAGCGGGCCCACGCCGCGCTCGACCGGCTCGAGTCCGAGTGGCGCGGCCGGATCGAGCGAATCGACCGCATCCTCGACAAAGACAAAGGAGACAACTGATGCCCGTCACCGACGTGACCAAGGACCTCGATGCCCTGACCATGACGATCACCGCCGAGTTCGACGCCGGCGCCGAGCGGGTCTGGGAGATGTGGTCGGACCCGCGGCAGCTGGAGCGCTGGTGGGGGCCGCCGACCTACCCGGCGACCTTCGTCGACCACGACCTCTCGCCCGGCGGCCGCGCCGCCTACTTCATGACCAGCCCGGAGGGGCAGAAGTTCCATGGCTGGTGGCGGATCGAGGAGGTCGCGCCGCCCAACCGCCTGCGCTTCGAAGACGGCTTCGCCGACGCCGAGGGCAAGCCGAACGCGGAGATGCCGACGAATATCGCGACGGTGACGATCGCCGAGACCGACGGCGCCACGACGATGTCGATCGAGTCCAAATTCGGCAGTCGCGAGGGGATGGAAAAGGTGATCGAGATGGGGATGGAGCAGGGCATGGTCGAAGCCCTCGGCCAGATCGACGCGCTCCTCGCCGGCGAGCGAGCGTGAAGCAGGCTGGTATCACTCTAGGTTGCATGAATCCGTCCGAACCAGATGAGAGTCTGCAGGACAAGGTCGGATAGGAGCGAACACAACGGCTATATCGGCCTCTGGCAAGTACCGCCAGGGGCCAGAAGTGGTTGCATAAGTTGCATTAAAGTGATATTAGATCACTTATGTCCCCCGCAGGCTTCAACTTCAAGGGGAGGCGGCTTGATCTAGCGATCGTCTTCCGCAAAGCACGCACGGCGAAGGAGGCCGCGCGTGTCCTTGGGGTCGAGACCGGCTCGGTCTTCGGACTGATGCAGCGAATGACGGCCGAGGGCATTCTCGAACCACTCGGCCTCGGCGAGCCCACTCGTGGGACGGAATACGTCCTCACCGAGGACGGTGCCCACGCATTGGCGCTCGAACTGGAGCGAAGTCGCGACCCTGAGGAGGGGGCCGGCACCGTGCTCGACGGGCAGGAGGTGATCATCGCCCGCGGCGGCCCTCTCACCCCCGTCCAGGCCGTCTTCGCGGACCCCGGTCTTTCGCGGGCCATCGCCTGGGCAGCCAGCCTCGGCGCAGATTGGATGCTTGTGCTCTCGGCCGATGCCGACAAGTTCGCCGCTCAGAAGCTGGTCGCCGCTCTCGAAGGGGCCGGCTGCAAATGCGAGCACGGCAAGGTCGACTCGAAGCTCTCCGGTCGCCGGCTGCGGGAGCGAGCCGCCGACCTCGTCGGCCCCGAGGCCGTCCGATGAGGACGCACGAACCGGAGGGGTCCGCCCCCCGCCGGGAACTGTTTGCGCCTCTCGGGATCCTTCTGATCGTCAGTGGCATCGCCATCATCCTCGTGGCCGCCTTTACGAAGCCGGTTGTCGCAAGCGCTGGTTTGGTCCTCATCGCCAGCGGGATTGGGCTCGTCGTCGCCAGCGAGTATCGCGACGAAGCGGACATGGAGTACTCCCGTTTGGGCGGTCTGAGGCTGAGGACTAGGAAACGCTCCACCGCGGCTGAGGACGGCCATGCTGCTCAACCTCACTCTGCTCGAGAGCGCAGTGGGCGACCCTCGCTGGAGGTCATCGAGGGCAAGGGCGAAGCTGAAGGCCATCGCGACCGGGATCCGACTCGACGAGAGTCAGGCTGTCGCTTTACGAAGGCACTGAATAGACGGCGGGACGGGAGCGGATAGGGCGGGCAGCGCCCGCAACGAAGCAGGGCGGTGCAGGCCTGGCGCTTACCGCCGCGCTCGCGCCGCCTGGCGGACGAGGTGGTCGCGCTCGGCGACGGTCGTGGCGCGGCGGGCGGCCTCGGCGTAGGCCTCCGCGGCGGCCGGGAGGTCGCCGTCCAGCTCGTGCAGGTGACCGCGGACGGCGTGCCAGCGATGGCGCTCGCCGAGCACGTCGCGCAGGCGGTCGCTCTCGCGCAGGCCGGCGGCGGCACCGTGGACATGGCCGAGCGCAACGGCGCGGCCGAGGACAGCGGCGGGGTCTTCTCGGACCGGGTCGTCGGTGAGCGCGACGAGGTCGTCGTACCAGGAGAGGATCTGGGGCCAGTCGGTCTCCTCGGCGCTCGCCGCGTCGTCGTGCAGGGCGGTGATGGCGGCCTCGAGCTGGTAGCGGCCCGGCGGCCGCGCCTCCGTCTGCAGCGCCAGCGCCGACTGCAGGACGCGCACGCCCTCGGCGATCTCGCGTCTGTCCCAGAGGCCGCGGTCCTGCCGGTCGAGCGTGACGAGGCGTCCCTCCGCGTCGACCCGCGCAGGCAGGCGGGCGTGGTTGAGCAGCATCAGCGCCAGCAGGCCGCGCGCCTCCGGCTCCTTGGTCGCGAGCGTGAGCTGGCGGGCGAGGCGGATCGCCTCCTGGGCCAGGTCGACCCGGCCCGCGTGACCGGTCGTGTAGACGAGGTAGAGCACCCGCAGCACGACGGCGAGGTCGCCGGGCCGGTCCAGCCGGCGCCCCCGCACCGTCCGCTTGGCGCGGCTGATCCGCTGCGCCATCGTCGCCTCCGGGACGTAGAAGGCGTCGGCGATCTCGCGCGTGGTGAGGCCGCCGACCGCGCGCAGCGTCAGCGCCACCTGCGAGGCCGGCGCGAGCGCCGGGTGGCAGCAGCGGAAGAGCAGGAAGAGCGTGTCGTCGCCGACCTCCTCCGAGGCGGCCTCGGGCCGCGGCTCGGCCTCCGCCTCCTCTTCGCGGCGGTAACGGGCGACCTCGCTGCGGCGGGCGTCGACCAGCCGCCGGGTCGCCACGGTCGTCAGCCACGCGCGCGGGTCGCGCGGCGGATGCTCGGGCCAGACCCGCAGCGCCTCCAGCAACGCTTCCTGGAGCGCGTCCTCAGCGGCGTCGAAGTCCTCACCCCGCCGCACCAGCCCCGCGAGGACCTGCGGGACGAGGGCCCGTAGCGCGCCCTCGTCCCACGCCGACATCGGCTCGTCGGCCACGACCCGGTCAGTCCTCGGACGACGACATCCCGGACATCACCTCGCGCACGTCGATCCACTCGTACAGCGGCCCGCCACCCGGGCCCGGCTCGGAGGAGATGTACGCCGCGATCTCGACCGCGCGCTCGTGCGACTCGACATCGACCATGTACCAGCCGGCCACGAGGTCGCTGGTCTCGGGCAGCGGGCCGTCGGTGGTGACCGGCGCGGCGTCCGGCCCGCCGTAGCGGACCCAAGTCTGCGCCGGCGTCAGCGCCTGCCCGTCGACGTACTCGCCGTTCTCCTGCAGCAGCTCTTTGACCTGCCGCAGGAAGGCCATGTGCGCCTCCACGTCCTCGGGCGCCCACTGGTCCATCGGCGGGAACGGGTGGTGCGGCTCCGGGCCGCCGCTGTAGTGCTTGAGGAGCAAATACTTCGGCATGGTGGTCTCCTAGTCTCGGGGCCGCGCCTCTCGCGGCCTTCACATGGTGAGCGGAGCCGGTCCCGGCTTCTCGACATCGAATCTGGAGGTTGCCCTATGACCGGGCGCCGACCGTAGCTCGATTGGCCGGGCATGGCGATCTGAAAGCGCCACGAATTGGCAGCGATCCGTGGCGATCGGTGCGACGGCGCGAATTGCCGGTGGATTACCAGGGAGGCAAATCGACGACGTGCAGGAACTTCCGTGAGTGGAGCTAGGCGGATTGCAACCGCCAACTCCTGGATGCAATCAGGGAGACGCGGAGGGAAGAACGCAGTCGATAGTCGGGGGATCGTGGTCGATTGCTGGCGTTCAGCCACTCGATGGCCTTGAGTGGCCCAAATGAGGTCTGCGCGATGCGTTATGAGGGCACTGAATTCCTCGGCTTGCCATCGCATCAAGGGTTGAGATCAGCCAGACAAAAACCTTCGCAGCCGACATCGACGAGCATCGAAGGAGGTCCGCCGCCGTCGATAGGGTCAAGCCCAGCCGGCCATTCCCTTGGCCGGGAATGCCATGAGCCTAAAACTTGACGCCGACATCGCTCTAGATGATCCCGACATCGCCAAGGTCATCGTGGCCAACCCGAACGGCGATGTCGCGAACCGCAATAGCAAGCTGCGCAAAAATGGCGATGGGGCTGAACCATCCCGCCAAGGCTTCATCAATCGGCTGAAGGGTGATGCTCGATCAATCCCTATCGATGACGACTGCGTCGATCTCGTCACGACTTCGCCACCGTATTGGAAGAAGCGCGACTACGGTGTCGAGGGCCAGATCGGGCAGGAGGCGACCTATCAGGGATACGTCGACGCGATGGTCGAATGCTTGCAGGAGTGGCGCCGGGTGCTTCGGCCGACCGGATCGGTCTTCCTGAACATCGGTGACACCTTCCACAATCGCCGTCTCACTGGAATTCCTGCTCGGGTCGAGATGGCTGCGGCAGACGACGGATGGATCGTCCGCAACCGGATCATTTGGGCCAAGGATGGGGGAATGCCAGATCCAGCCCAAAACCGTCTGGCCAATCGCCACGAGTACATCATCCACCTTACCCTCGGTCACGACTACTACTACGACCTCTTCGGCTACTCGCGTGACATGGGCAACGGTGCGAACCCAGGCGATGTTTGGAAGATCAATCCAAGGCGTCACATGGGCGACCATCTCGCCCCCTTTCCGACCGAAATCGCGGAGCGAGCGATCTTGCTCGCCTGTCCTAAGCGGGTCTGCAGCAAATGCGGTACGCCCCGTCGTCGGATTGTCGAACGAACGACTGAGCTGGACCCGAGCCGGCCGCAAGCAAAACGGGCGATGGAAATCGCCAAGGCTGCTGGCTTGACGAACGAGCATCTCCGAGCTGTTCAAGCAACCGGAGTCTCGGATGCCGGGAAGGCTCTCAGAACGCAAAACGGAACCGGCCGAAACGCCGAGCACGTCAAGGCGCTCGCGGCTGAGGCGAAGGAGGTGCTCGGCGGATACTTCCGGGAGTTCACCTTCGCCAAACGGGTCCAGACGGGATGGACCGCATGCGGCTGCCGAAAGCGCTTCGAACCTGGCGTAGTGCTCGACCCCTTCATGGGCACTGGCACCACCCTCGATACCGCCCATGAGATGAGCCGAAGCGCAATAGGCATAGACCTCGCGGCCGACTCTGCATAAACTCTTCGCCTGATGGCGGAGAACGCGGGGGAATCCGACCAGTTCGTCCTGGCGACGCCAGTCGTCCGCTGGGGAATCGAACAGCTCCAAAGCCGGAAAGTTCATACTTTCTTCCCTGCCTATCTTGAGATTCGGCGCACCGCGGTTGAGGTCGAGTCTGGCACTGGAATCCATCCGAACTGGAGCAACCTCGAGCAGTTCCTCCAAATTCCCGGCGGCCCTCCAGGTAAGCCTAACTTTCGACCTTTCTGGCACGGGAGTCGTAGACAGGATCAAGACTGGCTGAATGAAAACATCGCTGGAAGTTACGCGCCGAGCTCGATCCGCAAAGTGCCACTCAACGTCGTCAAGCCGGACGGCAGTGGGTACAGCCTTCTCGAAGACCACTCAGAGCTAGCTCTTGAGCATCTTCTCTTTGGGGAATCACTCCCGGTTCTACCTTTGGCTGTGTTTTACTACCGGGACTTTGGGTTCAACGCTTCCGGATCCAGCCTGTCGCACTATGACCTCGTTGATGTCTTTCGGCGAGATTTCGGCTTCAGTTCCGAGCTCGACTCAGAGGACTTTGAGATCCTCTTCACGATCAACGCCCCTGATCGTGACGATTGGTTTGAGCCGTGGGAGCCACCATCCTCGGCACAATCCGAGATGACGACGGCCGAGGCATAAGGTGGCAGCTCAACGCACTCGAGATCCAGTTCGCCAGCTGGACGCCGAGACCCTGGGTATTGGTCCAAGCGTGGCGATAAAGCAGCATGGATCGAATCGCCCCGATGACCCTCCGCTGAGTCGAGCTGATCCGAGGCTGGCAGAGGTCCGCGAGCTTCTAGAGGTCTTCGGGGGCGTGATCTTCAGCGGGCCGCCCGGCACGAGCAAGAGCTGGATTGCCAACAAGATCGGATCTGTGCTCGCGGGAGATCCGGCGCGCGTCAACTTCGTGCAGTTCCATCCTTCCTACCAATATGAGGACTTCATTCAGGGTTTCGTTCCAAATGAGTTGGGTGATGGCTTCACCATGAAGGCGAAGACCCTTCTTCAGATGTCCATTGATGCGTCAAACGATCTGGATCACACCTATGTCCTCGTCATAGATGAGTTAAGCCGCGCCGATCCAGGTCGTGTGTTCGGCGAGGCGCTTACTTACGTCGAGCATTCTAAGCGCGGCCTGCCGTTCAAGTTGGCCTCGGGGGACAGCGCAATCATTCCTCCGAACCTCGTGGTTCTAGCCACCATGAACCCTCTCGACCGGGGAGTGGATGAGGTTGATGCGGCATTTGAACGGCGGTTCGCGAAGATCGCCATGGAGGCCGATGCTGGAGTCCTCGCAAAGTTCTTGGATAGCGGCGGCGTCGAAGATCCGTTGCGACGGCGCCTTCTCGCGTTCTTTAGCAAGGTGAACGCGCAGGCGAAGCGGAATCCCTTATCCGCGGTCGGGCATACGTTCTTCATCGACGTCGAGGATGAGCAGAGTCTCCAGCGGGTCTGGGATTACCAATTGCGTTTCCTCTTCGAGAAGGCGTATCGGCTAGACCCGGATGGTCTAACCGAGGTGGAAGCTGACTGGAAGCGAATCTTTGGGTCGGTCGAGGACGAAGAGGATCCCTCGGCCCTTTCGGAGCCCTAAGAGTGGCGGCTGCCGAACTTTCGGGTGAGCAGCTGACCGCTGTTTCGGAGAAGCATCCGAGGGTGTATCGCGTTCGTGAGTATGAGCCGGTCGACGTACCGCTGAGCGACTTGCTTGATGCCCGCGGACACCTCCGACTCAACTCCGATGTCGAAGCAAAGGGCTACTTCACGATCCAACTAACGAAAGGATTGGTTCGCCTTCAGGCAAGGGGCTTCGTCGGCCTGATTCCGCTGAATGATCGAGTAGTCATCGACGTGAAGCCGCGCGTGCCGGTGGCGAGTCTCGGGAGGCTACTTCGCATCTCCGGCTATATCCCGTCGTTCTTGGGCGCTGAACGGGCATATGCGACGGACCCGGCCTGGAACGAGTCCCTCGTTGATCTGTACGCAAGGTGGCTTGTCTCTCGAATCGACGTCATCGCATCGGCGGGCCAACTACGCGTCTATGAACATCGAGAGGAGACCTCGTCGTTCCCACGGGGTCGCATTCGGACTGAGGCCACGCACACCCAGCTCAGGCCACGCGGAATCCGTCACAGGGCGGTCAGCAGCTGGTTCGAGCGAACGGGGGACAACCCGGCCAACAGGTGTCTCAAGTACGCCGCCTGGTTCCTCGCTGGTCGTCTCTCGATCATGGGTTCCCGTACGGCATCTCGACGGGAACTGCTCCAGCGTCTGAATACGCTCTATGAGCTCTTCTCCTCCGTTCCGCTTGACCATTCGCTTGCCTTTTTGGGCGATCCATTAGTCTCAGGCGCCCGGCGGCTGCCTCCACTTCGCGAGTACTACCGGCCGGCATTGGACTTGAGTGTCGCGATCATCCGGCGCCACGCCATCGATGTCGAGGCGAAGCACCAGATCTTTGATTTGCCTTCACTGGTGCTCGATATGGACAAGATCTTTGAGAGCTACTTGCGGAACACGCTGTGGGCCGAGAAGACAGAAAGCAATTTGGAAGTGGAGATCCTTGACGGCAATACTGCCGGCAAGAAGTCGCTCTTCGATGATCCGTCGTCTGAGGACGCGACGCCAGACATCGTCTACCGCGACGGCGACGGACGATGGCCGCTCGTCATCGAGGTGAAGAACGTTCCGGTTGAGGGTGGCTCAAGCAGAGCGGCGATCGAGCAAGTGATTACCTACGCCGCAACTTATCGCTGCAGCTGCGTCGTCTTGGCACACCCACGGGGCACGCACCAGACTTGGTCGGGATTGCGGCTTCAAGGGCACATCGGCGAACTTGCGGTTTACCAGTATGGATTCGACCTTGGGGCAGAGGATCTGGAGTTTCAAGAGCGAGAATTTCGCGAAGCTATGTTCGGGCTTTGTCTGAGTGCGAAAAGCTAACTTGGACCAATGGACACGACGCAGATCGCAGCACTTGTGGCCGCGGCAACTGGTCTTGTCGCAGCAACGACTGGTGTCACCAACCTTGCACTGTCGATTCTTCGAGATCGGCCCGGCTTGACCGTGTACATTCGCGAGTGGGCTGCGGATCGGCATCGGCATGAGCGCTACATTGAGGTAGTTGCCGCCAATGCTAAGCCGCGGCAAAACTCAGTTGTAGCCATGGGTTTGCGCCTTCGTGGTCAGCAGCGCACGTGGAAGATTGAAGATGGGTCTGCGAAGCCTGCTCTACCAGCGACGTTAGAGGATGGAGAAGTCGCAACGATGGTGTGGATGCGCGAGGAGCTGGGTCAGGAGTTTGTGGAAGGAGACGCAGTCATCGTTGGATGCTTGCGATCGACCGTCGTGGCCGCGAAGTGCAAGCTGATTTCCGGCTGTAACAACGAAGAGCGACCGTAGCTCCATTGGGCTGGCAGAGCGGGCCAAATGGCATGAATTGACCACTATTCACGCCGATCCGAAGCATTTGACCAATGTAGGGCGATGCGGGGAAGCCGTCGGGTTTGGGAACGACCGAAGTCAGCGAAGTGCAGAACTTCTCTGCGGAGTGGAGCTAGGCGGATTCGAACCGCCTACCCCTAGGTGCGGTCCAAGTCAGTCTGCTACTGCTGGCTCTTGCGAAGTTTCTCTAGATGAGCAGGGAGATGCCACGATTTGCAGGGAGTCAGGCACTCTTGGCGAGAAGCACCCGAAATCGGCGCAGGGCGGTTGGAGCGCCACGCCTAACTTTCCCGAGCTCGGTATCCGGGAAGCGTGAGGACGTCGTCAGCGAGAACCGTGACTGGCGTCGCCAGGTCGTCTCTTGTGCGCGCCGCTCTAGCGGTCCACCAAGCCGACCTGCACGTTGAATCGCTCGCCAAGCGTGTCGAGCGTCTTGCGGTAGTGGGAAGCGTCCCAGGGTTGGGTTGCGAGGAGCGCGGTGGCTCCGGCCATGCGCCGGGCTCTTGGGTACCAGCGGTCGAAGTCCAGGCCGCAGTCGATCATGACCTTGGGCGGCAACGCGCGGGCGATGCGGCCGAGGTTGTACATCGACAGCGTGATCGAGGCCCAGATGATCGCGGACCGCGATTTCGTGGCGAGGTCCTCGACGTCGAGTTCGTACAGCCGTGCGGCGTGGAGCTTGCCGCGGAACATGAGGTGCGTCAGGTGGTAGCCGGCGAACGACGTGAAGGGCCCCGTGATGCTTGACCGCAGCTGGATCGACAGCACGTTGCCCGTGTCCGAGACGAAGGGCTCGTATGGACGTCGTGGCTGGGCAAGGTAGCCGGTGCAGTTCACGACCCAGCTGTCGGTGGGGATCGCCAGCGATCGGCCGTCGCGCAGGACGATCGCTGGCCCGTCGGTCGTGTCGAGCACGTCATCGAGGTGTCCGGGTTCGATGCGTCGCACCCTGGCTCGTACGTCGCCGCACTCGGCGTCGGACAGGTAGGCGCTGAAGAAATTGGCCGGCTCGGCCGATGGACTGATCCCATAGGTGTCGGCGAACCACGCGGCGACGTCTTGCTCGTTGGTGCCATCGAAGCGGAGAGCGGCCTGGCGCAGCATCGCGTTGATGCGGGTGCCGGCGTACCAGCGTCTCGGCCCGGTCGGGAAGAACGTCTCGCGGCGGCTGAACATCGTGCCCGAGCCGGCCACCATGTTCAACTCGCGGCCAGGGCATGCCCGGCGCAGCATCAGGGCGACGTCCATAGCGGTCTTGCCGCTGCCAATGATCCAGACCGGGCTGCTGTCCTCGGGGCGCTTGGCGATCAGACCCGACAGTGCCTCTGGGGTGGTCGAGCGAACGCTGGCGCTTGAGAGCGACAGCGGCGAGCTGGGCAGGACGTGGTTGCCGTACGCCTTGATCAACCGCTTCGTCGTCAGGGTCTCGATCCGCCCGTCCGGGTCCCGCACGGTAACCGTTACGGTGCCGCCGGTCTCTGCGTGCTCGATGTACTCCCAGCCGAAACGCTCGTCGAGATCCACTTTTCTGCGCGCCACGTCGACGCAGTAGCGAAGGTGGTCGAGCACCTCGTCGCGGGTCGCCAGGTGGCTGGCCGGCTTGTTCAGCTGCCAGGCGATGTTGCCGGCGGTGAAGATCGGGTGGGGTTGGTGCAGCCGGACGAAGTCGTAGGTGTCCACCCACATCCCTCCGGCACGGGGGTGGCTGTCGACGAGGACGACCCGGTCGCGGGGGGAGAGGTAGCGGCCGGCGACAGCCAGCGCATTGAGCCCGGTGATGCCTCCGCCGATGATGATCAGCTCGCTGGTCTCTTCCACGATGTCCTCCGATCGGCGGCGATCCGGGTTTCCGCAACGCTAACATAAGAAAAGAAAGTAGCGGCATAACTTTATGAAGGAGGGGTTGGGTGACGGAGCGCTCGTACGGCCAGTACTGCGGTCTTGCCAGCGCGCTCGACCTCGTCGGCGAGCGCTGGACTCTGTTGATCGTCCGCGAGCTGATGTCGGGACCGAAGCGCTACACCGAACTCGCCGACGGCCTGCCGGGTATCGGCACCAGCCTGCTGGCCAAGCGGCTGGCGAAACTCGAGAACGGCGGGGTTATAGAACGACGCCTGCTTCCCCCACCGGCCGCCGCGACGGTGTACGACCTCGCGCCCGCCGGCCACGAACTGGCCGCGGCCCTGGGACCGCTCATCACGTGGGGCCTGCGCCACGCCGTCCCGGAGACCCCGCGGAACCGACAGTTCAACGCGACCTGGTGCGTCCTGCCCTTCACCCAGCCCGCCGACCCATTGGCGCTCGCAGGCATCGAGGCGACCTACGAGTTCCGCATCGGCGACACCTCTGCGCTCCTGCACGTACACGACGGACACGCGGAACTGCTCCCCCCAGGATCAGCCGCACCAGACACCATGATCTCGATGGACCCCGCGACCGTCGCGGCCCTGGGCGCCGGCCGCCGCACGCCCAGTGAGGCTGCTGCCGACGGCGCAATCACCGTCGACGGCGACCACAACGCAGCCGCCGCACTCTTCGCCGCCTTCGAGAGCAGCGGCACGAGCCAAAGCGAGGCGGAATCACCGCTGGTCCCCTAGCATCGGAGCGCGACTCAGCGGCGGTTTGGAAACGCTTGAAGAGCGAAGCGCCCACGTGCAGTGACTTCAAGCGATGGAGCTAGGCGGATTCGAACCTTTTGAAGCGGCCCCCCTTAATCACTGGTACGAGCCCCGCAAAGCTCTCGCCAAAGTCTGCTCGACCTCGGACCAGAATTTGGCGGCTTCAATTGCCGCTTGACGCTCACCCTGGGAAAGTGCCACCGGTTCATCCCTCGACGGCTGCGGCAGTTCCTCGTACTCGGTTGTCACCTCTCGGACGCGGCTCATTACCCAGCTCAGAGACCTCTCGTTTCCATGCTTCTCGACGCCGATTTGCTCCCGCAGGTCTTCGAGACAGCTGCTCGGAAGAGGTTCTGCGGCGAGCCGGTGCTCACGCTTCTCGCGGGCAAAGGCCACCGTCGGCTCGTTCGCGGCGTTCCACTGTTCCAGCGCTTCAAAGCACTTGAGCCGGCGGTGCCAGCTTCGGTGCTCGCGGCAGATCATCTCCAGCCGTTCCCAGATTTCCAGCTCCTCGGTCCACCAGTCGAGCGGGCTCGAAGGCCCAACCGCGCCCGTCGCCGCGCGTTCGCGCCAGGATGCCGCGAACGCGGCGGCGCTGCGCTTGAGGATGAGGACCGTATGGCGATCAACCTCGCCCTGCGGCGGGCGCTCATCCGGCAACCCGAAGCCAAAGCGCTGGCTCCCCCAGAGCTTGAATTCCCCCTGCCGGTAGAGATCCTCGAGGTCAGGGTCTTCGAAGGCGATCCAGTCGGCCATCGCCGCCACCCGGGGGCTCCCCGCGTAGTAGGAAAACGACTCCAACTGCTTGACCGCTGCCCTGACCCAACCGGCGGTTTTGACCTCTGTCCGGTCGCGTCGGATCGAGTCGTCGGAGAGTTGGGTGGCGATCGTGCAGGCGGCGTTGTAGTGGAGCTGCCAGGCGTCGTTGCGGCGATCTTCCAGCCAGACCGTGGCTCTTCTCCTCAGCGTCGAGGCCCAATGACGATCGGCCCAGCCCGGAAAAGGCCAACGGTTGAGGTGCGCGCCGTGAGCGTTCCCGATGTCGTCGGGGACGCGGTCTCCCGTCGCGAGCAGGCGGGCCTCGACGTTCTCGGCGAGCAGCCCCCGCAACAGGACCTCCGACGCCTCGACCGCCAGCGGCGGCAACTCCCCCCGCGCCAGCCAGCGGCGCAACGGACGGCGTCGACACCCGCGGCTCGGCCAGCGCCTGCCGCCCCGATCACGGCTGCGACTCATCCGCTCCTTCAGCTCTTCGAGCCGCTCGAGGCTGACGATCCGCAGCACCTCGGCGATCTCAGCCGTCCTCGTCTCAGATTTATTGCCATCTTCAAACGGCTCGACGAGCGCTTCGCGGGTGCGCCCCCCCGCAATCAAACCCATCAGCTCGGAAGCCGACGCGGATGCAGCACTGCCCCCGACGCTTGCCCCTTTCCCTCCCTTGAAGACGTCCTCGCGCCGCAAGATCCTCAGCAGCTCCGTCCGCAGGAGCTTCAGTTCCTCGCTGTTGAAACCGTCCTGATCCCATTTCTCAGTTCGGACCCATTCCTTGGCCAGCCGCGGGTTCCAAAGGTGGATCGCGAGGCGGTAGAGAGCGACGAGGCGGGTCCGGCGATGGGCCCCCTTCCAGAGCCGACGATCGCTCTCAGCGACGATCGCCCAGTACGTGAACCAGGCCCCGAGGTGGAGGTCGAGACGCTCCTCGACCATCGCCACCTTGAGCCGCAGCTGCGGGTTGAGCGGGTCCTTCTCCACGGTTTCGCGAAACTCACACAGCGCCTGCTCGAATTGGTGGTTCCGTTCGTGCTCGAGTGCGCTCTGGTAAAGGCCGAGGAGGTCTGGGGGGACCGGCTGGTTCCACTTGACCCACGGCCCCTTGTGGCGCTTGGCCAGGTGCGGGTAAAGGGCTCCGGCGGCGGCCATTGCCGCTTCCCGGGCGCAGATGTTCCAGTCAGCTGCCTCAGAGGTGAAGCTGACCAGCGTCTGATTGCCGCGGCCGCGCCTGATCAGCTGGATCGAGATCGACCCGGACCCTTCGCCGCTCGGGCGCAGGGTCGCCCACACTTCGTAGGCGCTGTCGGGCACTACAGCGCGCCAGAGCCGTCCCATGACCTTGCCCCACTCGACCCCCTGCCCGACTCCCTGCGCGACCCCTTCGACGATCTCCATCAGCGGCGTCCCCGGTGCTCGATCGGGCACTGCGGCCAAGCCGTCCAGCCGCAGTTCCTTCAGGTGGTCGCGGAACAGGGAAGTGACCCAGAGCGACTCCCGCTCGCCCTCCTCCGCGGCCCAACTAAACGGGGTGATCTGCAGGCGGGGAGAGCGACTGTGCCAATACAGCACCGCGATCCGGGCAATGAACCCCAGCACCACCAGAGATCCGCCGAGCGCAGCCAGAGCGAGGACGCTCCCGAAGAGTGTGTTGTTGATGCCCAGAACGACCGGGACCATATTTCCCAGAGGTTGAATGAACAAAGTTTCTTTGAAGGAAGGATCGGATCGCTGCCGGCTGTTGATAACCACCTGTTCACACCTCAGCCCCATTCGATTCACAAGTCAGAACGAGCGTCTCCATACGGTGCGGACGCCCGCACGTGCCAGGACACGGCGGAATTCCGACTAAAGGGAGCTCGATGATCGCCACCGCCGCGTCCACGTCCACTGTCCGCCGTGTGCGCGGCATCAGCCCGCGCACTGCGCTCGCCGGGCTTCTCTTCCTTGTCCTTGCGCTGATTGCCCAGACCGCGCTCGCAGCGCCGGCCGAGGCGCTGACCGGCGTCGACCTCTCGACCTACAAACGGGTCGGCCGGTTCGACCTCCCAGAGCCGACCCGCACCACCCCGCCGGCAGACAACCTGCTCGGGCAGGAGGCGTCGGGAGTCGCCTACAACTGGGACACCGACAGCCTTTTCATCGTTGGTGACGGCGGCACCTCGGTCACGCAGGTGAGCAAGACCGGCGCCCTGATCGACACGATGACCCTGCCCCCCGGAGGCAGCCCGCAGGGGACCGAGTTCTACGACACCGAGGGCATCGCCTACCTCGGCAACGAAGAATTCGTGATGACGGAGGAGCGCGATCGGCGGGCGGTCCACTTCACCTACGAGCCGGGCGGGACGCTAACCAGGGAAGAGGCAGACACGGTTACGCTCGGCACGGAGATCGGCAACGTCGGCCTCGAGGACGTCACCAACGACCCGGTGACCGGCGGCTACATCTTCGTCAAAGAGTCAGACCCGAGGAGCATCTTCCAGACCGGGATCGACTGGGATGCGGGCACCGCGACGAACGGCGGCCCGACGACCGTCGCCTCGACCGACCTCTTCGCCCCGGCGCTGACCGGCCTGGTCGACCTCTCCGGTGTCTTCGCGCTCGCCAACCTCTCGACCATGACCGGCCCGCAGACGAACCACCTGCTGATCATCAGCCAGGAATCCGGCAAAGTCATCAACGTCGACCGCTCCGGCACCGTCTCCAGCTCGCTGACGCTGGTCAATGACGCGGGCAACCCTCTCTCGATCCAGCAGCAGACCCACGAGGGCGTGACGATGGACGACGACGGCGTCCTCTACACCGTCAGCGAGGCCGGCGGCGGCGACTCCGACCACCCGCAGCTCTGGGTCTTCGAGCCCTCCAGCGAACCGAACCAGGCGCCGACCGCGGTGTCGCTGGCCAACCAGACGGCCTCGCTGCCGGAGGGGACCAACACCTCGACGCGGCTGAAAGTGGCGGACATCGTCTTGACCGACGACGGCCTCGGCACCAACGAGTACTCGGTAACCGGGGCCGACGCGAGCCACTTCGAAGCCGACAGCGCCGGCCTCTACCTGAAAGCCGGAACGGTTCTCAACGCCGCGACCAAGAGCGCCTACCAGGTCAGCGTCCAGGTCGAGGACAAAACCGTCTCCGGCAGCTCACCGGTCACCAGCTCGCTCTACACGCTGACCGTCATCTCGGCCGGAGAAGGCTCCGGCGCGTCGATGGCCGTCACCGAGGTGGCCCCCTGGGGGAGCAGCGACGGGGCCTACAAAGCCGATTGGTTCGAGCTGACCAACATCGGGGTCAAAGCGGTCGACCTGACCGGCTGGAAAATCGACGACGATTCGGCCTCTTTCGCCTCAGCCGTCGCCCTCAGCGGCGTCACCAGCCTCGCCCCCGGCGAGTCGGCGGTCTTCATGGAAGACGATCCGGATCCGACCGCGAATATGAATGCCTTTAAAAGCCAATGGTTCGGCGGCAGCCCGCCGGTCGGTTTCAAGATCGGCACCTACTCCGACTCGAGCACCGGGCTCAGCGCCGGCGGCGACCAGGTCCACATCTTCAACGCCGCCGGCACCCGCGTGACCGGCGTCGCCTTCGGCGCCTCGACGGTCGGCCGGACCTTCGACAACACCGCGGCGCTGGGCTCCGCCACGATCCCGCTGCCGGCGATCTCGACGCTGAGCACGGCAGGGGTCAGCGGCGCCTTCACGGTCGGCAGCGAGACTGGCTCGCCGGGCGTCGCGCCGGTGAAGACGCCGGTGATCGTCTCCGAGGTCGCGCCCTGGGGAAGCGGCTTCTCGGAATACACCGCCGACTGGTGGGAGCTCACCAACACGAGCGGCCAGGCGCTGGACCTCACCGGCTGGAAGTTCGACGACGAATCGAACTCCTTCGGCTCGGGGGTCGCCCTCAACGGCGTCACCAGCCTCGCCCCGGGCGAGTCGGCGATCTTCGTCGAAGGGGACTCCGCCAAAGTCGCTCTCTTTAAGACCTCTTGGTTCGGCGCCAGCCCGCCGGCCGGCCTTCAGGTCGGCAGCTACTCGGGCTCGAGCATCGGGCTAGGCACCGGGGGCGACCAGGTCAACGTCTTCAACGCCGTGGGCAGTCGCCTGACCGGCGTGAGCTTCGGCAGCGCGACGACGAACGTCTCCTTCAACAACGCGGCCGGCCTGGGCAGCTTCACCTCGGCGCCGGCGATCTCGACCCTCAGCGTGGAGGGCGTCAACGGCGCCTTCAAAATCCATGACCAGGTCGGTTCGCCCGGCAAAACCGCCGGACCTCCGCCCCCGCCCAACGTCAAGATCACCGAGGTCTCCTCGACCTCCAGCTCCAACTCCACCTACAAAGCCGATTGGTGGGAGCTCACCAACACCGGCGCCACCACGGTCGACCCCAGCACCTACAAGGTCGACGATGACTCAAGCGCCTTCGGCTCGGCGCTCGCCCTCACTGGCGTCACCAGCCTCGCCCCCGGCGAGTCGGCGATCTTCCTCGAGGGAACCGCCTCAACCGCCGACACCTTCAAGAGCCACTGGTTCGGCGCCAGCCCGCCGGCCGGCCTTCAGGTCGGCAGCTACTCGGGCTCGGGCATCGGCTTCGGCTCCGGCGGGGACCAGGTCAACCTCTTTGACTCCGCCGGCGCCAAGATCACCGGCGTGCGCTTCGGCGCCGCCAGTACCGGCGTCAGCTTCGACAACGCCGCCGCCGTCGGCAGCACCGAAACGCCGCCGCCGCTGATCTCCGCCCTGAGCGCGGTCGGCGTCAACGGCGCCTTCGCTGCCGGCGGGGAAGTCGGCTCCCCGGGGACGATCGTCCAACCGCCCGAGTTCGCGCTCACGGTGAGCCGCGTCGGTGCCGGTTCGGGCATCGTGGAGAGCTCGCCAGCAGGGATCGACTGCGGCGTCGCCTGCAGCGCTGAATTCGGAGAAGGCAGCACGGTCAAACTGACCGCCGAAGCCTCCGCTGGCTCCGAATTCCGCGAATGGTCCGGAGCCTGCTCGGGCAAGGACGCCTGCGAAGTGACGATGTCCGAAGCGAAGTCGGTGAACGCCTTCTTCGCCCACGAAAAGCAGGTCCTGACGATCGACAAGTCAGGAAACGGCAAGGTGACCTCCTCCAAGACGAAGGGGATCAGATGTACTGCAGTCTGCAGTCAGGCCACCGCGGCCCTGCCCGAGGGCACTGTCGTGACCCTCACCGCCAAGCCGGGCGCTGGAGCCACCTTCACCGGCTGGAGCGGCGGCGCGGGCACCTGCACGGGCACCACCACTCCCTGCGAAGTCGAGAT
>DASSFS010000002.1:0-36261 GCA_035694165.1 Solirubrobacterales bacterium | reverse complement strand
GGCGGTCACAAGTCTCGGTTCGACCCCGCTGGTCCCTCGAGCTGAGCCTTTTTCCGCTTATGGCGGGCAAAAGCTCGGTTCGACCCCGGTAGGCCGGCGACCGCCGACAGCAAGTGGGCGATCTCGTGACGCGGACGCGTCGGGCTGCCAACATCGCTGCGATGGAATCCCGGATGCCAGAACCGCTGCCGCGTGAACTTGGCGTCGGCGGGATGGTCCGGCGCGTCGCTGGCCTTGGCCTTCTGATCCTGGTCGTCGCCCTTCTGATCAGCACGCTGCCGGGCCTGGGCGAGGTGCGGGAACGGTTTGCCGACGCACAGCCGCTCTGGCTGCTCGCCATGGCGGTGCTCGAGCTCGCTTCCTGCCTGGCCTACGTGGTCGCCTTCCGCGGCGTCTTCTGCACCCGGCTCGACTGGCGCTTCAGCTACGAAATCGCCATGGCCGAGCAGGGGACCAACGTGCTGGTGCCGGCCGGGGGCGTCGGCGGGCTCGCGCTCGGGGCCTGGGCCTTGCGGCAAGGGGGGATGAGCACCGGCCGCATCGCCCGCCGCAGCGTCGCCTTCTTCGTCCTCACCAGCATCCCCAACTTCGTCTGCGCGGCAGTACTGGGATGCGCGCTGGGCGCGGGCCTGTTGCCCGGTGGCGGACCGGCACTGCTCTCGGCCATCCTCGGCGGGCTGGCGCTGGCGGCGATCGTTCTGGTGGCGCTGCTGCCCCGCATCCTTGGGCGGGTCGGGCCGGATCGCCGTGACCCCGGCGAGGAGGGAAGGGCCGCCCGGGCGGCCCGGCTGGCACGGGCCGTCGCGGTGACGATCGCCGACGGCGTCCAGGACGCTGCCGGTCTGCTGCGCGCCCGTCAGCCCTACGTGATCCTCGGCGCCATCGGCTACATGGCGCTCGACGTCGCCGCCCTCGCGGCGGCCTTCGCCGCCTTCGGCACGACGCCCCCCTTCGCCGCCTTCGTCTTCGGCTACGTGATCGGCCAGCTCGGCGGCCTGATCCCCCTGCCGGGCGGCATCGGCGGGATCGACGGAGGCTTGATCGGCTCCCTCACCCTCTACGGCAGCCCGCTGGCACAGGTCACGGCCGCGGTGCTCGCCTACCGGGTGCTGCAGCTCGGGATTCCGGCGATCCTCGGCTCGATCGCGTTCCTGCAGCTGCGCCGTACGCTGAGCCGCGAAGAAGCCCCGGCGGCCCTCTGCGAGCCGTTCGACGAGAAGCTGCCGGTGCTGACGGTGCCGTCGCGCTGAGCGCCGAAGGGCATCTCCTCAGCGCTGCAGGAAGTAGCCGCCGCCGGGATAGACGTCGGGGATCAGGTAGCCCCAGTTGGAGCGCCAGAGGATGGCTCTGCCGTCATCGCCGATCCCCAGGGTCTGCGCGGTCGGGGTGCTGCCGTAGACGCGCGGCTCGTGGCCGTCGTAGTTGAGCGAGTGGTTCGCGACCTCCGCAACCGCCAGCGGCGAGGTCGTCACCGAGCCGCGGTGCTGGGCCTCGTAGGTGGTGCGGTCGAGGACGCTGTCGGGAAAGAGCACGTGGGTTCTCGTGTAGGCGACGGTGCTGCCGTCGGCGGAGATCCGGATCCGATTGGAGCCCGGGGCAACGATGCGGTACTCGCCCGTTTGGCGGTCGAGGAGCATCTGCCGCCACTGCCCGTCGGCGAGCCCGGAGGCCGCGAACGCCACCAGGCGGCCGTCGTCGGTGATCGTGCCACCGGCGCCGCTCAGCAGCCGTTCGGGCCCGTCGTGGAGGCCGAAGGTGACCGAGCTCACCGACCCGGTGACCAGATCCTTGAGGAAGAGATCCGGCATCGCATCGGTGTCCCCCGGCGTCAGGTTGGCGGCGTTGCTGGAGAAGAGGGCGGTGCGGCCGTCGCCCGACAGCGAGGCGCCTTCGAGGGAAGTCATGTGGTCGGCGCCAACCCCGGTGGCCGAGGCATCGACGCGGATCCTGCTGCCGGTGCTCGCCTCGATCCGCCAGAGCCGACGTTCGGCGTCCAGCGCCAGCAGGTAGCGGCCATCGTTCGAGGGCGGCCCGGGCCGCCAGAAACCGGTGTCAGGGACGAAGCGCGCGACATCCTCCACGCGGTCGTACATGTAGAGGTCGAGACTGTTGTCGGTGTCGGCCGCGCTCAGTGCCGCCGCCGTGTTGAAGGTGACGAAGCGCCCGTCGTCGCTGATCCCCGGTGGATCCGTTTCGACCACGCCGCTGGTGATGTTTCTGCTCGGATCGTGCGAGGCCTGGATCGGTGCCGAACCGTCGACGGTGCTACGGATGAACAGGTCGACGTAGGGGAAGCCGCTGATCTGGCGGGGCAGGATGTAGGCGAGCCAGCGGCCGTCGCCGGAGAGGACGGCCGGTCGTGAGCTGCCGGGAAAGTAGAACCTGCCGCCACTCGGCCCGACCTCGATGGTCAGGCTCTTCGTTGCTTCCTCGCTGGCGTCGCGGGCGGTGACCACGATCGGGAACGTGCCTTCGGACCCAGGCGCGCCGACGATCGCCCCGGTCGCCGAGTTCAGCGAGAGCCCGCTCGGCAGGCCCGACGCTTCCCAGCTGAGCTGGCCGACGGCATTGCTGGCCCTCAGCTGCCCCGTGTAAGGAGCGTCGATCTCGCCATCGGGCAGCGCCCCGGTCGAGATCCCGAGACGGCCGACGACCTCGACGTCGATCGCCCGGCGAACCGAATCGCCATTGCGATCGACGACCAGGGCCTGGAAGGGGTAGCGGCCGAGTTGAGGGGCGTTGAAGCGAACAACGGAGGCGTTCGAGTCGTGCTCGATGCTGGTCACCTCGAGGCCGGAGGCAGGGACTTTCTCGAAACCGATCGTGTATTCGGGCGGGGAGAGCGGGTTGTTGATCTGCGCCCAGTCGGGAGTGCCGTTCCGCCCCTCGACCTCGAACTCCCTGCCGACCGCGCCGATGTGAGCCTTCACCGGCCCCCGGCCAGAGACCAGGCTCCCTTCGCTCGTCACCGCCGCGGCCAAGCCGAGCGCCGGCGCGATCTCCTCCGCGACCGTCGCGGCGAAAGCGGCGTGCCCAGCGGCCGTTGGGTGGAACGAGGCGCGCGAGACGAATCGTTCCGGGCCGGTCGGCCCCGCGCCGGACTCGAGGTCGGCGGTGAGGCGGAGCCCGTTCACGTAGGGCTCCGGTGCGCCTCCCTCGCTGCAGGGGAATGGATGAGCGGCGAGCTCCCCGGCGTTGAGACGGGCGATTCCGATTCGGCCCGGCAAGCCGTCGTCGACGCGGATCGCCTGCGCCGTCTTGGCGATCAGCTGGTTCATCCGCGACTCCACCTGGTTGAGCTTGGCGACGATCGTGTCGCGGAATCCGAACCGCTTCAGCTCAAGCGGGCCGTTCACCGGGCAGTAGCGACGCCCGCTCTTTTTCAGCCCGGTGTAGGCGGTGTTGGCCGGCAACAGCAGGGGATAGGTGGTAACGACGAGCCGCGCCCGCGGTGCGCGTTGCAGGATCGTCCGGAAGAGGCCGACCAGGCCCCTGGCGATGCTGCCGTCGGAGATCAGCGCGTTGGCGTTCGCGATGCGCGATTCGCACCCGGAGAGGCTGCTGCCGTCGAGGAAGACTGGCGGCGTCTTGCTGACCTCCTCCAGGCAGAAGGCGATGATGCCGGCGAAGCCGGCGTCGTTGCCGCCGATCGTGATCGTGACCTGCCGGGTCAGGCTCGACAGGCGGTCCAGCTGCGGCGTCTGCCCCGGCGAGAAGTCGTTGATCGAGCCGATCGAGAGGTTGGAGATCAGGTCGCCCGAGCATGCCGGCATCAGCCAGGCGCCGGGGTCGATCCTCCCCGCCGCTTCCAGTGCCGAGGCGATCGCCGGACCGTAGGCGAGCGACGATCGGTGGCAGAGGTTCTGCGCCGTGTCGTCGGTTCCGGGGAAGTAGCCGCCGCTGCCGATCGGGTTGAGCCCCTCGCCGGAGGCGTAGGAATCGCCGAGGGCGACGTACTCCCCGGGCCCGTCACCGCCCAGCGAGCTCGCCGCGGCGGCCGGCGAGACCAAGGGCTGGAAGAGGAGTCCCAGCCCGCACACGAGCAGCAGCAACACGCTTCCGATTCGGATCCGCATCAGTGTCGGAAACTGCCAGATCACGATCCTCGAATGGTGAAGATCTGGATAGCCACTTGACGACCGTTGCGGCCGGCGGGGGTCCCGAGGGGGCGTTTCCACATGGCCCTCACGGGTAGCGATGAGCGAGGGCACGGAGGCGCCCTGAAGTCAAAGGAGGGTCGCGATGAAAATCGGGATCATCGGATCGGGCCACATCGGTGGCACGCTCGCCAAAGAGTTCGTCGAACACGGACACGAAGTTGCGATCAGCAACTCGAGGGGCCCGGAGACGCTGCGGGACCTCGCCGCCGAAATCGGCAACGGCGTTCAGCCGATGACCGCGGCGGAGGCAGCCGAGTTCGGCGACGTCGTCGTCGTCTCGGTGCCCTTCGGTCACTACCGCGACGTCCCCGCCGCCGGCACCGCCGGGAAGGTCGTGATCGACACCAACAATTACTACCCCGAACGCGACGGCCACTTCGAGCAGCTTGACGACGGCGACACGACCTCCAGCGAGATGCTGGCGCAGCGGATGGAGGGACCGGTGGTGAAGGCGTTCAACTCGATCGAATGGGAACACCTGCGCGACATGGGCGACCCCAACGCGGGCGCCGACGACCGCATCGGCATCCCGATCTCCGGCGACGACCCCGACGCCAAACGGATGGTGGCGGAACTGATCGACGAACTCGGGTTCACCGCGGTCGACGCCGGCAGCCTCGGCAGCGGCGGTCGTAAGCACCAGCCCGGCACCCCGGTCTACATCACCGACATGCCAGCCCAGGAGCTGCGCTCACAGGTGGGAGCCTGAGGAGGACTAGCGCTCGCAGCCCCGAATCGAGTTCCTCCCGGGTCCCCCCTGGCAGCGGTCGAACCCAGAGCCGCCGCGCAGGCGGTCGTCGCCGCGGTTGCCCTTGAGGACATCGTTTCCGGCGTTGCCCTTGAGCAGGTCAGGGCCGCCGCGACCGAGCAGGCGGTCGCCTCCGGAGGCACCGAAGACACGGTCGGCGGCGGTGCCGGCGCCGACGAAGTCGCGGCCGGGGCCGGCGCAGATCAGGTCCTGCCCGCCGAAGGCGAAGATCGTGTCGTCGCCGCCGAAGCTGGCGATTACGTCGGGGCCGCCGCTGCCGACGAGGGTGTCGCTGCCGCGCGTCCCCAGGATCGTCACCGGTAGTCCACCGCAGGTCCGGGGCGGGCCGGTGACGAGGGTCGTCGCGGTCGCTTTGTTGTTGGACGCGACCGGGTCTTTCTCACCTCCTTTGACGCTGGCCGTGTTGACGATAGATCCGACTCTGCGCGGAATCACCGCGATGCTCACGGCGCGTCCGGTGGCATAGGTGCCAGTGACGACGGGGACCGTCTCGAGACTGCAGGTCACCTTCCGCCCTTTCAGGGCGCACTGCCCGCCGCTGGCCGTGGCCGAGACCAGGTCGACGTTCTTCGGCAGCTGATCGGTCACCGTGACCCCTGTCGCCGCGTTGGGCCCGAGGTTGTCGACTTCGATCGCGTAGTTGAGGACCGATCCGGCCGCGACCGGATCGGGACTGTCGGTCTTGGCAATCCTGAGGTCAGCGGATCCGGGCGCAGCGCTACCCACCTCGGCGCTGAAGAGCAGGGAAACACCGAGTACCGCCCCCAGCAATGCGAGGGATATCGCGCGCGTCAATACCACCTGCCGCGGGCGAAGCCGCCGAAAGCGATCAGGCCGATGAGGGCGACGATCAGGCCGATCCAGAAGCTCCAGACGATCGCCACGACGATGCCGATTATGACGAGGATCCCGCCGACCGAGATGCCGCCGATACCGCCTCTTTCCGCTTTGGTGTTCATTGGTCCTCCTTCTTGCTCCCTTGGTCCTGCCGTAGGCACATTTACCCGGCTGGAAGCGATCAAACACCGCTTGGGACCTGGAAATCGGGACTCTTCACCGGGTCTTGAAGTAGGCTCGCGGCCACGTGTCCGTCCGAATCCCAGCCGTCGGTCTCGCGGCGGTACTGCTTCTGGCCTGTGCGCTGCTGGTCGCCGGTAGCGAGAGCCGGGCTGCTGTCACCGGCGTGACGCCGGTTGACTCCCCCGCCTGCGGGCCGATCGTCTCCGGCGGGCCGGCGAGCGCGGCCGAGGGCCTGATCGTCTCCGACCTGCCGCTGCAGGGGGACTCGCGCCAGCGCTCGCTGCAGATGAACGACGCGATCCGGATCGTGCTCGAAGACGCAAACTGGAAAGCCGGCGGCCGCACCGTCGCCTTCCAGGCTTGCGACGGCTCCGAGGCCGACACCGGGCTCTGGAGCAAGGCCCAGTGCCAGTCCAACGCCAAGGCCTACGCCGCCAACCCAACCGTGCTCGGTGTGATCGGCACCTACAACTCCGGCTGCGCCGAAGCGGAGATCCCAATCCTCGGCCGCGCCCCCGGTGGCGGCCTGGCGATGGTCTCACCCGGCAACACGCTGATCTGTCTCACCCAGTCGAGCCCGAGCTGCCCCAAAGGCCAGCCCGGCAGCCTCTACCCGGAGAGCCGCAACTACGCCCGCGTCGTTCCCAACGACGCCTACCAGGGCGCCGGCCTGGCGAGCTTCGCCAAGGGCAAGGGGATCGAGCGCGCCTACGTTCTCTACGCCGGCAAGGACCCGACCAGCCTCGGCCAGGCAAAGACCTTCCGCGGCGCCGCCCCCAAGCTGGGGATCGAGATCGCCGGCTTCCGCTCCTGGAATCCCAACGCCCCCATCTACGCGGGGCTGATGATGAAGGTGGGGATGAGCGATCCCGACGCAATCCTGCTCGCCGGGCTGACCGAGCAGAACGGGGCGCGGCTGATCATCGACAAGGTGCTGCAACTCGGTCCCAACAATGGCCCCGTGAAGCTGCTGGCGCCCGACGGCTTCGCTCAGCAGTCGACGATCCAGCTCTCCGGCGGCGCGGCCAAAGGCATGTTCGCCAGTGTCCCTGGGCGGGTCCCGCAGAACCTGACCGGGCCCGGCAAGCAGCTCGTCACCAAACTTCAGAAAGAGGTGAGCGGCGCTGTCGAACTGTACGCGCCGTACGCGGGGCAGGCAGCAAGTGTGCTGCTCGGCGCGATCGCCAAGAGCGGCGACCGGGCCGGGGTGATCGAAGCGGTCCGCGAGACCAAGGTCAGCAACGGCATCACCGGCAGCTTCAGCATCCTCCCCAGCGGCGACCCCAGCATCGGGCCGATCACCGTCTCGGTCGCCCGCAAGAGCTTCGTCCCGGTGCGGGAGATCCAGCCCGGGCAGGGGCTGGTCAAGGCCGCGCGACAGGGTCGCTGAGGACGGCGTCGTGATGACTGATTTCCTGGTCAAGCGCGACGACTTCCGCGAGAGCCGCATCGAGGAGTCCGGGGCGCCCGAAATCGAGGGCGGGCAGGCACTGCTGCGGGTCGACAGCTTCGGCGTGACCGCGAACAACGTCACCTACGCGGTGATGGGAGAGGCGATGTCCTACTGGAACTTCTTCCCGACGGCCGAGGAGGGCTGGGGACGGGTGCCGATGTGGGGCTTCGCCGAGGTCGAGCGCAGCGAGGCCGACGGGGTCGAGGTCGGGACGCGGATCTACGGATACCTGCCGCCGTCCTCGCACCTGGTCGTCACCCCCGGCAACGCTGACCCCAGCGGATTTACCGACCACTCGCCGAACCGGGCGGAGCTGCCGTCGGCCTACCACCGCTACCTGGCCACGGAGACAGACAACTTCTACCGACCTGACACCGAGGCCATCCAGATGCTGCTGCGGCCGCTCTTCTTCACCTCCTTCCTGATCGACGACCAGCTCGCCGACGAGGGCCTGACCGGGCGCGGCCCTATCGTCCTCGCCAGCGCCTCCAGCAAGACCGCGATCGCAGCGGCGTTCATGCTCGCCCAGCGCCAGGAGGTCGAGCTGATCGGCCTCACTTCGCCCGGCAACGCCGAGTTCGTCTCCGAGCTTGGGATCTACGACCGCACCGTCAGCTACGACGAGATCGAGTCGCTCGAGCGCGCTCCGGCGACCTTCGTCGACTTCGCGGGCAACGGCGCCGTGCGCCAGGCGGTCCACAGCCACTACGGCGACGAGCTGGTCCACAGCATGGCGGTCGGGGTCACCCACTGGGAGGACTTCGGCTCGGCCGCCGCGGCACTGACCGGCGCCGAGGAAATGCCAGGGCCGCAGCCGATCTTCTTCTTCGCCCCGACGCGGGTCACCAAGCGGGCCAAGGACTGGGGACGCGTCGGCCTCGATCAGCGAGTCGCCGACGCCTGGCATCCCTTCGCCGAGTGGACCGCGGGTTGGCTGGAGACAACCCCCGGCGAGGGTTTCGAGGGTCTGCAGAACGCGTGGATCGAGGTTCTAGAGGGACGGGTCGATCCGCGGACCGCCCACGTGATCTCGCTGTAGTGGGTCGAGTTTTTGCCGCATAGCGACATAAAGTCGACCCACCACCTCTACGGCCCGCCGAACCCGATCGCGAAGCAGGGGCCGCCGCCGCAGTCATCGCTCTGCTGGATTGCGCCGGCGAAGAAGTTGGAGACGAGGGCCTGCTCGGCGGGAGTCGCCCGCGGGGCACCGTGGGGGTCGACGCCGCCGCGGTTGGGCAAGTTCTCGTAGGGCGGCGGGGGCACGCCGACGAGGGTCCCTGAGCCCGGCGGTTCTTCGCGCACGGGACCGGTGTCCCAGTAGTAGATCGCCGAGCCGGTGAACGGGTAGCGCCTGATCGAGGGCACGTCCCAGAGCATGTCGGTGTTGGGCCAGCGACCGTCGAAGAGGACCGGGCGGTGGGCGGAGGCGCCGACCGTCCGCGCCTCGACGTCGGCCTGGTAGTTGCTGACCTGATGGTCGCCGAAGGCGACGTTCAGCAACACCTCATGGGCCGGCGTGTTCGGCAGCGGGTCGTCGGTCATCCGGTGCGCGTAGCCGTTCGGCTCGCCCCGGTCCCAGAGCATCTGGATTAGGTCGAGGGCCAGCGGCCGCGCCGTTTCGTTCGGGTAGGACGGGTAGAAGACCTGCGCGAACGGGTCGAAGTCGACCGAGCGCGGCAGCAGCACCGAGTAATTCATCGCCGGCACGCCGAGCGAGGCGCGGGTGAAGTCGGGGGCGACTGCGGTCAACGCCCCGCCCATGATCCCTCCCTGGCTGTTGCCGTTGTAATAGAGCTGGCTGGTGTCGAGGACGGAGCCCGTGGCGAGGGTGCCGTCCTGGTGGAAGGCGGCGCTGGTGGTGAAGCCGGTGGGGCTGATCATCGCCCGGCCCAGGTAGAGCTCGTTCAGCAGCCCCTGCTGGAGGCGGTCGGGCAGCGCCGGGAAGCGGGAGAGGTCCTGGAGGGCGCTAATTGCCACTGGGACGTCCGCCTGCGACATGCCAATCTCGTCGGTCGCGCAGAAGACAATCCTGTGCGCCTGCGCGAGGCTGCGCTGCGGGCTCGAGCCCACCTCGGAGGCGCTGCCGAAAAGGCCGTGGCCGTAAAGGGAGGGCCGCCCAGCCTCGGCCGGGCCACTGGCGACCGAGGCGGGCACGATGCAGTCGAAGTCGGCTGGCCAGACGCCGTTCTGGATCGGGTCCCCATCGGCGTCGAGCTGCATGGTGCCGCCGGGGGCGCAGGTCGGGAACAGGTAGCAGGGAACCGTGACCGTGCCTTTGACGCGGCGGGCGATCTCCCCCGGGTTCGGGTCGTTTTCGACGCTGGTGACGAGGAAGCTCGGCGAGCTGCCCTGCGGGACCAGGTCAGCGAGGTCGGTGTCGCCGAGCTGGGCGAAGGCGTCGTCGCGCATCGCCAGCTCGCGGCCGGCGTTGTTGATGTCGCTGGCGACGGTGAAGTCCCAGGCGAGGTAGAGGCTGCGCTGGTCGATCCCCGCCTTGCGCAGCGTCTTGAAGATGTCGCGGAAGTGCTTGCGGCGCTCGTTGATCTGCGGCTGCTTGGAGGGGACGCGGTCGCGGTAGTAGCGGAAGGCGGCCGGCGCTTCGATCCGGGCGCCGGCGGCGTTGCGGAGGTCGCGCAAGGCGACGATGTAGCGGTGGCCGGCGGCGAAGTTGGTCGCGGGATGGATCTCCAGCGCCGCTTTCGCCGGGTCGGTGGCGGTCGAGTCGATCTCGACCCAGATCGGCCAGCGCTTGCCGGTCTTCGCGTCGAGCACGACGACGGGTGCGCCCCTGCGGGCGTACTCGCCGATGTGGTTGATCGGCACGGCGCCGGTCGCCGCAACGTCAGCCGCGGTGTCGATCCCCGGCACCTTGAGCAGGATCGTCGCCCCCTGGCTGAAGCCATCGGAGGCGTTGTAGGGGGTGGCGTCGATGTGCTGGCCGAGAACGTTGGCCGGCATCCCCCGGGTGCTGAAGTCGATCCGCCGCCCGGTCGGGCTGGAGGAGTCCCGCTCCGTGTAGTAATCGTCCGGGAAAGGCAGCATGCAGAGCGGGTTGCCCGGCTCGGCGATGAAATCGCAGCTTTCGGCTTCCGACATGTCGACCGGCGGCAGCTTCGGCGGCTTGCCTTTGGCCGTCGCCCCTGCCGGCGCCAGGATCCCGAGCAGGGCAACGACCACCAGCAGCAGCATTAACTTGGCCGAGAACCTCATCCAGGCTGGTCGTTACCCGCTCGTTAGCATCCCCAATCACGATGAGCAAGCTGATCGTCACCGAGTTCGTCACCCTCGACGGGGTGATGGAGGCGCCGGGCGGGGAGCCGGGTCACCCCCACAGCGGCTGGGTCTTCGACTTCATCGGCGACGAGCAGATGGAGTTCAAGCTGCGGGAGACGCTCGAAGCGGGCTCCCATCTGATCGGCCGCGTCACCTATGAAAGCTTCGCCGGCGCCTGGCCGGAGCGGACCGGCCCCTTCGCCGAGAAGATGAACTCGATGCCGAAGTACGTCGTCACCTCGACGCTCGACGATCTGGAGTGGGAGAACTCGACGCCGATCAAGGGCGACGTCGTCGCCGAGGTCGAGCAGCTAAAGCAGGCGGACGGCGACCCGATCCTCGTCGCCGGCAGCCGCACCCTCGTCCACACCCTGCTCGAGAACGACCTCGTCGACGAGCTGCGATTGATGGTCTTCCCGGTGATCCTCGGCTCCGGCGCGCGCCTTTTCCCCGACTCGCCAGACAAACGGGAGCTGAAGCTGGTCGACACGAAGACCTTCTCTACCGGCGTCCAGGTCAACACGTACCGTCCCTAACTGCGTGCTGCCTCGTCGCCTCTCGATCCTGAGCCTGCTGGCTCTGCCGCTCCTCGCCGCCCTGTTCTCCGGGGCGCTTGCCGCGGCGCCGGCGTCGGCCGACGGCCTGCGGTTCCTCGGCTGCATCACCGGCAAGCTGCCGCCGTTCGGACCGCGACCGGGTGGCTGCACGACAACGCCGACCGCTGCCCTCGACGCCCAGGGCGCGGGGCTCAGCCATCCGCGCTCGCTCGCAGCCAGCGCCGACGGCCGGTCGCTCTACGCGGTTTCCCCGGACGACGACAGCGTGATCACCTTCCGGGCGAAACCGCTCAGCTTCCAGAGCTGCTTCAGCGCCAACGCGGGACAGCCCCAGCGTGGCGAGAAGCCGGCGTGCAAGCGGCTCCCAGGCGCCGGAGCCGAAGACTCCCTCAGCGGCTTCAACGGCGTCAAGTTCGTCACCGTCAGCCCCGACGGGCGCAGTGTCTACACCGTCTCCGGCGACTACTCGCTGGGGATCTTCGCCCGCAGCATCCGCTCCGGCAAGCTCACCTACAAGGGCTGCATCACCGGGGCGACCGGGCCCAACAGCACCGGCAAACGCCGCATCTGCAGACCGATCCCGACCGCGACTCCGGTCCACGAAGGCACCGACTCCGGGCTGGGTGGCCCGGCCTCTCTCACCGTCAGCCCAGACAGCCGCTTCGTCTACGTCGCCGCGCGGGGCGACGCTGCAGTCAGCACCTTCGCCCGCGAAGCCGACGGCTCGCTCAGTTTCCGCGGTTGCCTGACCGGCGGGATCAGCGCCACCATCGTCGGGTTCGACTCCGTCTGCACCCAGGTCGCGCCCACCAACTCCCACGGCTCTGGCCTGCGCAGCGTCAGCCGCATCGTCATCAGCCCCGACGGCACCTCGCTCTACGCCAGCGCCCCAAGGGAGTCGTCGATTACCGAATTCCAGCGGGATCCAGTCAGCGGTCAGCTCGTCTACCGCGGCTGCCTCAGTGGCGAAAGCCGCGGCCTCGGCCCGGGTAATCCCTGTCGACCGATCCCCAGCGCCCAGGAAGCGGGCTTCGACTCCGGCCTCTGGCTGGTCGACGGGTTGGCGCTCAGCAGCGATGGCCGCTATCTCTACGGCGTCGCCAAGGGGGACAACGCGATCGCCCGGCTCAGCCGCGACCCGGCGACCGGGACCCTCACCTTCCTCGGCACCGAGCCGGCGCTGGACCGGCCCAGGAGCCTGGCGATCGCGCCCGACGGGCGCAGCCTCTACGTCGCCTCCGCCCGCGACGCGGCGATCCTGCGGCTGCGGCGGGACCCCGGCAGCGGCGACCTCTCTTTCACCAGCTGCCTGACGGGCCGCCCAGAGGCCGCCCGCCCGGCGGGCCGCTGCACCTTGGTGCAAGGTCGCGGCGGCGCCCAGCAGATCGGCTTCGGCGGGCTCAACTCGCTGGCCATCGCCGCCGGCGGCCTCTTCGCCGCGGCCGAACGGGAGTCGGCGATCAGCCGCTTCGCGATCCCCGGCGGCTAGGAGATCCAGATACCTCGCTGAACGCCGCCGGCGGTGAAGCCTCTCAATTCGATGCTGCCACCGAAGACGCCGTTGTCTGTCTGTTCTGTCCCGTTTTCGCAGAGGACGCCGTGTTCCTCGTAGTCGACTCCGGTGGCGCCGAAATGCAGGATCACGGTTCGCGAGCTTCCGAAGCCCAGATTTGTGTGGGAATAGCTTTTGAGGCCGGTTTGGGAGGAAACTGTGACGGTGCAGAAGACCGAGGAGAATTCGGCGACTTTCCCAGCGGGGCACTGGATGTCGAAGGTGCCGCCGATGTGGATGAGGTAAGAGCAATCATTCATCGCGACAGCGGCGGTGAACCCAAAGGAAGTACATGACGAGAAGCCCGGATGGAGCGTCAGCGTGCTCCATGTAGTGGGGTTGACGAATTCGCTCGCCGACGCTTTGCTGCATTTGAATTCACCGGTGTCGAAAAAGAACTGTTGGGTGGTGATCTGAGTGGCTTTGATCGTCGTGTTTGCACCTTCAGAGTGGAATTCGACCGCCGCAGCACTCGGGGCAGCGATCAGAAGCACGGCGAGGGCCACGGCGAGGGCATAGCGACCGAGTTTCATAGGCAAAAACTTAACAATCAGTGGTTCTCTATGCAACCTCGGGCTAACTGCCCGTCGCGGAGAAGTGCTGGTAGTCCTTGGGCCAGGACCAGTTGCCGCCCCACTCCCAACCGATCGCCTCGAACGCCGCCACGACCGGGCCGCCGGAGTGGATCACGCCTTTGGCGTGCGCCCTCTCCGCAAAGGGAGCGCCAGCCGGCGGCGACACATAGCCGGATTCGGTGACGTAGGGGTTCTCGATCGGGTTGACGTCGATCGCCCGGCCGTAGGCGTGTTCCGACCAGACCCCGGGGCTGCCGGCGACGACGCGGCAGTTGAAGGCTGAGGTGTTGTCGGCGTCCATACTTCGGTGGTCGTCGCCGCCATAGGCGTCGACGAGGCGCATGCGGCGGATGGGGTAGCGCAGCCGGTACAGCGAGCGCATCACGCGCAGCATCCCCGCGGCTTGATCGCGGTTGACGACCAGCCGTCCGCGGTGGACGCGGCCGTCGAAGCCCCAGTGGGTGACCGTGAGCAAACGCAAGCCGGCGAAGCCGACGGGACAGCCGGGGTGCCAGGAGACGCCGGTCATCCGCTGCCGCAGCGTCGGGTCGATGCGCTCGGCCCGGCCCTGGAAGGCCGGAACCTCCGGGGCGCGCGGGTCGGCCGTGGGTTTGGCCCCGCTGCCGCCGGCAGGAGCAGCGACCACGGTGAAGGCCAGGACCAGAGCGAGCGTGACGAGTGCTTTCAGAACTCGCCTCCCTTCGGCTTCAGGTCCAGATGGCGCGGACGGAATTCGACACGGTAGCTTGCTGAGTATGGCGGCCGCGCCAAACGCACACGCCAGGTGGCCGGCGGCGGTCGCTACCTGCTTTGCGCTCGCCTGCCTGCTGAGTCTTGGGACGCCCGCGGCTGCGAGCGCCGAGACGGCGCAGGTCGAGGTCGGCAAGGTACGGCTGGCGACACCGGCGCGAGGAACGACGCCGATGTTGCTGGTGCCGGTTCGCTACCCGATCCAGCTCGCCGGGCGCCTACTCGAGCTCTCTGTGTCGCTGCGGCCTCCGGGGCGAGCGCCGCTGCGAGCCCTGACGCTGCACGAACGGGCGAACGCCGGGGCGCTGCGGCTGCCCGAGCGGCGGCGCGCTTTCACCTTCGTGCACCGCGTCGCCTTCAGCCCCAGCGTTTCGTCGCTGGTCAGGGGCGGGCTCGGGGCCAGCGGGCCCTTCGAGCTGGTCATCACCGCCAACGGGAGAGCCGACATCGACGGCGACGGACATCCTGACCTTGGCTCGAGCGACCGCGAGAAACAGGTGCTCCCCCGCTCCACCCGCCACCGTCTCTGCAGCTCGATCCCACTGCTGCGGGTCCAGCCTGGGAAGCGGGTCTCGATCATGCTGCCGGTCTGCCGCTCCCCGGTCCGCTGGCGCATCGACCAAGCAGCGGAACATGGCTCGGCCCGGATCCGCAACGGCCGCTTGGTCTACCGCCCGGCGCCAGGCTTCCGCGGCACCGACTCGATCCGACTCACTAACCGAGCGGGGCACAGCGCCTCGGCCTCGGCCGCCGAACCGGTTGCGGCGCCGGTGCAGATCGTCGTCACCCAGGGCAGCGGCTTGGTCGTGCGGGCGATGGGCGACTCGGTCACCGCCGGCTTCGGCTACTACGACGATGGCTCGCTGATGCCGTTCACCAGCCTGCTCTACTGCAAACCGGGTGAATCCTCCTACAACGACGCCTGCTCCTCCAACTCGACCAACCGCAGCAACAGGGGAACCGCCGTCAACTACGCCCCCGACTATGGCCTCGCCAACAACGTCTCATGGGCGGCCCAGTGGGCGAACGCGCACGGGGTGACCGACTACGAGAACGTCGCCGTCAGCGGCTCCGAACCGTCCGAATGGGCACCCGGCGGCGCCTTCTACTCGACCACCAAACGGATCGAGTCCGAAGAACCGGACTACATCCTGATGACGGTCGGGGCCAACCCACTGCTCTCGGACATGCTCTTCGGCGTCGACAACATCGGCTGCGCGATCGAGGCAGACATCCTCGGCGGCTTCCGCGAATGCATCGAAGAAGCGTTCACCTCAGTCAACCTGCGGGGGAACCTGAAGAACCTCTACCGCGACCTGGTGACGAAAACGGAAGCCACCATCTACCTGATGGGTTACCCCGTCTCGGTGCCCTCCTCCGCCCTCACCTACAGCGCCACCCAGCTGGCGATGACCGGCAAACTGCTGAACCGCGAAATCGCCTCGGTCGCGAGTGAAGTCAGCGGCACCCGCCTGCAGCCGATCCTCCCGCCCCACTTCAACGTCGGTGTCGACATCGCCCCGGTCTTCCCCGCCCAGTACTCCTGCTCGCGACTCGGCTTCCGGGTGGACGGCCAGAGCGTGCAGTCCGAACCCGCCCAGGACGAGCTCGAGATCGACCACCCCTTCTCCTTCTGCTCCGGCCCTGCCGAAGGCCCACCGTGGGTGATCAGCGGCGACACCGGCATCCACCCCAGCGCCGCCGGCTACGCCCAGATGGCCTCGCAGGTCCCGGCCCCGGAATAGGCGCGCCTTGCCGCAACCCCAGCGGCGATGAGAGCATGGGCGAATGAGCTTCTTCTCGCCGACGCCGCCGCCGTTTGAGCTCGAGGAGTGGAAGCAGAAGCCGCACCTGACCCGGCTGAAGCCGCTGGTGCAGGACTGGGGACAAAACGGGTTCGGGTCGCCGACCGCCGTCTACCTCCTCTACGCCTTGAAGCTGGTGATCTACGCGGGTGGGGCGCTGCTGGCGATCTCGACCACGCCGGGGCTCGGTGGTGTCGGTGACTTCGGCGACTGGTGGACGCAGCCGATCGTCTTCCAGAAGTTCGCCCTGTGGACGCTGCTGTGGGAGATCCTCGGGCTCGGGGCGGGGTCGATGCCGCTCAGCTTCCGCTTCATCCCCCCGATCGGCGGGCCGCTCTACTGGCTGCGGCCCGGGACGGTGCGGCTGCCGCCGTGGCTCGACCGGGTCCCGTTCACCGCGGGGTCGCGGCGCACTGTTCTCGACGTCGCCCTCTACGCGGGGGTCATCGCCACCGGGCTCTACCTACTGTTCGCCTCTGGCGTCGACGCGAGCGCCGGCTCAGCAGGGCGGATCGCACCCGTCGGCATCGCCATCCTGCTCGCCTTCCTCGGCCTTCTGGGCCTGCGCGACAAGGTCTCCTTCCTCGGCGCGCGGCCGGAAATCTACGCGACGATGCTCGCGGTCGGGCTGTTCCCGGTCGACCAGTGGATCGTCGCCTGGCAGTTCATCTTCGTCTTCATCTGGTGGGGCGCTGCCTCCTCGAAGCTGAACCGTCACTTCCCCTTCGTCGTCTCGGCGATGATCAGCAACGCGCCGCTGGTGGGGCCGAAATGGGTCAAGCGCAAGCTCTGGCGGGACTACCCGGAGGACATGCGGCCGTCGCGACTGTCCGCCGGCCTGGCCCACTTCGGCACCGTGCAGGAGTTCGGCTGGCCGCTGTTGCTGCTCACCGTGGACAACGATGTCGTCCGCACGGTCGCGATCGTCGGGATGATCCTCTTCCACCTCAACATCACCTCGATGTTCCCCCTCGCTGTACCACTGGAGTGGAACATCTTCATGATCTTCGGGACGCTCTTCCTCTTCGGCCACTACGGGGACGTGCCGCTCTCCTCGCTCGACGACCCACTGCTGATCGCGATGATCGCGCTCGTCTGCCTCGGCCTGCCCGTGCTGGGCAACCTGCGACCGGACAAGGTCTCCTTCCTGCCAGCGATGCGTTACTACGCTGGCAATTGGCCGACCACGCAGTGGCTGTTCCGCAAGGGCAGCGGCGCCGAAGAGAAACTGGACACTCACGTCAAGAAGTCGGCGCGCCTGGTCAGCGAGCAGGTGACGCAGCTCTATGAAGACCCGGAGCTGACCAGCTTCCTGCTGAACAAGGGCCTCTCCTTCCGCGCCATGCACTCGCACGGGCGCGGCCTCAACGGTCTGCTCCCACACGCCGTCGAGGACGTCGAGGCTTATGACCTGCGCGAGGGTGAGCTGATCTCCAACGTGGTCAACGGCTGGAATTTCGGCGACGGCCACTTCCACGGGCGCCAGCTGCTGGAGGCGGTGCAGGAACGCTGCGGCTATGCGCCGGGAGAACTGCGGGTGATCGAACTGGAGTCCGAGGCGGTCGGTAGCGGGATCCAGCGGTACCGCATCTTCGACGCGGCGGAGGGCCTGCTGGAGGAAGGGTCGGTCGCGGTCGCCGACATGGTCTCGCGGCAGCCGTGGCTGGAGGAGTCGTGGGACTTCCCGGTTGAGGTGACCTGGCGGCGTGCGGCTGCCGAGACTGGCGCCGCGGTCTCGTGAGCGAGGCGACGGTGGTCGGCTCCGGCCCGAACGGGCTGGCCTGCGCGGTCGCGCTGGCCCGGGCCGGGGTGCGGGTGACGGTGCTGGAGGCAGCGGAGACGATCGGCGGCGGCGTCCGCACCGCCGAGCTGACCGTGCCCGGCCTCATCCACGACCTCTGCTCGGCGACGCACCCGATGGCAGCGGCATCGCCCTTCCTGCAGTCACTTGGACTGGAGGAGCACGGTCTCGAGTGGCGCTGGCCCGAGGTCGACCTCGCCCACCCGCTCGATGACGGCAGCGCCGCGACGATGGTCCGCTCGCTGGAGGAGACGGCGGCGGGGCTCGGGCCGGACGGTCGCGTCTGGAAGCGGTTGTTCGGCTCCACTTCGGCTCACTTCGACGCCCTCGCGGACGACATGCTCGGGCCGGTCATCCACCTGCCGCGGCACCCGATCCTGCTCGCCCGCCTCGGCCTGCCGGCCCTGATGCCGGTGACGGTGCTGACGCGGCGCTGGCAGACGCCGGGCGCCAGGGCGCTGTTCGGCGGCGTCGCCGCCCACTCCTTCAGCCCTCTGACCCAGACGCTCAGTTCGGCCGTGGGGATGGCGCTGACCACGGCCTGCCATGGATCTGGCTGGCCGGTCGCCGCCGGGGGATCGCAGTCCATTGCTGACGCGCTGGCGGCGGACCTGCGCGAGCACGGGGGCTCGATTGAGACGGGGGTGCGAGTGCGCTCCCTGGCCGAGCTCGGCTCCGCCGACGTCGTCGCCTTCGACCTGGCGCCGGGCGCGGCCGCCGAGATCGCCGGCGACCGCCTGCCCGGCCGCACCGCTCGCGCCTACCAGCGCTACAAGCACGGGCCCGGCGCCTTCAAGGTCGACCTCGCGGTCGAGGGCGGGATCCCGTGGACGGCGGACGCATGCCGCCGCGCCGGCACCGTCCACGCCATCGGCTCCTTCGAGGAGCTGGTCGCCGCCGAGCGCGAAGTCAACAACGGCCACATGCCGCCGCGCCCCTTCGTCCTGGTCGGCCAGCAGTACCTCGCCGACCCCAGCCGCTCCGCCGGCAACGTCCACCCGATCTGGGCCTACGCACACGTCCCCAGCGGCTATGACGGGGACGGCGAGAAGGTCGTGATCGACCAGATCGAACGCTTCGCCCCGGGCCTGCGCGAGCGCATCGTCGCCACCGCCAGCCGCTCCCCCGCCGAGCTCGAGGCGGGCAATCCCAACTACATCAGCGGCGACATCATCTGCGGCGCCAACACCCCATTCCAGACCGTGGTCCGGCCCCGCCTCGCCCGCGACCCTTACTCCACCGGCTCTCCCGGCCTCTTCATCTGCTCCGCCGCCACGCCCCCCGGCGGCGGCGTCCACGGCATGAGCGGGTTCCACGCAGCACAGTCGGCGCTGCGGTACCTCGCGCGCACGACCTAGTCGGCTCGCCGCGCCTCGAAGAAGAACATCGGGCCGGAGCGGCTGTTGGATGCGATTGAGAATCCGGCCTCGGTGAGCCAGGACTTGACTTCGGCCTCGGTGCCGACCTGGGGAGCGAAGCCGCCGCTGCCGGGACGGACGAGGAGGCGTTGGCGGCGGCTTTCGTTGCCGCGCACGAGGCAAGAGCCGACCAGGCGCCCGCCCGGGTTGAGCAGGCGAGCGGCCTCGCCCAGGGCGGCAGCGGGATCGTCGAAGCAGTGCAGTCCCCAGAAGGAGAGGAAGAGGTCGGCGCTCGCGGACGGGAGCGGGAGGTCGGTCGCGTCGGCCTCGATGAACTCGACGCCCGTCAGGCCACGAGCGGCGGCGCGCTTGCGGGCGCGTCCCAGCATCGAGGGCGAGAGGTCCGCGGCGATGTAGCGGACGTCGCCGCCGGGGCGCACCGCGCGCAGGGCCGGTCCCGCCCCACAAGGGCAGTCGATGACGGTCCCACCGGCCGGGACCTCCGTAACCGCGGCCATGCTCTCGTAGTAGGCCGTGCTGTCGCCGCCCCAGACCAGCCGCCCGAGCCTCCTACTCAGCCACGGCCGCTCCATATAGGCGCTGTAGGCGGTTCCGAACGGCGAGGCGTAAAAGTCATCTTGCGCCATCGCGGAAGCCTAGGCCGTAGCCTCTGCGTCGTGCTGAGTGTGAGGAGGGGATTGACTACGGGTCTCGCGGCTGCCGGTTTGGCGCTCGCTGTAGCGGCACCCAGCGCTGGGGCGGCGGCAGAACCCGTCCCCTGGGGCGCCGGCTGCACGTCGATCCCGCCCTCAGGGGAACGAACCAGCTCGAACTGCGGGGCGAGCCTGGTGGACGGTCGCGCGATCGCGCCCCCAAACGCGCCCACGGTCGTGAAGCAGGTGATCGCGGCCGCCAATCAGATCAACGACCGTCCCTATATATGGGGCGGTGGCCACGCCAGCTGGTTGGCGCGAGGCTACGACTGCTCGGGGGCGGTCGGCTATGCCCTCCACGGCGCCGATCTGCTCGACGTGACGATGGTCTCCGGGCAGCTCGCCTACTGGGGCGAGGCCGGAGCGGGCCGCTGGATCACTGTTTATGCCAATCAGCAGCATGTCTTCATGGTCGTCGGCGGCCTGCGCTTCGACACCCGGAGCAACCCGCCGGGTCTCACCGGGCCACGCTGGCACCGGGCAAGCGTCGATCCCAGCCACTTCGTCGCCCGCCATCCGCTCGGTCTCTGAACCGCTTTGGAAACCTCGTAAGTATATGAAGAGATACCGGAGCATTTTCATATAGCTAGACTGTCCGGGGTGTCGGCGTCTGAGGACGGAGACTTCGCGGACGACCTTCTCTCGGCGAAAGAACGGGATCTAAAGCCGTTGCTGGAGGAGAGTTGCGATTACCTCGAGCTCGGCTACGAGCAGAGTGAGGAGATGGAGCGCTTCCTCAACGAGGCCTGGTTCTTTGGCTCCCGCAACGGCCACGCCCAGGTCCGCGCCCGCGTCGCCGCCCGTAACTTCGACCTCGACCCCGTCCGCGTCGAGGAGATCGAAGTCGAATTCCGAGCGCTGATGGAAGCCTCAGCTGAAGTCCTCAACCTGAGCATGAACGAGACGATGTCGATGTGGGGAATCCTCGGCCGCGCCTGGAACGCGGGCACCCAGAGCTGCGAAGCCGAGGTAGTGGCCCTGCTGATCGAACGCAACTCCGACATCGCCGGCGAGGCCCAGGAATGGCTCGAAGAAAATGAGGAGGAGGACAGCGGCTGAGGCAGCAGCCGGGGGAGCCAGGCTCCCCCGGCGCCCGGCTATTTGCCGCCGACCATGAAGGCCTGCGCGGTTTTCGCGCCGTTCAGAGATTTCAATGTCACGCTTCCTCCGAGGGTGCCATTTTCGAAGCTTCCTTTGCAGAGGAAGCTGCCGCTCAAGGTGTATTTCAAGTTGGTGACGTTGACTTTCATCAGGACGTCTTCCGGAGAGGCACTTGTCTGGTCTTCGAGTTCAATCGCCCCAGACTGCGACGGCAGGGAGACGATGCAGATGCCGCCCCCACCGATGAATTCAATGCTTTTGCCAGGCGGGCAGGCGATCGCGAGGGTACCGCCGTAGAGCATGTTTTCTGCCACTACCGTCGTGGCTTTGGCGATGAACTCGCAGCCGTTCTGCCTGATCGTCGTCCCCAGGCCGATCGTCGAGCATTCCCAGAATTCGACGAAAGCGACCAATGTGATTTCCGACAGCGCTTCTTTTTGTTCGCCGGAATAGGTGATGCCGGGACATTTGACCTGCCCCTGGCCGGTCGTGACCACGAACGGTTCGACCTGGACCCCGCTGGTCGTCGACGGATAGCTCGCGGCTGTGAAGGTCGGCGCGGCGGCGGCCATCGAGGCGCTGGCGGCGAGCGCCAGGACAGACAGAACGACGATGAGAACTAGCTGTTTTGCGGCGTGGTGCATCTGCACTCCTTTCGATCAGTTGGAATTCCCTTAGTATTCTAAGATCATCAGCCATTCGTACGTGGGGGCCAGCTGATGACGAGGGAATAGCTAGGGGAGCGCCTCAAGCCAGTCGAGTCGCTGGCCGCAGAACTCGGTCGCCTGGGACGCCGGCAGCTTGCGCACGGTAGGGTCTTCGTTGACGCTTGGGCTCAGCACCAGAGGCCCAATCGGTTCGGGGGGCCCGCCGCTACCGGGGCCGAGAGTCTGACCGTCGTAGACGAGTTCGAGTTCGTGGGTGCCCTGGCTGAGCTCGACCTGGCCGAAGTAGAGGAACTGGGCTGCCGTGTTCAGCTGCTCCTCAACCGAGCCAACCTCGACTCCATCCACCAAGGCGGTGAGGCGGTTGCGAACGCTTCCCTGCAGGTAGACGCCATAGCGTCCTGCGGCCGGCACGTCGACTTGCAGCTGCGCCGTCCCAGGCCCGTGTGGGACCAAACCGGGGCTGCCGGGTTCGATCGGTATCCAGTTGGTTGGATAGGACGATTCCGAGAGCGAGGCGACCACGTTCGGTGCCCTCTCAACCGCGGCAACGGCCCCTTCCGGGCCGGCCAGCTGGGCAAGAGCTTCGACTCCCGAGCAAACGGGCTGGGCCCCGGGATCTTCGAAGTCACCGAGCGGCAGGTGCTGGGCGATCGATGAGGTCACCTCGGCCGGACGCTGCCAAACGTCGTAGTAGTCACCGCTGCGGACCAGCGAGTAGGCCGACGGTGGACGGCTCTGGGCAGGGTTGCGGCGCAGCACCAGCGTCCGGTACGTGAGCAGCGCCGGCAGCGCGATCTGGTCGGTGTCACCCCATTCGCCCTTTTCGAGTTCTCCGCCTTCGACCAACGGGACCTGCCGGTAACGCAGCTCGGAGGCGCCCTCGGCGTCAGCCTCGCGAAGGAAGTGACGGACTCCATATGGCTGGTATTCGGTCATCAGCGTCGGGCCCTCGCCGGCGAACTCCTCGCCGATGCTCTCCAGTTCGCGCAGCTGGTCATAGGGAGCGAGGCTGACGTCGTGGTAGCCGAGCGCGTTGGACCAGAGCACACCAGCCAAGACCAGCGCGAGCACCGTCGTCCCCAGCACCCGGTCGACCCGGGCCGCGAAGGCGGCCGCCCCCGCCAGCGCCAGCAACAGCAGGGAAGGGCTGGCCGAAGCCAGGGCCTTTGCCCCTACCCACGGAGAGGAGTAGAGGAAGACGGCGATGCTGCCGGCACCGGCACCTCCGGCATAGAGCAGCAGCTCCCAAGCGCGGCGGCGCCAGCAGAGCCAGGCGCCCGCGATGGCGGCGAGGATCGTGAGGGCGATCAAGTAATCGGTCAGCGCCCCCTTGGTCGGATCGAGGCGGAAATCTCCGGTGATCCAAACCCCTGCGTACTGGAAGATGCTCAGCGGCCCGACCAGGTTCCCCAGCTCGGCGGCGTTGGTGAGCCCTCCCTGAGTCGGCGAGAAGGCGCCGGCGGCAAACAGGGCGGGGATGCCGAGTAGCGCCACCGCCAGGGCGAGGGGCCACGCGCGTGCCAGCAGCGCTCGGGCGCCACGATCGCGCCAGAGGGCCAGGGCGACGAGGCCGAGGATCGGCGCCACCCAGACCAACCCACCGGAGCCGACCATCGTCAGCAGCGCCGTGGTGGCGATCGCCGCCGGCAGCGTCGCCCGCCAACCCAGCTCCGCCTTGGCCGAGACCGGAGCGACGGCGGCGAGAACCGCGATCGCCAGGGCGACGGCCAGCTCCTTGATCCCACCCCAGAGTCCGTAGGCGAAGAGGAGCGCCGACTGGGCGGCGCCGAAGGCAACCAGCGCTCGCCAGGGCCGTGACTCGACGAGCGGCCGTGCCAGCCAGTAGAGGACCAGGGTCAGCAGCGCCGCCATCGTCGCCATGAAGGGCTGGACCAGCCAAGCGACGTCGCTGCCGGTCAGCTTTACCCCCACCCCCAGCGGCAGGAAGGCGCCGACGGGATAGCCGGCGGAAAGGTTGACGGCCAGGGTCGTCTGGTAGCTGGACGGTTCGAGCCCGGAGAGGTCGCGACCGTGGTCCATGATCTGGTCGACGAAGGCCATCCACGTGGCGGTGTCGTCGAGCTTGATGTAGCCGGTGAAAGTGGGGGCGCCGGAGAAGACGACTGGCGCCGCGTAGACGGCGAAGGCGCCGAGCGCGGCGATCAGCGCCCAGCGCTCCGGCCGGCGCCCCTGCCATGGATAGGTGAGCGCCGCACCGGCGAGCGCCGCCAGCACGACCGCTGGCGTCGCCAGCGAGGCAGACTCACCACGCGAGGTAAAGAGGCCAGCGATGACGACGAGCACCGCGAACCCCACGGGCGCGAGCAAGGCGCCGGGCAGCCGACGGCCCACCAGCGCCTCGAGCAGCAGCCCGCAGCCGAAACAAAGAGCCGTCAGCAGAATCGGGAAGAGCAGCCAGGAGACGAACACCGGCTCAGCCCACTGGCCCGATCGCGCCGGAGCGGATCAGCTCCAGCGCCCGTCCCGGCGTCGGGTCATAGACCTCGATCTGCAGGTCCGAGCCCGGGTAGGCGAGGTAGACGCTCGTCTCCGAGGACGGGTTGACGTAGAGGACGCCGCCGCCGGGGGCGTCCTCTAGCTTCGCGCCCGCTTTGGAAGCCGTGAGCCGCAACCCGTCCGCCGCGTTCGTGAAGGGATAGGTGCCGACCGTGAGGAACTGCGGCCGCGGATCGCCCGCCTCTGCGCCGGGTGGCAGGTAGCGCAAGTAGATGCTCCCGCTGGCTTCCTCCGTCAGCTCGAGCTGCGCCGGGGGCCGTTCGCCAGCCCAGTAGACCCCGTGCCCGAGGGAATCTTCCAGCTCGATGAGATCGGCGGCGGCGGCGAAGTGCGGCGTGGTATCGAGGGTCTCTCCGTCGCCACCGCCGTTCTGCGTAGCGAGAACGGCGGCTACGACGACCAGAACGACCGAGATCCCAATTGCGGCCGGCCGCAGCCAACGCTGGCTAATAGGGAAAGTCGCACTCCTTGAATCCATATTTGCGAGCAAGTTTTCCGACCTCGTCGAACGGGTTTCCGGCTCCCGTTTTATTGGTGCTCACAGGATTCTTTTCCGCCTCCTCCAGACCTTCTTCGACCCCGGCGACGATCGCCTCGATCTCCTCCTCGTCCCCGCTCGGCGGGTCAAGCGCGGCCAGCTCCTCGACCTCGGCCTTGATCTGTGGGAAGGCGACGCTGATGACTTTCTCCGTGTTCGCTTTCGTACTGGGGGTTTTGGGATTTTCTGCCAGGTAAGCGCGGATCTTCTGATTCTGGCTCTTGTCCGTCTCCTTACAGATCGCATCGCCCTGCTTGATGAACTCAGCCTTCGTAAGCGAGGTGGAGTCGTTGCCGCCACAGCCAGCGGCAAGTAAAGCCAAGCAGACGACACCGAGGGCAATTAGCTTGAACATGCTCATACGCTCAGCCGATCTTAATGCGCTCCAACAAAAAGGGCGCGGCGGTTACCCGCCGCGCCCCCTTTAGTAGCTCAGACTTCAGCTGAGAATCGTTACGGGTAAGCCAGCGCCCGTTCCACGAGTTCCGCATCGATGTTCTGAACCGCTTTGTTGTTGCCCGACGGCGAGGGGAGCCCCGACTGGGAGTTCACCAGGCCGTTGATGCTGATCGGGATGAACCCGAAGAGCGTCAACGTGCAGCCGTTGGCGCCCGGAGCCGAGAACGTGCTGTCTTCGTAAACCCCACCTTTGGCTTTAAGGATTTCGGTTTCGAAGTCAAACGTCAGGGTCGGTTCTTTGATCAGGTGCAGGTTCAGCGAGATCGGGTTGGTACTGGACCCGACATAGCAATTATTGCCGAGCGTGTTGTTGATCAAGTGAACTTTGACCGGCAATTTGACCGCTGCCAGCCCTTCGATGATCGGGGTACCGACCAATTCAGTCGCTGCGTACAGGGTCAGCGCTTCGCTGCCCAGTAGTTCCAGCAGCCAGGTCAGCCCGGTGAGGCCGATGACGCCACCCGGAACTTTCTGTTTGACGACTTCCAAGCCGCCTTCGCTGTTGAAGAACAGCGGCCCGAATCCGGGCGGCAGCCCGCCCCTCAGGTCAAACGGTTTTTCGATCGGCACTTCCTTGCTGCCCATTTTGAACGTGCCGCCGATCACCGTCGAGCGGAAGCATGCCCCGATTTTTGCTTCGTTGGGACATCCTTTGAACTGCGAGTAGGGCGGAGCAGGCGGTGCTGCCGACGCCGCCGGCGCCGCCACGGCCGCCACCAGAGCGACCGCTGCCACCAGAGCGCCGAGCTTCGCAAAATGCTTTCTCATGCTCTCTCTCTTCCTGATTTGAATGGACTGGGACTTGAGCGAACGAGGAAAACTCATAACTCAAATTTCTGAGCAAAAAGCGAAGCACCAGCGCCAAGAGCCTTGGCGCTGCAAAGCGGATCCATCCTCGATCCTCGTCTCCACTTTCCCGCTCCCCCGTGGGCTTGGTGCCCCTGACCGTCTTCCCAGGGCCCGAAACAAACTCCCCTGTCCGGACCAATGGCTAGTTCCGGTGACCGTATCGGCACCTAACGGGCTTTGTCAAGGAACTCCTCGATTTCTTGACAAACGTATATCGGAGGAATTTTGGGCACAAGAAAGGCGCGCGCCGCCACTCGGCTCCAGATTTCGACGCAGTTGCCTAGTGAACTGTCAATCCGTCGCCGTCCGAGCTTTTCAGTGTCCCCACGCCCCGGTAGGTGCCGTCGTGGAACAGCGTTGTCCCGGTCGGGCTGTTCGGGCAGCTCCCGTGGACTTCGTATGTGATCCCGGCAGCGTCTGTTGTCGCCTGGACGTCCATGGCTTCTGCGGTTCCGCTGTTGTGGAATGTGATCCCGCCGAGCGTCTGATCCGGGGTTGTGATCTTGCAGGTCGAACCTGTCGCTTCGATCAAGATCAGGTTCCCCGGGCTGCAGTCGATATGTGTCGTCGCCTCGATGCTTTCGCCGGCAGCTTCACCGGCTGTGACTAGATAGTCGCAGCCGTTCATTTTGACGTGCACGGGAACCACGCCGCCGAGGAAGCAGCCGCTCAGGGTCGGGGTCAGTGTCAGTTCGGACGCTGAGATAGTGACGCCGTGGAACGTAACCGTGGAGCATTTGACCGTGCCGGCTTTGGTCGTGAATTCGTTCTGGGGTCTCGACACACCTGTGATCGTGCCGCTGATCTGATTGCCAGTGATTGTCGGCTGTACGGTGCTTGTGAAGGCAGAGGCCGACGCCGAAGACGCAGCAACAGCCCCCAGCGCTAGCACAGCTACAAAAGCTGCTCCCAAACTTTTCAACGCATGAGGCATCTCGCTCCCTTCGCCAGCTGGTCGGTTCAGCCTTTTAGGAGGCCGCACCGATCAATAGCTAGGTACTGGCCTGTAGTCAAATATCGGTGAGTATTCGCGCGCGCGAATCGGCGCAGCGCCTGGCGCGCCGAGATAAAAAGCGAGCCACCTTTAGGCGACCCGCTCGCTTTACTCTCCGTATTCAGCCCTAGTGAACTGTTATGCCACCGGCACTGTCGCTGGTGAGTGTCGCTACTCCTCGGAGACTTCCATCATGGAACAGCGTTGTCTGCGCCGGGCTGTTCGGGCAGGCGCCGTGGACTTCGTATGTAATCGAATGGACATCTATTGTCATTTCGACGTCCATCCTGCCAGTGCTGGCATCGGTCCTATTGTGGGTCTCGATCCCTGTCAGTGTTTGAGGTCCGATTGTGGTTTTGCAGGTCGAACCTGTCGCTTCGATTTCGATTTTATCCCCGGCGACATTGCATTTGATATGCATTTCTATTTCGACTGTATTGGGGTCCCCGGGTGTTGTGCTACCGGCTGTGAACAGGTAGTTGCAGCTGTTCATTCTCACGTGCACCGGGACCACCCCACCAAGGAAGCAGCCGCTGATGGTCGGGGTCAGTGCCTGTTCGGGTGATGAGGCAGCCGCCGCCACGCCATGGAACGTAACCGTGCTGCATTTGAAAGTACCCGCTTTGGTCGTGAATTCGTTCTGGGTTTTGACCGCACCTGTGATCGTGCCGCTGATCTGTTTACCTGTGATTGTCGCCCCTTGGTCGGCTGTAAACGTGCCGGCCGACGCCGACGACGCAACCACCGTCCCCAGCACAACCACAGCAACCAGTGCCACTCCCAAGCTCCTGAACCTATGAGACATCTCGCTCCCTTTCGCTAGCTGATCGGTCGAGCCCCTTCGCGAGGGGCCTATCGATCAGTAGCTGGGGACCGGCGTGTAGTCAAATATCGGTGAGTATTCGCGCGCGCGAATCGGTGCGGTGGGGCTGCGTTAGCTACCGCGTTTGCCTTTGCCGCACTTCGCCTTGACCGCCGGCGTAATGCGCACGGCTTTGCCGTTGTGGCCGGTGAAGTTGGCGGTCGCGAGGTGCTTGCCGCGGCAGATGTTGGTGGAGTTGACCAGGAGGCCCTTTTTGCCGCCCTGCATTTCCAAGACGAAACGAGCGACCGGGGCGTCGGGGACGGTGGTGAAGGTGGTGCGGATGCGCCCGTCCCCGATCGAGTCGATGCGGCCGACGACGTTGACGTTGACCTTGGGGCTGCGCAGGGCGACCACCAGGTCGGGCAGTGGGTTGGAGGAGGAGCGCAGAAAGACCGGGCCTTCCAGGGGCTCGTCGAGCAGTGGCGTGATCGCCCGGGCACGGCCATAGATCGCGCCGGCCGGGCAGTTCTGGCCGGGGACGCTGCCCTGGGCGAACTGCACGCGGGTGCAGATCGTGCGGATGTGTTCCTGGGCCAGGAACTCGGAGTGCGGCAGGGCGACCTGGGCGCGGGCGATGTTGGCGTAGGGGGCTTTGGGGTAGGTGACCTCCGCGCGCAGGGCCGGGAAGGAACCGCGTTTGATGCCGCCTTTGAGCCTGATCTGGAGCTTCGGTTTGAAGGGGAGCGCGGCGCAGTCGGCGGCCTGAAAGGGCGCCGTCGCGGTGGCCGTGGCGTCATCGGCCGGCGAGAGGGAGTCGAGGCCGGAGCCGAAGAGCGTCGCCACGGTAATGCTGGGCTTGCAGCCGGTCGGGTTGAGGGTGAAGTTCGGGCGATCGACGTAGGCGCGGACATCGCGCAGGTGGACCGGGATGCCGTCGATGATGTGGGGCAGGGGGTCAGAGGCGGCGGGGTCGAGGGTGACCTCGGCGCTGTCGGGGTCGACCCGCAGCGCCTGGCGGATGACCACGGTGCCGAGGTCGAAGGGGCCGACCTTGGCGGCGGTGATCGCGACGATCGAGAGCGCGGCACCGTTGTAGGGGCCGGCGAGGTAGACCTTGCCGGGGACGTAGGTGAGGGCCGGGCCTACGCCGGCGCCGGCCAGGGTGCGGCCGATCTCACTCCCCGCCGGGCAGGAGGGAGTGGCGAGCTCTTCGGCGCCGCCCTCGGGGCCGGTCCTCGAGCGGGCCGCGGCGATCGCCGCCTCCGGGCAGAAGGAGACGCCGGCGAGCTTGCCGATCAGCCCCGGCGGCAGCTTCACCGAGAAGCCGGTCAGCTCCCCTTCGCCGTCGTTGCGGGTGAGGCGCAGGTAGAAGGGCGAGTAGTGGGCGGCGGCGTTGTTGATCGTGCCGGCGGTGAGGCCCGGTTTAAAGGGCGGGATGCCGCTCGGGCAGGGGCCGCCGGCTGGGCCGGTGGCGATCGTGAAGGCCGAGCTGGTAGTGATCGGCACGCCGCCCGCCCAGGGGGTGAGCACCGCCTCGGCGGCGTAGGAGCCGCAGCCGGGCGGGGTGGTGAGGGGCGCGCGGGCGCCCTCGCGGAAGCGCAGGGTGAAGTGGGAGAAGGGCAGCTGGGGGATGTTTTCGGTGACCGTCGTGAGCCGGCCGGTTACCGGGTCGGGTTCGACCTTGATCGCCTGTTTGACGACGATCCCCAGCCCAGGGTCCTGCAGGACCATGTAGAGGGCGAGCTGGGAGCCGACCGGGTTGGCGAAGGGCGTCGCCACGTAGATCGAGCCGTGGATGGTCTGCTCGAGCAGCGGCGTCTCCACTTCCACCGTGCCGATCTTTGATGCCTGCGGGCAGCCCTGGCCCGGCAGCGAGTCTGGCGTCTCGGCTGCCAGCTGGGCCTCGGAGCAGGCATCGAGGCCGGCGGCGGCAGAGGGGTTGGTCGACATCCCCTCCGGCAGGGTGACCACCGCTTTTTTGATGTCGGAGTCGGCGCGGCCGAGCGCGGAGGTGAGGCCCTGGTCGTCGACGTTCAGCCCGAAGTCAAGGCCGCTCGGGCTCTCGGCGGAGTTGCTGGTCGGCTGCGCCACGATCGAGGGCGAGAAGCCGAGTTTCGCGCACTCGGTGATCGAGATCTGGCTGAGCGCCGAACCGGTGACCCAGGCGGGGTCGGCGAGGTTCGGTTCGCCGTTGGGCAACCGGGCGCCGGGGTTCTGCCAGGAGGCGATCGCATAGTTGGTCCCCAGCGGGCCCTGGCAGGCGCGCGGCAAGGTGAGGAAGGGGACCTCGCTGGGACTGGTGGGGCAGTCGCCGTAGCTGGGCGGCTCGGGGAAGTCTGGTGCGATCACCTGGACTGCCCCTTCGGGCTGAACATTGGAGACGCAGTTGCCGCGGAAGGGATCGTGCACGGGATCGGCCGGGTGGCCCCATAGCGTCACCACCGAGGCCAGGGCGCCGGCGGTCTGGGGCAGGTTGACCACCGCGGCGAGGCCGTTGTAGGGGTAGGAGTGCTTGAGGCCGACTTCGATCGTGACCGGCGTGTTGGCGGCGACGAAGCCGAGTTTGGCGATCATGCCCGGCGAGGGCGCCAGGTTGTAGACCGGGGCATAGCTGGTGATCAGGTCCAGTTCGGAGGAGGCATAACCGACCGCGGTGGCATCGGGGCACTGCGAGTTGCGGCCCGGCAGCGCGGTCAGGAAGTCGACGGTCTCGCATTGCGGCACCACGGTCGGGGTGGCGACGAGGCCGACGATCTGCTCGAAGGCGCCGTCCTTGAATTCCCCGTCGGGCACCGACGGGGAGAGCCGGTTGAAGAAGACCGAGGTCCGCATCTGAAAGGGATGGGTCCCCGCCTCGGTGGCGGGGGAGCCGTCTTCGTTGGTGACGGCGACGTCGAATTCTTCGAGGCCGAAGGCGGCGCCGGCCGGCGCCGCGGCGCAGAGGGCGAGCGCGGCGGCGAGCATCAGAGCTGAGAGCAGGCGCTTCATCGTGCGGCCCCCCGTTTGTGCTGGCCTCGCTTCTTCTTGGACTGCCCTTTCTTCTTTTTGCCCTTCTTCTTCTTGGCGTGTTTCTTCTGTTTCTTCTTTGCCGGTTGCTCGACCACGTTGCCCTGCCCCTGCAGGCCCGAGGAGGCCGGGGTCGGGTCGACCGGGACCGGCGGCGGGCTCTGGCAGGCATCCCCTTGGCAGCCCGGTGGGGGCGGCGGGGGCGGCGTGAAGCCACCGCCTTCGCGCGCGTCATAGACGTCGACCAGGCCGTAGTCCTGGGACAGCAGGCTCTGCAGGGTGGTGAAGAAGACGTCTGACCCGCTCGGGGAGGCGTCGAGGAGGATTGAGGCCGAGGGGCTCTGGCCCGAGGAGATCAGCCACAGACAGCCCTCAGAGAGGGGGTTGAAGGTGGCAGAGCTCGCTTTGCAGCTGCCCTCCCCAACCGCCTCCCACTCATAGACGTCCTGGACTCCGTTGGTGTCGGCCAGCACCAATGCCTCATAGCTCTGGAAGAACACGTGCTTGCCGTCGTCAGAGAGGTAGCGCGGCTGGAAGACCTGGGACTGGTAGCGGGGGATGGTCGCTGCGCCCCAGGGACCGATCTGGTTGTTGTTGCCTTGCGCCAGTTCCCGCCCGCTCGGCCGAGCCCCGGTCGGGTTGCAGGAGACGCAGCTGAGCGCTCCCGCTCCGGCGTCATAGCGGTAGACCTCGGCGTCGCAGATGCCGTCCTCCTCCCCGCAGCGGGCGGGGCTTTTCGCATCGGTGTTGTCATAGCCCGCGACCCTCTCCGCCAGCTCGCCGCTGTTGGACATGAAGACCAGCGCACCGCCGTCGGGGCTGACTCGCGCGGTACGGCGGATCGGCGCAACTTCGATCGGCGTCCCGAAGAGGCTGTTCACGTCGGAGGTTTCCCCACTGCTGGAGAGCGTCGCGATGAAACGCGTCTCCCCGGCCTCGGTCAGATAGACGTTCGGCTCGCCCGCGATCGCCCCTTCGCTCTGGGCCTGCGGCGAGGCCTCCTCAGAGGCGTAGTAGACGCGCGCGAGGTCCTCGCTGGCGCCGAGGATGCTCCCCATCACCCCGCCGGCGACGAATTCCGAGCTCGGCGGTTCTGCCTGCGCGTCGAAGCGGTAGAGGTTGCCCGCCAGGGGGCCGCTGACGATCGTGAACAGGGCGCCGGTGCCCTGCGGGTTGCCGAGCTGGAAGCGTGCCGGACTCGGGCTGACGGTCCCCGAGACCGCGATCGTGCAGGCTTTGTCGGCTTCGTCGCATTCCCCGCTCGCGCTCTGCGGTGCTTCGGTGTTGACCCGCAGGTAGAGCGGGCCGTGGACGCCGGCCGTGCCGGCGCTCCAGAACACCCGCGAGCCGTCGGCGGAGACCGCGCCCAGCATGCTGCCGAGGCGGTTGATGTTCCAGTAGGTGGATGCGTTGGTGTCCCCGACCGTCCCCGCCGAGGAGTCATTGTCGCTCGCCACTCCGTTCGGCAGCACGCTGACCAAGACCAGGCCGCCGCTGGCGTTGGCCTGGTAGAGCTGGTAGATCGGTCGCGGGAAGGGGTTAACCGTGGTCGCCTCGGAGGCATCTGCGGTCATCGCTTCGTTGGCGCGGAAGATCGAGCGGGTGCCGTCGGCAGAGAAGCCCTGCACCTCGGGTAGGAAGTTCAGCGGGTCGAGAGCGTTTTCGAGCGGCGCACAGCTCAGCGCTTTAAAGGCGCCGGCGCTGCTGCGGCGATAGAGCTCGCGGAACTCCTGCGGCGCGCAGGGATCGGGCGCTGCCTCACCCGCTTTGGTCATCCAGGAGAGCCAGGAAGCTGAGAGGTCCGCCGAAAAAGCCTTGAACGGGTTCTCGAGGAATTCCGCGCCTTTGCCCTTGGGCGAGAGCGCTTCGCTCTGCCAGCCCTGGGCGGGATCGCGGTGGGCCAAGTACTGGTTGGCGTAGGGGGCCGATTTAGGATCGGCGAAGGCCCGGAAGGAGGAGTAGGTGAAGGCCGAACCGTCGCTCGAACTCTGGTCGATGAAGGTCGGGAAGTTGAACTGGTTCAACAGGGTGAGGATGTCGCCGTTGTCTTTGTCCAGCGGAGAGACCATCTCGTAGGCGCGGCAGTCGGGCAGCGCCGCCGAGGGGCCGCTGCGGAAGGCCTGGTTCGGGCAGTTCGCATCGGGCGGGTCGGGCAGCGCGAAGGTGCGCAGGAGCCTTTCGTCGCCGAAGCTCGAGCCGAAGGCTTCTTCGACGCGCAGGCGGTAGTGGTAGACGGTGCCGGGCGCAAGGCCGGAGATCACCGTCGCCCTCACCACCGCCTCTTCGCCACTGCCGAAGTCGACCTGGCCGCTGATTTTGGTGTTCGGGGAAGTGAAGCCGCCTTCGCTTGCAAAGCTCGCCTCATCGACGTATTCGAAGCGCCCGGTGGTAGCAACTTCGACCGGGTCGGCTTCGCCATGCAGGCGGGCGGTGGTCGAGCCGACCTCGGTCGCCCAGGCATCGAGGGCTTCGGGGTGCCCCGAGTTGGTTTCACCGATGAACTCTTCGCCCGGGTTGCCCTGCGGCGGAGAGTCGGCGTTTTTGACTACTATGCGGAAGTGGTATTCGGTTTCCGGGGCGAGCGTTTCCGGTGGCAGTTTGGTTTCCGCAAGGTGGCCTTTAAAGTCCGCGGCGGCGGCCGCGAGTGATTCCTCAGGGCCCGAGGAGGCGCTTTCGAAACCGTTGGGCAGATCTTCCTGGTAGGTCTGATCGTCCACCCACTCGAAGTGGTAGGTACTTGCTTTTCCCTCCGGGTTCACTTTGCAGCTGAGGTTGGCTTTGGTGTTGCCGATGCCGCTGACCGCGCAGGTTTTCGGCAAGACCACCGGGCCTGGCGGCGGGATTTCCATCCGCACCACCTCGTTGGCTTCGCTGACGAAGACGCCGCCGGCTTCGGCGGCAACGCCGCGGGCCAGGCTTTCCACCGTGCCCGAGCCGTAGATGGCGCGTAGCTGGGTGCCATCGGGGGCGTGCTGGCGGACCACCAGCGGGGAGCCGATCTCCCTTTCACTGAAGAAGAGGTTCTCGCCCGGCCCCAAACCTAGCGCCAAAATGGCGGCACCCAAGATTTTGCCGCCTCCCCCCCAGCTCGGAACCGCGCTGCCGTCTGGGTTGAATTTGCGCACGCCTTCTTCCAGGAAGATGTTATCCGTGGCCGCGTAGAGGCTGCCACCAATATCGACGGCGATACCCTGTACCCTCCCGACCGTCGCTGGGGAAGCGGGCGGCAGGAACATCTGCGGGCCCAGGTAGGTTCCGTCGGCCTGGTAGCGTTGGATCCGGGTGTTGAAGCCTTCCGATTCGGCCGCGCCTTTCTTTTTGCTGTCGGCCACAAAGAGGTTGCCGCCGGGGCCGATCGCCACCGGCAGGCCTTCCAGGGTCGAGAAGAAGAACCCTTCCTGAGAAGCAACTGGGGTGGTTTCCGCCCCAGCCCCGCAGTTGGCCGCCACCGTGCAGAGGTTGGCGTTGGTGACCTGATCGACTTCGCCGCCGACCATCCACTCGAAGGTGCCGGTGGCGTCGAACTTCTGCACCCGGTTGTTCTGGGTTTCACTGAGGTAGACGTCGTGGGAAACGGGATCCACGGCGATCTTCTCGCCGCGGGAGATCTGCCCCGCCCCAGGCCCGGCGATGCCCTGCAGGCAGGTCGCGATCGGCGGCGCGGCGCTGGGGCCACAGGTCTGTAGGGCAGCGTTGCCGTCACGCACTCCCCAGCCGAAGGCGAAGAGGAAAGTGCCGGTATTGGTGAAGACGTCGACGCGGTTATTGCCGCCGTCGGCGACGTAAAGTCGGTTGGTTGCGGTGTCGAGGGCGATGCCATTGGGGCTGTTGCACTGGCCGGCTCCCGAGCCGGCCGAACAGATGCTGAGGTCGGCGGCGCTTGCAGGGGCTGGCCCTGCTAACAAGGCAATGAGAGCGCAGAGGCCGACGCAGACAAATGCCGCCCACCCTGCAGTTATTCCGAATCCCTTGCTCAGCTCCATAGTCAAGCTCCCCGTGCCGCGGTATCCCCCTCCGACAAGAGTTGACCCTATCGGAACGCGACAGTATCTGTCAAGGACAGCCAAGTGCGCTTTCAACAAATATCGGGGTTCTCAGGCAAGGACCGGGCCAGATCTCGTTTGAATCCCAGACAATGAGCGGGCCGCCCAAAGGCGGCCCGCTCGCTCTTACTATCCGCATTCAGTCTTAGTGGACTGTTATGCCACCGGCACTGTCGCTGGTGAGTGTCGCTACTCCCCTATAGGTTCCGTCGTTGAAGTGCACTGTCTGCGCCGGACTATTCGGGCAGCTACCGTGAACTTCGTATGTGATCGAGTGGACATCGATTGTCGCTTCGACGTCCATCCGGTTAGTGCTGGCGTCGGTTCGATTATGGGTTTCAATCCCTGTCAGTGGCCCCTGGGCCGGAATTGTGATTTTACAGGTCGAACCTGTTGCTTCGACTTCAATTTTGTCGCCGAGGTTACTGCATTTGACATGTGCCCCTACTTCAACTGTGTCGGGGTTTCCGCCTACTGTGTTACCGGCTGTGAACAAGTAGTCACAGCTGTTCATTCTGACGTGTACCGGGACCACGCCGCCGAGGAAGCACCCGCTGTAGGTCGCAGTCAGTGTCTGTTCCGTCGTTGCGGCTGCAGTTGCCACACCATGGAAGGTGGCCGTGCTGCATTTGATCGTGCCGGCTTTGGTCGTGAATTCGTGCTGGGTTTTTACCCCACCTGTGATCGTGCCGCTGATCTGTTTGCCTGTGATTGTCGCGCTTGGATCGGCTGTAAACGTACCAGCCGACGCCGATGACGCAACAACTGCTCCGAGCGCAAACACGGCTACAAGAGCCAAGGACAGGCTCTTCAGCTTATGAGACATCTCGCTCCCTTTCGCTTGCTTGATGTTCTGCGGACCTCGTTTGAGGTCTAAGCAATCAGTACAAGCGGGGTTGGAATTGGTCAAGCGTTTCAGATCAACTCTTTTGCGCCAGGAAGGAGCCTAGTCTGCTTCTGGCTGCAATAGCCAGCATGCCGAGATAGCGCGTTCGCGGATCGGCGCTCGCGCTTTGATCCCCTCAAGAGCTGAGCGGGGCCAACCCTAGATGGCCCCGCTCAGCTCCCTGCTTCTGCGCTGATAGTCCTAGTGAACTGTTATGCCAGAAGCGCCGTGGCCGTTGAGTGTCACGACTCCGCGGAGGGTTCCATCGTGAAACAGCGTTGTCTGCGCCGGGCTGTTCGGGCAGGCCCCGTGGACTTCGTATGCGATCGAATGGACATCTACTGTCATTTCGACGTCCATCCTGGGCGGTACGACGCTGGTATCGGTCCTGTTGTGGGTCTCGAGCCCTGTCAGGGTCTGGGGCCGAAATGTGATCTTGCAGGTCGAACCTGTCGTTTCGATTTCGATTCTGTCGCCAAGAACACCGCATTTAATATGTGTTTCTATTTCAACTGTATTGGGGTCCCCGGGTGCTGTGCTGCCGGCTGTAAGCAGGTAGTCGCAGCTGTTCATTCTGACGTGTACCGGGACCACGCCGCCGAGGAAGCA
>DASSFS010000001.1:0-6371 GCA_035694165.1 Solirubrobacterales bacterium | reverse complement strand
AGATCGAGTCCTCCATCGCCGAGTCGCCACCGCCGAACACGACCACCCTCTGATCTTTGAAGAAGGCGCCGTCGCAGACGCCGCAGGTGGAGACGCCGCGGCCGCCCAGCTCCACCTCGCCGGGAATGCCGAGCCGTTTCGGCTCCGCCCCCATCGCCAGGATCACGGTCTTGGCGCGGTGCTCCTCCTCGCCGAGGAAGACCTTCTGGACGCCGCCGTCGGAAAGCTCGACCCGGTCGACGTCGTCGGTGACGAAGCGGGTCCCAAAGCGCTCGGCTTGAGCGCGGAACTGGCTCATCATCTCCGGGCCCATGATCCCCTCGGGATAGCCCGGGTAGTTCTCGACGTCGGTCGTGTTCTGCAGCTGGCCGCCCCACTGGAACCCCTCGAAGACGAGTGGCTCGAGATTGGCCCGCGCCGTGTAGAGCGCCGCCGTGTAGCCGGCGGGCCCGCCGCCGATGATGATTACGTTCTCGACCTTCTTCGAATCAGCCATTTCTTTTCCGCCTGGAGTCTATTACTTTACTTTTTATAGTAGCCCCCTCGGCGGCCCATCGCAAATCCCCCGATCGCCGGCTCGAGGTCCGATTTGGCGCTGCCGCCTCGCTCAACGGGCAGACCCTCCGTTTCCCAGCGATGGACCGTTTTGCGGAGCTGGAAGAAAGCAATTATGCCGGGTGGGATCGGCATCCAGAAAGCCACCAGGCGAAAGACCAGAACCGCCGGGAAGACGGTCGTCTCGGGGATGCCGAAGAGGACGAAGGCGCCGATCATGCCGGCGTCCACCGCCCCCACCCCCGCCGGCGCCAGCGGAAAGAGATTGGCGACCATGCCGAGGAAGAATCCCTGGACCACCACCGCCAGCGGCACATGGACCCCGAAAGCGTGGAAGGAGGCCCAGAGCACGCCGATGCTGGCGGCCCAGAAGCCAGCGGCGCCGAGTACGGCGAGGCCGCCCCGCGAGGGATGGGCGAAGAGCCCGATCGCGAAGCGAAACCCCTCGCCCACCGTGGCAGAGACTTTGGCGACGGTCTCGACGAACGCCTTGGCCCGCTCGCCGTGGGCGAAGGGTGCCAGCCGCTGCTCCAGGTCGGGCGGGATCAACGCGATCAGGATGCCGAGCACGATCAGCAGCCCGGCGATGCCGGCGGGGATGATCGTCAGCTCGACCGAGTCCTTGCCCTCGAGGACCCCGGTTCGCAGGAGGATGCCGAAGACGATCAGCGCGATCGGGTAGAAGGCGTAGTGGAGGGTGATGAAGGCGACCATCCGCCGGGCCACGTCGCGGCGCCGCATCCCGGCCTTGCGGAGCGCCCAGTAGGTGAGGGCGATCCCACCGGCACCGCCGGCCGAGAACAGCAGGGTCGCCGCCACCCCGGCCATGTTGATCTCGTAGGTCTCGGCCCAGCGCAGGCGCAGCGCGTCGCCGCCGACCACGGCCTTGAAGAGGGCAATGTAGGTGAGGTAGGCGAGGACGTTGAAGCCGATCGCGATCGCGATCCAGACCGGGTCGGCCTCGTCGAGCCGGCTCAGGGCGTCGCCGAGGCCGACCAGCTTCGGGAAGAGAAAGTAGATGCAGCCCAGCAACAGCAGGACGACCAGGCCCGTCTGGACCAGTCGCCGCGTGGTTAAGAGCGGCATTTCGACGGTCGGGCGACCGTTCGCCGAATCCTCTCCAGACACGCTGTGGACGCTACCCGTTCGCCAGGCGCTCCAAGCGCCGCAGGGCGCGATTGACGCTCTCCACCAGCGGCTCGGCGAGCGGCTCTCCACGCCTGACGACGGCGACCAGCGCCGCCCCCGCGATCAGGTCGGTCACGTAGTGCTCGCCGAGGTAGACGAGCGCGAAACCGAGCGTGCCGGCGTAGCCCCAGCCGATCGCACCCTCGACCTTGCCGGCCTCGGCAAGCGAGAGAGCGGCCGTAACGGACGTGGCGAAGTGCAGCGACGGCATCGCCGCCCAGGGGTTGCCGCCGAGCGCTCCATACATCGCCGGCCAGGCCGAGCGCCACGTCCCTTCGCCGACCTCGACCATGATCCGCCGCACCTCTTCGTCGGTAACTCCCTGCTCCGAGGACCACCAGGGCGGCGCCGTCGGCACCGCGAAATAGACCGCGCAACCGAGATCGAAGACAGCCGCCATCTGGCGGGCCGCGCGGGGAAAGCGCTCGTTGTCGCGCAGCAGGACGAGGACCAGCGCCAGGTAGGGCTCGATGAACCAGAGCCAGTGCACCCAGGTGAGGAAACGGTCGACGGCGCCGCCGCGCGGCAGCCGCGAGAGCGCCCGCTGCAGGCGAACGTTGGGCAGCCGGCCGCCGCCGATCGCCTTGTCGACGGCGATCGGGTAGCGGCTGCGGAGGCGACTCCGAAGCGCCTCGGGATCGTCGTAGGGAATCTCGTGCGCCATCGTGAAGGCCCACATCTGCATCGCGAAGAGAGCGACGTCGCGCTTCTTCGAGCGCGGGTAGAGGACGGCGACCGCGAGCGGCCCGGCAGCGCAGGCAGCGACCGTCACCGGGGCCGGGATTCGCAGGCGCTTGCGCAGCAGCGGCACCGCGAAGGCGGCGCCGAGGACGCCCACCGCACCACCCCTCACCGCAAGGCGAAGCGCGGGTGATGGACTGGAACGCCTCCGCATAGGGTCGGCGAGTATAGGTAGGACCCCAGAGTGGGAAGCGTCGGCGCGCCGCCTTAGACGTCTTCCACGTGATTAGAATGGCCGCGCTTTGACGCCGCACTCCCCTGGCACTGACCAGATCGACACTCTGCTTTGGATCGGCTTTATCGCTGCGGCGATAATTGTCGTCGCGATCAACTTTGCGCTGATCGCCGCCGTACGCCGGAACCGCGCCAAGCGAGGCGAGACGCCAATCGAGACCGGCGGCAGCAGCGGCCTCCAGTTCCGGGTCGGGGCCGTCCTCACCACCTTCGCCGCCGCGATCTTCATCGTCAGCATCGTCTTCACCGGCAAGGCGCGCGAAACGCCCGACTCCGGCTCCGCCGGCCTCGCCGCCGCGAAAAGCGAGCCGCTGACGATCAGGGCGACTGGGCAGCAGTGGCTTTGGCGCTACGACTACCCGAACGACTCCTTCTCCTATTACAAGCTGGTGGTGCCGGTCGACACCGCGGTCAAGCTGGAACTGCTCTCGACCGACGTCGTCCACACCTGGAACGTCCCCGACCTCTCCGGCAAGCGCGACGCCGTCCCCGGCAAGACCAACAAGGTCGTCTTCCGCGCTGATCAGGAAGGCACCTACGAGGGCCAGTCGGCGACGCTCTCCGGCCAGGCCTACGCGGCGATGCGCACCGCCGTCGAAGTCGTCTCCCCGCAGGCCTACGAAGATTTCCTCAAACAACAGAAAGCCGATATCGAGGCAGCGCAGGACCGCGTCGTCGGCCTGATCGAAGGCGGAGAAGTGCCATGAGCGAGAAGCTTCGTCCTGAGCTGGTCATCGACGGGCTGCCCAAGCGGCGTCCGCGCTGGATCGAGCTCACCACCAGCGCCGACCACAAGGACCTCGGGCGCATCCTCCTCTGCGGCGCCCTCGGCTTCCTCTTCATCTCCCTGATCGAGCTGCTGATGATGCGCCTGCAGCTGGCGATCCCGGAGAACACCTTCCTCTCGCCGGTGACCTTCAACCGGATGCTCTCCATGTACGGGGCCAGCGCCGTCTTCCTCTTCGCGATCCCACTCGCGCTGGGCCTCTTCTACTACGTGGCCCCACTGCAGATCGGCGCCCGCGGCACCGCCCTCCCCCGCCTCGGGCAGATCGGCGTCGCCCTCTGGGTCGCCGGGGCGACGGTGCTCTACGCCGGCTTCCTGTTCACGCCGTCCGAGGCGGGAGTCAACCCGCTGGCACCTCTGACCGAGCTCGCTTTCCTCTCCAGCAATGGCGTCGACGCCTGGGCCGCGGCCACTGGCCTCTGCACGCTCGGCTTCATCTTCCTCGCGATCGACCTGCTGACGACCCTGCGCCACATGCGGGCCCCCGGCATGGCCTGGCGCCGGGTGCCGGTCTTCTCTTGGGCGGCAACGGTCTGCAGTTGGCTGCTGCTGGTGATCGGCCCGGTGCTGCTGGCGGCACTGACGATGCTGATGATCGACCGCAACTACGACGGCATCTTCTTCGCCGACGGCTCCGGCGGCGCACCGCTGCTCTGGCAGCACCTGAGCTGGATCTTCTTCTCCGGGACCTACATGCTGGTCCTGATCTTTGCCCTCGGCGCAATCGCCGAAATCGTCGCCTCCTTCTCCGGAAGGCCGCTGTTCAACCGCAGCACCGTTATGGGGTCGATGGTCGCGATCGCCGTGCTCGGCACCCTCGCCTGGATGCAGAACATGCTGACCGCGCCGATCGGCATCGGCTGGATGTACTTCGCGATGCTGATGTCGCTGGCGCTGATCGTCCCCTTCGGGCTGATCTTCTTCAACCTGATCGCGACGATGAGCCGCGGCGCAGTGCACATGCGGGCGCCTCTGCTGTGGGCCGTCGGAGCGCTCTCGGCGATCTCGATCGGGCTCGCGTCCGAGGTCTCGCACTCGATGGTCGCTGCCGCCTGGCAGCTGAAGAACACGACCGACTCCACCGCGGCCACCCACTTCGCGCTGGTCGGCGGCGCCGTCTTCGGCGGTTTCGCCGCCCTCTACTACTGGTTCCCGAAGATGACGGGGCGGACGATGGGCGAGAGCCTCGCCCGCATCTCCTTCTGGACCACGGCGCTCGGCCTCGTCCTCGCCTTCGTGCCGCTCTTCTTCGCCGGCGGCCTCGAGGGCCAGGTGATCGACGCCTACAAGTTCTTTGACGGAACCGGCGTCAACGCCTACAACCTGATCGCCTCGATCGGCACCCTCGTCCTCGCCGCCGGGATCGTGATGACGATGGTCAACGCGATCCAGAGTCGCGTCAACGGGCCCGAGGCGGGACACGATCCGTGGGGCGGCGAGTCGCTCGAGTGGTTCGCCCTCTCGCCGCCGGATCCGCATAACTTCGACGTCCTTCCCGACGTCCGCAGCGCCAACCCGATGCGCGACATCCGCGACGCGATTGCCAACCGCGGCCCGCGCAGCGAGGCCTCGGCGCCCGAGCGCCAGCCGGTAGCCTGACCGGCATGCAAGCCGGCGCCGGCGCGTCCACTGCGCCAACCCCGACGGCAGCCACGCCTGCCCCGCGCTCCGCCGCGATGACGGTGGCCCGCGACTACCTGACGCTGACCAAGCCGAAGGTTCAGTCGCTGCTGCTGTTCACGACGGTGACGACGATGTACGTCGCCGGCGACCCCTCGCTCGGCCTGATCCTCCTCACCTGCCTCGGCGGAGCCCTCTCGGCTGGCGGCGCCGGCGCGATCAACCACGCCGTCGACCGCGACATCGACCGCACGATGGCCCGTACCGCCAACCGCCCGGTCGCCTCCGGCCGGGTCTCGGCTCGCGCCGCGATCGCCTTCGGGGTACTGCTCGGCTCCGCTTCTTTTGCCCTGCTGGCACTGACGGTCAACCCGCTGGCAGCCGCCCTTTCGCTCTCCGGCCTGTTCGGCTATGTCTTCGTCTACACGCTCTGGCTCAAGCGCACGACGCCGCAGAACATCGTCATCGGCGGCGCCGCCGGCGCGGTGCCACCACTGGTCGCCTGGGCGGCCGTCACCGGCGAGCTCAGCGGCATGGCCTTCTACCTGTTCGCGATCGTCTTCTTCTGGACTCCGCCCCATTTCTGGGCGCTCTCGCTGCTGATGAAGGACGAGTACGCGAAGGCCGGCATCCCGATGCTTCCGGTGGTCCGCGGCGAGGACGAGACGCGGCGACAGATCCTCCTCTACACCGTCCTTCTCTACGCCGTCACCCAGCTGCCCTTCTGCGCTGGCGGCCTCGGCGTCGCCTACCTGATCCCCTCGATGCTGCTCGGCGCCGTCTTCATCGCCTTCTCCACCAAGCTGCTCCGCACCGCCGACCGCCGCTGGGCCCTCCGCACGTACCTCTATTCACTGGCGTACCTGGCGCTGCTGTTCCTGGCGGCGGCCATCGACGCGAACGTCTAAGGGGCAGGCTCCAGGGTGGGTGGGGCTGTTGGTGACCCCTCCCCAGAAGCCGTTGCGCAGCTGAGCCGCTGCCCCGCTTTGGATTGCCTGCCCTTGAGCTTCCGGGGAGGGGTCACCAACAGCCCCTTCGAACCTCGCATCTGCTCGCAGACGAGAGCTGAGCTGAAAGCTGCCATAGGAGGAAGGCTTCCCGGGTACGCCAGCTCTGTCGATCAGCTTCCGTTAGACGAGAGCTTCGCGTACTGCCGGAAGCGCTCAAGAAGCTGAGAATCGAGCGTGGCGTCGGTTGGGAGCGCCGTGTGCCACTCCCACGGAAGCTCAAGGGCAAGCAATCCGAA